>JBDRIH010000070.1:0-2205 GCA_043816025.1 Candidatus Omnitrophota bacterium
GCTTACTATACGAAAGACCTTCGCCTCTTCTTGAGTTGACTGGACAACTACACCGGCTCTGGCTATATTCCGTAGCGTTTTACGGGAGATATCCGACAGCGAGCTTATGATAACGGGCCTCCTCTTCAGCTGTCCGACTATCCCGCGGACCTCATCGTGCTCTTTATCGCCTATGATTATGACCGTCCTATTATCCAGCTCCAGGGCTTTCGCGATCGCGTGTATCTCCTTTACCATCGGACACGTCGCGTCTATGATCTTATATCCCGCGCGTCGGGCGCGCGTAACGGTGTCCTGCTGAACGCCATGAGCCCGGATAAGGAGCGTCCTCATCTCCCGCGATCCACGCGGAACCTTTATCCGTTTTATGCCCGCGGCCTTCATCTTCTCCACGACGACTTCATTGTGTACTATGTCACCGAGCATATAGACTTTACGGTCTGACGCGGCGGCCTTCAGAGCTATAGCAAGCGCGCGTTTGACGCCGAAACAGAAACCCGCGCTCCCGGCTATCGTTATCTTCATAAAAATATTATATCACAAAACATGGAATTATCTCTTCTTCAGTTCAACGTGTACTTTTGCCGGCGCTAACCTATATTGCGCGCCTGTCAACGCATCGACGAACCACCCTATCAGCCCACCCAGCAGGATATTTCCGCATACCGCGCCGCCGATAACATGAAGCAGCGTAAAGCTTTGTTCCTCATACCCGTCTTTTGTAAAGACCAAAACGTGATCCCGTTTTCTTTCCAGCCGCAGCGTGGCCGGAGTCGTAAAGGATCCCGACCCGTCTACCTGTAATGTCGCGCCGGCGGGATCGGAAGAGACGGGTACATTCTGTGAAGTTCCGCACATTAAAGTCGCACAGCCTGAAAGGGACGCGCAGAAAGAAACGATTACAATAAGGGCTATGAATTGACGCATTTTTTTCCTATATCCGGTAACCGGGGGGAGTACCGCCCGCCTGGGCGCTACGTAAGTTTCAATTTATCAATATCTTCTTTCGTTTTCTTGTAGAGCCGGCTTTCCTGCGACAGGGTTTCCATGATAGAGTTTATCTTTTTAAGGGCGCTTTGCATTCCCTTTTTGTGTTTTTTGTACAGGTGTATCAGCCCCTTCAGCTCCAATGCCGCGCTGATAGCGGTCATATTTTTGTGGATCGCTTCGTGCCAGTTTTTTTCCTTCTTATTTTCCCACAATGAGAGCAGCCTTGTCTTAAATTCATCAAGAATCTTGCGGTTAGTCACCTCTTCCCTGGCAGTGCTTATCTCCTCTATGAGGTAATCCCCTACAAGCCATAACACGTTCTCAAGCTCTTCAACCGTATTCTTCTTTTCCACAAAATCGTTTACAAAGCCCGAAAGAAAGACCGGGTCATGCGCTATCGCATTATAACCTGCGTTTCCTTCTTTAATGAATTTCGGCACTTGCCCGCTGCCCAGATCCTGGGAGAACTTATCGATCACATCTTGCGGGAAGTCGCTTACATTGATAGCTCCTTTTTCCTTGACTATCTTTTCATCCTCTTTCACCAGCTTATAGGAAACGAATAGCGGGACTATATGCGTTATATTATTCTTCTGAAGGTACTCTTTTATCTGGTCAACGCCGCTCATGTGCGCTTTTTGATTGAGGATATCTATAAGGACGATTATATCCTCAGGCGTAAAGTCCGGCTCTATATCGACGGAACCGAGCTGCAAAATATTCAGGCTTTCCAGGAAACGCTCCATAGGCCGGCTTTTTAATTCTATCTTCTGTTCGTTGACAAATAATACCCCTCCCATGCCCGACATGATAAGCGATGTATTATTTGATGTCAGAAGTTTTAGCTGTTTCGCTGTCTCGGTGAGCTTATCTTTAAATATGGGATGATCCGTGTTATACAGCTTGCTGAGTGACAGGAGCTGGGAAATATTTTTTATGAATAGCTGGTAGTCTTTTAAGCCTATATTTTCCATATCGTTCCGGTCTCCTCCGGCGTCACGGTAATCGGGGTAATCGGGGGACACAATACTAATTCTTTGTATCGCTCTTCACAGCCTGGATGATGAATTATTAAAGCTCATCACTACCGTAAGCATCAATATGCCGGTGAAGATTAAGTTGATGCCCACCAGGACT
Organism: Candidatus Omnitrophota bacterium; assembly: GCA_043816025.1. Taxonomy (GTDB): domain Bacteria; phylum Omnitrophota; class Gorgyraeia; order Tantalellales; family Tantalellaceae; genus JBDRIH01. The sequence goes on from JBDRIH010000070.1 coordinate 2,128, forward strand.
CCGATGGCCCACCCGCCTGAGAGCGGCCAGTTTGACCAGATGAGATACGCCAGCACAAATGACAGGATACCGCTGAAG
>JBDRIH010000071.1:0-7343 GCA_043816025.1 Candidatus Omnitrophota bacterium
ATTACCCTCGCAAAGTGCCTGGCGGTTCCGTGTGTCGACCTCTATCCTGTCACAGGTCAGTTTCACGTCTCCGTAAGTGACGGCGACGTTACCGTTGGCGACGATCTTGCCGTCTTCCTCAAAATATTCCACCATGTCCCCGTCAACTATGATGGGTTTGCCGGGTTTAAGTTTTAACATTTCCTCTTCCTCGAGCCTGGCTGCTTCCACGGGAAGTTTTTCAGCGAGAGGTTTTTCAGCGGGAGGTTTCTCGAGGGGTGGCTTCTCGAGGGTGGGCTTTTCGACGGGTGGCGCTTCCTCCTGTTCTATCCGGCTTAACATCTGCTGCGCTTCGCGGTTGTCTGGCTCGATGCTAAGCGCTTTCTGCGTGTAACTATAGGCTTCGGCGAATTTTTTCTCTTTCAGCAGCTGTTCTGCTTTTCCAAGATAATCTGCTATTTTTTCCGCACGTTCATCGGCCAGCGCTTTTCCCTTTTCTTTTTCAAGCGCCTCTTCTTTCGCGTGCTGCTTCATCAGTTTTTCTTCTTTAGCGCGCTGCTTAGCCTCTTGCTTCGCGCGTTTTGTCTCTTCCTTTTCCTTCTTTATGAGTTCCTTCTCTTGACCATAAAGCTCTTCCTCCTTATCCAGCTGATCCAAAAAGGCTAAAACCAGGCGGTTATCTTCCTGCAGCCTGAGAGCTTTTTCCCCGCAGCTCCGCGCCGCTTTAAAATTCTTTTTTCCCCGTTCTTGGCGGGCTTTTTCAAGATACTTAAATATCTTAAAATTCCGTTTTTGGTTTTTTTCTTTTTCCCGCTTCTTTTTAAGGATTTCTTCTTTTTGCTCCTTTTCTGAAACATAAAAAGACGCTTCCTGCGCATCGCACGTTTCCGCCGGGAAAAACGCGGATCCCGCGCACACGGCCGTGCATAGGACCGCTAATAGTATTTTTCGAACTTTGGATTTTAACAACATCTTACACCGAACATACGACATTGCGCCCTTTTCGTTTCGCTCTGTAAAGAGCGGTGTCTGCTTTTTCTATCAACGTATCGACACTCTCTCCGTCTTCGGGATAGCTGGAGATGCCGACACTAACGGTTATCCTGATGTTCTCGTCAAAAGCCTTGACCTTTTCGGATTCTATTGACTTGCGCAAACGTTCAGCAACGGCCATACCAAATTCTTTCGACGTATCCGGGAGTACCACACAGAATTCTTCACCGCCGTACCTGGCGATCATATCTACTTCTCTTACCGAAGCCTTCAATCTTTCCGCTATTTTTTTTAATACCGCGTCGCCCACCAAGTGGCCGTATCTGTCATTGCACTGCTTGAAATAATCTACATCGATCATGCCTATCGAAAACGTCAGTTCCAGACGGCGTGCCCTGTCCACCTCTTCCTCCAGGCGGTCCATCAGATATCTCCTCAGATAGACTTCCGTAAGACCGTCGATTATTGAAAGCGCCTGAACCTGTTCGTATAGTTCCACTTTCCTTAGTTCCAGTGCGATCTGGGAAATAAGTATACGAAAATTGCCATAGTTGTTCCTGGAAGCGCCCTCTATAGCCAGCATGGCAGAGAGCTCATCCCCCACAAACAGGGGAAACGCCATAAACGTATCTGCCCGCACATTAAGCGAATCCAGAGTATCCTTTGACTCATCATGGCTTAAGAAGAACGGTTTTAAATCCCGTTTCCGGGCGAACTTCACGGCTTTTTCGTAATCCAGTACTCTCCCGCCGTCTTCATAATAGTCTTCGTCACCAACGCTTTTTGATATACCACGGGAAAGTTTTCCGCCGCCAAACGTCAATAGATGCGTTACCTGGAACTTGAAATTCTCCTCCAGAAAATCAAACAAAGCGTTCAAGAGCTCCTCGGATTTCAACGCGGGAGCAAGCTTCTTGGTTATCTCGTAAAGACGCGAGATACGGCTCAGCTCGCTCTCTATCTTTCTGCCCTTGCGGTCTATAACTTCCAGATCATTGACCATACTGTTATATTTGCGTTGCCTGAGCTGTATGTCGGATCCGTGGTACGTGGTAAAAGAGATGTACAAAAATTTTACAAGATAGCTGGTTCCGATAACGGAACCCAAAAGAAGCATAAAAACGGATACATCAATCGCATCCAAGACCCCGATAAAACGGTAAAAAATAAAAAACGCTAAATTTGCCAAAAGCAGTACAGCCGTTTGAGGGAATGTCAATACAAACGGGCAAATGATAAACACAAGCGGTATCATAAAAAGGATCAGATATTCGTCCGCCCGGGGAAGCCTGTAAAATGTCCAGCTGACGAACATCAGAACCGCGTTTACTCCAAAAACGATAACGGGTTTTATCTTGAGCATACAGCGTTTTTCCCTTCCGCTTTGGCCTGATATAGGTACTTGTCCGCTTTCCAGATCATATCCTCTCTGAGCTTGGCATCCTCGGGAAATACCGCAACGCCGATTGAAACCGTGACTAAATATTTTTTCCTCCGCATGGTTACGGGGTTGTCCTGGATCTCTGTCCTTATATCTTCGGCGAGTTTAACGGCCTCTTTCCTGCCGCAGCCAAGAGTCAGGAAGGCAAACTCCTCCCCCCCGTACCTGGCGACGACATCGCCGGCGGAAGCCCTGGATTTTAACACACGCCCTATATTTTTAAGAACGGCATCGCCCGCGATATGTCCGTGTTCATCGTTGAAATCCTTGAAATTATCGATATCCAGCATAATAAGGGCAAAAGAACTGTCACTGCGCAGGGCCCTTTTTACTTCTTCTTCGAAACGTTCCATAAAATACCTGTGCACGTAAAGCCCCGTCAGGCTGTCCCTTATAGCCAGTTCTTCAGTCTGGCGGTACAGGCGCGCGTTTTCCAGTGCTACGGACGCAAGTTCCCCGATAATATCCAGAACCCTTAGTTCGTGCTGGGCAAAGGCGCCTTCTCGCGACGAGTCTACCCTCAATATCCCCAAGACATTACCCTCTATTATCAGCGGCTTGATGATCATGGAGTTGGCATCGTCTTCCATCTCTTCGCCTTCGATGGAAAACCTGAAATCTTTTCTCACGTCTTTCACAAGAAGACTTTTCATGTTCTTCAACACCCACCTGTCAAATATACCGCCTTTTTTTGTAATGCACGGTTTGCGCTGGGGGCTTTTTGATGTACTGGAAAGGTTAAGTTCATTACGCGTCTCCTCGATCATGAAAAGCAGAATCCTGTTATCCCCGCCGAATATATTAAAGGTCTCTTCCGATACGATTTTTACGATCTCTTCCTCCGAGAGGGCCACAATCAGTTTGTCGGCCATATCCTTGAGCTTGAGGAGACTGTTTACTTTTTCCCCCATAGCAATCAGTTCGGCGTTCCTGCTTTTTATATGGTCCTGGATGAGATTGGTATCTTCGCGGATTTTTTCCATCGCAACCGTATATTTTTGACTGGAGAGGTTGATCTTTCTGTAGACACAATACCCGATAAAACTGCTGAGAAAAAAAGCCATAATCAAGACACTGTAATAATACGGGTTCAGGTCCATCAGGGGTCTGTACAGGAATATCATGGCTATCAGGAAGGAAGTCAGACCGCCGAACACCCCCAGTAATCCCCAGAAAAGCATTATGACAAGGCTCATCATGATCATGAGACTGATAGCTATAAGTTCCAGGTGCTGGATATGGTTTCGCAATGCCGGGCCGAATCCGTTAAGGCCGTATAATAGGCCTAAAAAAAGAATGGCCGAAACAGGTATGAAGAGGTTCCTTTTAGCAAAAGGGGTCATAAGAAATCTAGACGATTGTTTTTTCGGTTGCTTTGTCAAAAAAGTGGATCTTGCTCATGTCGAAGACGACATCCATATCCTGATTTCTCTGCGGATTGGCATCGCCCGAAACTCTGGCGACCAGGATGTGTTTACCGGTGTTCAAATATATATATACTTCCGAACCCATATGCTCGACCACTTCACATGTCATTGTCACGATATTCTCGGGAGGGGCTTCCGAAACAAAAAGTTTATCATAAATGTCTTCGCCTCTGACCCCAAGAATCACGCGTTTGTCGATATAATCCTCAAGAGCCTCATGCATGCCTTCCACTATCCTTATCCGGAAATTGCCTTCATCAAAATACAGCTTCTGTTCCTTCTTGATGATCTTACCTTCCAGAAAATTCATGGGCGGGGAGCCTATAAAGCTGGCAACAAACTTGTTTACCGGTGAGTTATACACGTTGGGCGGAGTGTCTATCTGATGTATAATGCCGTCCTTCATAACCACTATTCTGTCGCCGAGCGTCATGGCCTCGGTTTGATCATGGGTGACGTATATCATCGTGGACTGGAGCCTTATCTGCAGGCGGTGGAGTTCGGTCCTCATCTGCACCCTGAGCTTGGCGTCAAGGTTGCTCAATGGTTCGTCGAAAAGAAAAACCATTGGTTTCCGGACTATGGACCTTCCGACCGCCACACGCTGGCGCTGACCACCGGAAAGTTCCCTGGGTTTTCTGTTCAGCAGCGTCTCCAGCCCCAATATGCCGGCCGCTTCCCTTACCCTCGAATGTATCTCATCCTTAGGATATTTTTTTAATCTTAAACCAAAGGCCATATTCTCGTACACCGTCATGTGCGGGTAAAGAGCGTAGTTCTGAAAGACCATAGCGATATCCCTGTCCTTGGGAGGAACATTGTTGACTCGCCGGTCCCCGATATAAATATCGCCCTCGGAAGCCTCTTCCAGTCCCGCTATCAGCCTTAAGGTCGTCGATTTTCCGCATCCGGAAGGCCCGACAAGAACAACGAACTCCTTGTTCTCGACGTCGAAATTAACGTTGTTAACGGCTACCACTCCGCCGGGAAAAACCTTGACCAGATTCCTCAAACTAACTTGCGCCATATTACCATCTTCGGTTTGTGCAAAATTTTATTTTCATATACAATATCTTCGCCTAAATGTCAATATGTATTCGACTCCTGATTCAAATAACTCGTCAATTTGAAAAGCGTCTCTTTAAGTTCGTTCCTGTGGACGATCATATCTATAAGACCGTGTTCCAGTAGAAACTCAGAACTCTGGAAACCGGCCGGAAGTTCCTGTTTTATTGTCTGCTGGATAACCCTGGGTCCCGTAAACCCTATAAGGGCTTTTGGCTCGGCTATAATGATATCCCCGAGAGAAGCAAAACTGGCCATGACCCCTGCCATCGTGGGATTGGTAAGCACAGAGATAAATAACCCTCCACTTTTATTTAGCTTATCAAGCGCGGCACTGGTCTTGGCCATCTGCATAAGAGAAAGCATTCCCTCGTACATCCTGGCTCCTCCGCCGGAACCGGAAACGATTACGAGAGGTATCCTCTCCTTATCGGCATGCTCTATCAGTCTTGTAATCTTCTCCCCGACCACGGACCCCATGGACCCCATAATGAAACGGGAATCGGTGGCGCCAAAAGCCACGCGCCTGTTGTTTATGGTTCCCTCTCCGACAACAGCCGCTTCCTTCAAACCGGTCTCTTTCTGGTCTTTTTTAATCTTGGTCGGGTAATCGCTCGGCCCTTTGAATTTCAGGGGATCGCCGCTTATCATGTCTTTATACATCTCGCGGAACGATCCGGGATCAAGCACCCCTTCTATCCTCTCGTAAACGCTCATCCTGAAATGATAATCACATTTAGGACAAACCTCCAGGTTATCCTTGAGGGTCTTCTTGTAGAGCAGTTCCCCGCATCCCGGACACTTGGTCCACAAACCACCCGGTATATCTTTTTTTCTGGCTCTACCAAATATGGGTTTTTTTGAGAAAAAAACCATTTTTTATGCACCAAACCTGTGAATAACCAGTCCTGACAAGAGTTTAGGATAAAAATATGTGGATTTTTGAGGCATCATCTCCCCGCACTCAGCCACAGCTTTTAACTGTCCCACCCGTGTCGGGTTCAGAAAAAAAGCCGCCATATGACTTCCGTCCCTGACCAGAGCCTCGGCCTTTTCGGGCTCCCTGACATAGGTGATATTTCCCTCAGAGCTTGTAACCGACAGGATGTCGTCAAGCACGACCGAATGCAGCACGCTCACGTCCAGCTGTTTCCACTGCTCAGTTTTATCTTCTTTGACAAATCCCCTAAGGCTGTTTTTGTCCTTCGGTTTCATGAAAATATAATTTTTGCCGTCAAAAAAACCGAAGGCATGTTCCTCCGCGTAACCTTTATCGAGCCGTTCCATAAGTCCGGAAAGCTCACCGCATTCCGTAACGTCAAAATACTCGCCCAGCCTGCCTATGACTTCGCCGTCATCGACCCGCGGCATTACCCTTACAACCCTGTGAGTGGCCATAACGGTCAGATCGTTATCCTCCCCCGTATCGGTGAAATACATCATGATATAATCAGCGCTGCCGTCATACCCGTCTTGCTGCCTGCGCATGTCCCGGTAAGCCCTGGCGACCTCGTACCTGTGGTGACCGTCCGCTATGAACACTTTCTTGTCCGCCATCCGGGAAGTAATTCCCTCTATAGACTCTTTGTCCGAAAGACGCCATAGTTTGTGCTTCTCGCCGTCTACATCTATGTCTATTAACGGAGAGACCGTACCCGCGCTCCCCTCCAGTATACTGCGCACTATTCCGTCTTTATCGTCATATAAGGTGAATATCGGGCTCAGGTTGCTTTGTACCTGTTTTATCAGGTTCATCCTGTCCTCTTTGGGCTTGGCAAGTGTGTGTTCGTGCGGCAAAACCGTATCCTTGCCGGTCTCGCCTATTTTTATAATCCCTATAAATCCTATCCTCCGGTGCTTCTCGCCTTTATAACCGTATTCCTGCAGATAGATATAAAAAGAATCTGTATCATCCCGTCTAAGCGCGCCCTCCCGCTGCCACTCATCCAGAAACCGCCTGGCACGGGTATACTTATTGTTTTCGGGCGTATCGCCGCCGATATCTTTGCCAAGTATAAGCCTTATAATATTATGAGCGTTTTTCTCGTATAATTCGTCCTGCATATTTTTGGATATAACGTCATAAGGAGGGGCCATAACACTCGCATAATCGCCCCCTGCTTTGCTCTTATCGTACAACAATCCCCTGAAAGGTCTGATCTCTGTCATAATAATAATATTCCTAATATTATTCCAAATATCGTTCCGGCGGCATTGGCGACTACGTCATACAGGCTTGCGTCCCTGCCGGGAACGAAGCGCTGAAGCAGTTCCATTACAATACCATATCCCCCACTCAATATCAACGTAAATAAGGAGATTTTCATGCCTGATAGGCGCCCCGTGCGGCGCATGCTCCGGACTATCAATGCCGCCAGGAAAGCATATTCGAAAAAATGGGCTACTTTGTCGAAATAACCTATGGCAAGAGGCGGGCA
>JBDRIH010000072.1:0-2014 GCA_043816025.1 Candidatus Omnitrophota bacterium
TCGCTAAAACGCCCCCGAAGACTGATCACAGCCTAACAGCTTTCCGCCTCATCGGACTAAAGGGGCCGGAGAATAAGGCAAAGTTATTAGTAAAAAGTATTTTTTCTGTTGTAGGCCCTGAAAAAACAATAATTCAACAGAATCTTTTTTTATCTATTCCACAATTCCCAGTGTCATATTGGTTAGGCCCAAAATTATTAAATACATTCTCTTTTATTCCTCGTAATAATCGAGATCTTTTTATCAGTGAGGGTATTGGAACTCGTGCTGAACATAGATTTGTTAGATATTATTGGGAATCATTCATGCCAACCGATAGATGGTGTATCTATTCAAAAGGTGGCGGATATAAGAAATGGTATGGCTTTCAAAAAACTGTCGTAGACTGGGGTAGTGACGGCCCAAGGGTTAAAGAATATATAAGACAAAATTATCCCCCAGAAAAATTCACCCTGTTAATAAGACATGAGAGGCTATATAAGAGATCAAACTTCACATATTCTTCGGTAGCACGAGGTTCTTTATCGGCAAGAGATAACTCTACAGCGCTATTCAGTGATGGTGGTCCGGGAATATTTTGGCGGGATCGGCATGATGCGAGACTTTTAACATTTTTAAATTCGCGCTTAGCATCATATTTATCAAGAGGCATCAGTTCGGGCGGCCTTACTTTAAATCGCACTTATGTTGAACTTTTACCTGTTACCCAAGAAATATTGGAGAAAATATGTTCTGTAAAAGCAATATCCTTTGTCATTGCGCTTAAAAAATTTCTAACTAGCCGTTCATTAGATGAGTATGGATTTTTAGGAGATGTAGATTTTCTATTTAACAATAGTTCGGTTCCGGTATTTCTTCATTTAGTTGAAGGTTTTTTTGAGAAATGTGTTTTTGCGGTTTATGATCTTAATGAATTAGATGTCTTTGCGATATTTAGTGAAACTGGTGCACCTGCCGGCTGGCATCCTCTGATTGCGGGTTATGACGCCCTGCCACCTTTGCCGGAACACTTGCCTGAAATTCCATCAGAAGTCCTTGATTTCTTACAAACCCATGAGCGCCAAAATACTGAAATTCTGGAATTTGCTGCCTTAAAGAGCCGTCTGCGCAGCCTTTACGAAGCCAGACCGGGAGCACATGAGGAGGTTGATGATACTGACGGAGAAGCTTCGGAAGATGAGGAGGAAGAAAACGATCACGCTGTAGGTGCCCGGATCCCCATCCCGGCGGAGACTTTTCTGGAAGAACTTTCCCAAAAGATAGAGGTCCACCCCATTTCCGTTTATTGGCTCCTGAAGGAAGGCATCGAACAGGACCGCTGGCGCTGTATGCCCGAGGAACAACGCCTTACGAAGGATCGTTTTACGGTTCTGATCCTGCGCCTTTTGGGTCACCGCTGGCCGAAGCAGATCGAGGCGGGGGAACCGGTTCCAGACTGGGCGGATGACGACGGCATCGTTCCCCTGATGGAAGGAACGGATAAGGCCACCCTGCACGCTCGTCTGCGGGGGCGACTGGCTGCCGACTATGGAGATAAGCAAGTATCGTCGGAAGAAAACGCCTTTGCAGACATCATGGGCAAACCTTTGGCGGAATGGGTCCGGAAGGACTTCTTCCGCCATCACATCTCCCAGTTCAAGAAGCGACCCATCGCATGGCATCTTTCCAGTGCCAGATGGACAGATCGGCCCCGGCAGGATGCAGCCTTTGAATGCCTTATCTATTACCAAAAAACAGACGGCGATCTGCTCCCCAAGCTTAAAAACCAATACGTTATCCCGCTGATGAAGCGACTGGAAATGGAACTGCGTGGTCTGGAGAACGCCAACGGCGGCCTCACGGGAGAACAGAAAGACAAGAAAGACTCTCTACGATATCGAATCCAGGAACTGAAGGCCTTCGACGTTGTCTTGACCGAAGTCAGCGCCTCGGGTTTTGGACCGGAGGCCCTCCGTCCCCAGCTTCGCCAGTATGCCGTCAACGACGCCACCCTCTGCATCAAAGCGCGGTGGCT
>JBDRIH010000073.1:0-2401 GCA_043816025.1 Candidatus Omnitrophota bacterium
AAGAGGAGGTAAATGGCAATGGAAGACGAAAAAAATTATAAGAGTTTACATGAACGTGTGGAAGCATTAAAGGATCAAAGTTTATCAGGAAATACCCCGGCGAAATCTGAAAGTAGTGATAAGGTAGAGGAACGGATTGAAAAGACGGAGGGGAAACCGCAAAAACCTGTGGTTGCAAAGGGAACAATGATCGCGGAAAATTCAGAAACACAAGGGGGGCCGGTTGGTCTGGACATAGGAACCAGCCATATCGTAGTCGCTCAAAACAAACGCAACTATGTGGAAACCATTGAAGAGCTAAATGCATTCTTCACGGTTCCCAACGCAAAGTTTGCGCAAGACACGCTTAACCAAAAAAAGATCACCTATTACGAACAGGAAAACATGTATTACATTTTCGGCTATGCCGCCGAAAGTTTTGCAAACATGTTCAATACGAATACAAAGAGACCCATGACGGATGGATTTTTATCCCCGAATGAAGCGGATGGTCTGAGTGTTATCCAGGCCATAGTGAACACCCTGGTTCAGAAACCGAAAAAATTCGGTGAAACCTTATGTTTTGTAATTCCAGGTGACCCGCTTGACGGAAATGGTTCTGTGGGGTATCACGAATCCGTGATCAAAAACTTTATTGGCGCTTTAGGATATTCTCCCCTCTCCATAAACGAAGGATTGGCGGTAGCAATATCAGAACTTTCAGAGGATGACTATTCAGGCATAGGGATAAGCATGGGCGGGGGTATGTGCAATATCTGCTTATCCTACCTGTCTTTTCCTGTAATCACCTATAGTCTCCAGATAGCCGGCGATTATATCGATTCTATGGTAGGATCAGCGGTTGGAGAACCTGCCACCAAGATAAAGGTGATAAAAGAGGAGGAACTTGATCTGACAAGAGAACCGAATGGTCGGATAATAACAGCGCTGCATATTTTTTATAACGAGCTCATATTCAAACTTCTTCAGAGTCTCGAAAGGGTCCTTTCCTCGACAGAGAATATTCCCAAGATCAAAGCTCCTGTCCCGATTGTTATAAGCGGCGGCACGGCCATGCCAAAAGGGTGTAAGGAGACGTTTGAGAATATGCTCAAAAAAGTCAGCCTGCCCGTGGAGATCTCTACGGTGCGTCTCGCTGAAGACCCGCTTAATACATCGGCCAGAGGAGCTTTGGTAATGGCGCTGACAGAGGCTGGTTAGGCGGTGAAAAATAGGAACTTAGGGGCTTCGCCCCAATTGGAATACTGGAATATTGGAACGCTGGAATGATGGGTTTAGTTGCACGGCAATGTTGAGCGTCAGTTAAAGATAAATAATATCAATATGTTGTAGAAATTCCGAAACGTATAATTAGGACGAAACCCCCCTCGTCTATAGGACGACGGGTTTAAGAGGGGTCGATTTTGAATCGACTGCCATTTGTTTCGGTTACGGAAATTGATCGAAACATAAATAATTACTTTGTTTCACGAGATAATCCATGGTTAAGGGCGGCCCTCGGGGCTTTGACCTATCTTGGAACCGGAGCCTTATGGTTAGCAATCTATGCGCTTTTTCTCATTTTCTTTCGCGACCATTTCACTCAACTCATATACATTCTAGTCCTTGCGGAGGCGACGGCATTGCCGGTCGTTGTCGTTTTGAGGTACATGACGAAACGAGAAAGACCCGCAATATCTCATAATTATTTCTTTCTCGCCCCCTGGAACCGATACTCATTTCCTTCCCATCACGCCCTCAGAGCGTTTATCGTACTCGTTGTGGTTGGAAAAGCATTCCCGGCGTTTCTGCCGATTTTGATTGTTATGGCTTTAATTGTCGGTTTTAGTCGACTATACCTGGCCAAGCATTATTTGTCCGATGTTTTGGTCGGGGCTTTGCTTGGAATTATTTTGGCGCTGGTATCCCAAAAATTTATTTGAATCCTTGACCCCTCGAATCCTTGGACCCTCTTCTCAAATTGGAGAAGAACCTTAGTGAATAACATGAGCCTTTTCAAAACATTTTATAAAAGCACCCTGCCGCTTACGGCCGTATATTTCGTCATCCACACGGCTAAAAACCTGCTCGGAAAAAAAACGGTGAGATCGACCATCCGGGGAGAGATCAGAAAAATCATCTCCGGAAGCCGTGAGCACGCCTACGAATACGAATCGGTTCCCGAGGTCGAACAGTGTGCGGATCGCATCATGGATATCCTGCACCGGAAGGGAGTCTTTCCCGGCAGTGTCTGTATAGACGGCCCGCCCGGCAGCGGGAAAAGCAGCCTGGGAAGGGCCCTCTCAGAGCGATACGGACTGGAGTGGCGGACCGTATACTGGCAAGAGCTGAAAGGGGAGTTTTACTTTAAGGCCGGTCGGATATACGAGAATATGCGACTCATCCGAACCCAGGACATGGA
>JBDRIH010000074.1:0-16098 GCA_043816025.1 Candidatus Omnitrophota bacterium
TTTTTTGCCTCACATATCTGTTTGACGGCATAGATAAATTTCGCCACTTCTTCATCGGTCGTAAAATATGAGGGGCTTACGCGAACGGCCCCTTCCGGATACGTCCCTAACGCCTTATGAATAAGTGGCGCGCAATGCAACCCGGAACGCGTAATTACGCCGAAGGAGCTTTCCAATAGCTCCCCTACCTCAACAGGCGACGCCGGCGGTATATTAAAGCAGAATATCGGCACCCTGCCCGCGAGATCAGACCCTCCGTAGAGCTCTATCCCGGGTATCGCTCCTAACTCCTCTATCATCTTTATAACATGACGCCTTTTTCGTTCCATTATTCTTTCAATTCCCGTTTTAAGGATAAAATCCACCCCCGCCCCCAGTGATACAATCCCCGGGACATTCGGCGTACCGGCTTCATAACGTAACGGCATCTGGTCCGGCTGATACTCATCCTCGCTTTTAATACCCGTTCCACCGACTTTTAAGGGCGCCAGACTGATCCCTTCTTTTATATATAATCCCCCTATTCCCGGAATGCCGTACAGCGACTTATGTCCGGTAAAAATCAAAATATCTATCTTGCCTTTCTCGACATCAATAGGAACACAACCGGCGGACTGAGACGCGTCCACTATAAACAATATCTTCCCGGAAGAGCACACCTCTCGCATAGCGTTTAAATCAATCAAACGGCCCGTTACGTTTGAACAGTGGTTTATAATAAGGGCCTTTGTATTTTTTCTGATGCTTTCGGCAACATCCTGCGCCTCTACATGTCCGTCACGGTCGCATCCGACTATCGATAGTTCAATAGAGCGTTCTTTTTCGAGTCTTTTCAGCGGCCGTAAAACGGAATTATGCTCAATAGCGGTAGTTATAACATGTCCGCCGCTCAGATCAAGCCCGCGGATCACTAAATTCAGGGATTCCGTGCCCCCGGAAGTAAAGACTATATTATCGGGACTGGCCGCATTAAAAAGTGCGGCGAGTTTTCCCCTCGAGGAAACGATAACATCCTCTTCCTGTCCTATATATCCGCTTCTCAGACAATGGAACGGGGCGGATCCCAGATACGTAGTAACCGCTTCTATGGTCTCTTCGGGCTTGGGAAAAGATGTCGCGGCATTATTTAAATATATCATTTAAAGATCTCTCCAGTTTCCCTCGACCAAAACAAAAGATCCAATTCGTCCATCGGAATGTTTACTTTTTTCGAGAATTCGCGCAACTTTCCCTCCAGGAACAGATACCGCTTTTCTGTCATGTTCTTTGGTATGTTTTTTATAAGGCGGTGCTTTACCATATTCCTCAATATATGCACATCGAGTATAGCCAGGTCTTTCCCGAAACCCACGTTTCTTAAAAAGTGGCTTGCCTCCTTAAGTCCTATACCTGTGACATTCTGCGCAAGCCATTGACGCGCACGGGGAATGTCTTCCGTATCGATCCTTTTTTTCACCCTGAAACCTCTGCCCGCGCTGAAAAGTTTCCGCGCCTTCACAATATATCTTGCCTTATTATTAGGAAAACGGATGGCCTTAAGCCCCGCCCTTATCTGATGCGGAGTGCCTTTAAAGAGAACGCCGTTTCTTGTGAGGCCGGCGACAGCTTTGTCACAATAGACAGCCTTCGACTGGGGGGTGCATATGCAGAAGCAAAGCTCGCTAAACACCTTCCTGTCTGGAGCTTTCCAGACAGCCTTGAACTCTTTTAACCTCTTTTTTATTTTATGTTTCTTTTTATTGTATTCTGCGACCAGGCTCCGCATCATGATACATACTCAATGAGTTTCTTGGCAATTTCTATATGCTGCACCTCGTCGTCGCGTATGGCGGTTAATTGTTTCTTTATATTTTCATCGTCGACCTGATCGATGTAATGGCTATAAAAGTTCCTTGCCCTCTCCTCAAGGTTCAATATCTTCTCGAATTCCTTGCGCAGCATCTCAGTATTCATCTCTTGAAATCACCTCAATCTGCCTGATCATGTCATCGACCGTTTCTTTATGACGCGCGGAATCGCGGTAGAGCGTGGAAAGAAGTTTTTTGATTTCTTCTTTTTTGCTTTCGTCTATGTCTTCGGTAAGATTTACCAGAACCTTATCGAAGTTGGCAAAGAGGGTCACCATCCCCTCTTCGACATACACCAGCTCGTTCAACCCAGCAAGAAGCCTTTCTTTTGTGATCATTTTTCTATCCTTGTCTTGCTAAATACCCGAAAACAGTTAAGGCCGCTTTGGCGCCTTCGCCCGCGGCTATTATTATCTGTTTCTCCGGCACATCGGTTACGTCCCCGGCGGCAAAAATACCGGGTACATTGGTTTCATTATGACAATTAACCTTAATCTCTTCCTTCTTATTCTTATCGATATCTTTAATAAATCCGGAATTCGGGATAAGACCTATTTCAACAAAAACGCCTTGCAAGGGAACTTCTTTCTCTCGGGAACCGCTTTTCACTCTGATACCCGTAACAAAGGTATCCCCGAGTACAGCCTCCACCTCTGAAGAGTTCATCACAACGACATTTCTACTGACGGCTACCTTGCCGCGCACCACGGCATCGCCTCCCAGCTCGGACAAGTTATTGACTATATAAACTTTATTCGCTATCTTGACAAGCTGGAGGGCCGCATAGAGCGCCGAGTTGCCTCCACCGATAACAGCCACATCTTTGCCGGCAAAAACAGGTCCGTCGCAGGTGGCACAATAAGTAAGTCCTCTGTTTTTAAATTCATTTTCACCCGGCACTCCCAATTCTCTCGATCTTTTGCCGGACGCTATTATAACCGACTTGGCCTTATAAGAAGCTTTGCCGGTTCTGATATGTATAACGTTATCTTTCTTTTCAATTTCTTCGGCCGCTTCGTTCTCCCTGACATCAATCCCGTATTTCCGCATATGTTCTTCAAATTTAGCGGTCAATTCCGCGCCGGTTATAAGCTGGTACCCCGTATAGTTTTCTATATCGGAACTCCAGGCGGCCTGCCCGCCGATATCCACCGTAAGAACAAGACAATCCATCCCTTTCCGCGCGGCATATACAGCGGCGGTTATACCCGCGGGGCCCGCGCCAACTATAATGAGATCATAAACTTTATCTATACCCATGACATGCTATGCCCATTACAGCGCCAACGCCTGCAGGATCTTATACTTGTCAAATCCGACTATTATATCCCCGCCGATATCCAACACGGGAACACCCATCTGCCCGGATTTCTCCACCATCTCCTGGACTTTTCCCTGATCGGCCGAAACATCGATTTCTTCGAATTCCACGCCGCTATCCTTCAAAAACTGCTTTACCTTCAAACAATGAGTGCAAGTCGGGGTGCTGTAAACCATTACTTTTTTATCCATTGCGTCTCCCTTAAAATTACAATTCTTTCTTCAGGACAACCAGTTTAGCGAGGTGAGATTTTTCCTGGTCGATCAGCTCATCAACTATCTTGTTTTCGTGTTCGGGCACGACCTTCTTCATCCCCTCATAAAAAACAATCGAATCCTTTTCAAATTTTATCCCCATATCAATGGCCTCTAAGTCACTCTTCGTGGAGGCGGCAACTTCCTTACCTTTGTTTTCCTGGGTAAAGACATATCCGCTTGCCAGGGCGTTCATGTACGCAAAATACTCGCCGGGATACGCTTCCGCCGGTTCGTATTTATGTACCGCGTCCAGAATAGTCCGGAACATAGCGATATGTTTCTCTTCCTCTGAGGCCAGATACTGGAAGATTTCTTTCGCCTTTTGGCTCTTAGACCTCTTCACTGTTTCATCATAGAAATCTTTACCGTTCTTCTCTATCTGGATACCGATCTCCACTATCTCACTTCCAGCAAAGATATTCCCCATCATCCCTCCTTTTCTTCAGATCTCCAGATCTCTGCCAGATCTAACCAGGTTAAACTAACCTGGTTAGATCTGGCAGGTTAATAGTTTTCGCAAAGCAGTTCATAATACGCCTGTGGATGCGCACAGGCGGGACATTGCTCGGGAGCTTCCGCACTCTCGTGCACATACCCGCAATTACGGCATTTCCATTTTGCGGAGGCATCCTTTTTGAAGACTTTGCCTCCCTTGACGTTAGCTAGCAATTTGCGATAACGCTTCTCGTGCTCCTCCTCCACTTCGGCTATCTCCTTAAACTGAGCGGCTACTTCTTCAAAGCCTTCCTGAAGTGCTACTTCCGCCGCTTCCTTATAAAGCTTTGTCCACTCAAGGTTTTCTCCCGCGGCTGAGGCCTCCAGGTTTTCCGCGGTGCTGCCTATAACCCCGGCCGGATAGGACGCCGTTATTTCTACCTCTCCGCCTTCCAGAAGCTTAAAGAATCTTTTAGCGTGTTCTTTTTCATTCTCGGCGGTCTCAAGAAATATCGCCGCTATCTGTTCATATCCGGCTTTTTTCGCCACGCCCGCAAAATAGGTATAGCGGTTCCTTGCCTGCGATTCCCCGGCAAAAGATGCCAGAAGATTCTTCTCTGTCTTGGTTCCTTTTACGTTTGCCATACTAAGACCTCCTTCTTAACCTTTCCACAGCATGTGCACGGTGCAAAACTCTCTCACCGCAACTATATCATCTTTAGCTACACAAAAGTGCGCTTCGGGTTTATCGCCCGGATTCAATTCCGCCCTGAGCACCTTATCTTTTGTCAAAACTTCTATAAACTTTATGTAATGCTTTTCTTCCATAGGATGTTCGGCGCTGCCGACTTTTACCTTTACGCCTATCGTCCTCTGGCCCGGACCGCAATTGCACGAACACGAATCCGTTTCCTCCACCACCGGAACATGTTTCTCCCTGCCTTCGTCTTCCGTCTTCGCTTCCAGTTTTGTCATCGGCTGTTCACAGCATACCAGAGCCGGCGCACCCTCATGCGTTATCTCAACCACATTACCGCATATCTCACACCGATAGAGTTCTCTGAGCTTTGTCATGATGCCCTCCCTCATTTAAGATATATTAAAAACCCTCTTTGCCAGTTCGTTATCAAAGTCCAAAATCCCGGCTTCATCTTTGCCTTCAAATTTTTTTAAGATCCCGGCAGGTGTAGCTTCCTCTTCTATCTGCTCTTTTACAAACCACTGCAGAAAATTCTCAGCATCCTCGTCCTTCTCCTGAACCGCGAGAGCGACCAGGTCTTTTACCATACCCGTAACTTTTTTCTCGTGTTCCAGTGTTTTGCTAAAAAGGTCTGTAATAGATGTAAAATTCTGCGGCGGCTCCTCTATGGCCTCAAGATTAACTTTAGCCCCTTGCTTGTTGACATAATCGTACATTTTCTGAGCGTGGACGAGCTCCTCTTTTACCTGAGAAGTAAACCAGTTTGCCGTCCCTTTCATGCCTATAGTTTCCGCATAGGCTGCCATACCAAAATAGAAATACGCAGAATATATCTCACGGTTTATCTGGTGGTTAAGGTTTTCAACCATCCTGTCGCTTATCATTATGCTCTCCTTCTGTTTACACTTTCTCGAAGAGATCCTTACCGACTCCGCATTCGGGACAAACCCAATCTTCTGGAAGATCTGCAAACGCCACGTTGTCGTTCTCGGCAGGGTCATAAACATACTCGCATACCGTGCACCTGTACTTTTCCATATGTCTTCTCCTTATTTAGGTGGTTGTATTGGTTGGTAGTATTATTCTATATTAATTCTATTATTTTTTCTATATCTTAATCTTATTTTAAAAGCCCCACCCGATACCATGGTACTGGGTGGGGCTTTCTGAAGTTAGAGGCAGTTTACCGTCTTGCCCGGGACCGGGTACAGCACCCTTCCTTGCAATGCGCCACGGGGCGCAGCATGTATCTTACGATAACGTTCATCTTGTGCCTCCTTTCAATACCTGTCTCGACTAGCTGGATTTTATCATCACCAAAAGCATCTTGAAACGCTGCTCCGCCCTTAACGCATGCGGTTTATTTGCCGGCATTATGATCATTTCCCCCACTTTTACTTTATGCTCCTGGCCAGAAATTATAACTTCCGCCTGCCCGTCAACTATATAGACCATCGCGTCAAAAGGCGCGGTATGTTCACTCAACCCCTGGCCCTTATCAAAAGCAAACAATGTGACTGTTCCTACATCCTTATCGATTATGGTTCTTGAGACTACCGAGGTCTCCTGATAATCGATAAGACTGACAACTCCTAATGCCTTGGCCTGGATATCCTTCATTTATTTCACCTGTATCCATTCTTCGCTTAATATGTTCCCTCTTATCCCCACAACAATATGCTTTATCGGCACCGCGCGCGAAGCCTTCCGTGCCGCTTCCTCCGTCATCATTAGAAGTCCCGAACAGCAGGGAACTTCCATAGTCATCACCGTCAACGTATTGATCTTAGCATCATCTATCATTGCTGCAATTTTCTCGATATATATGTCCTGTTCGCTGTCTAGCTTAGGACAGGCTATAGCAAGACTTTTTCCCTTCAAGTAATCCTTGTGAAAATCGGCCACAGCATAAGCCACGCAGTCTGCCGCAAGGACGACGTCTTTACCCTGGAAATACGGCGCCCGAGGCGGAACCAAATGAAGCTGCACCGGCCATTGCCTGAGCTCTGCCGCTCTTTTTCCTTCTTCCGATCCCTGGAGCCTTTCAGAATCCGAAAAATCAACCACCTTCGCTCCGGGACATCCCGAAAAATGTTTATGTTCCATGCCCCTCGATCCCTGATCCTCTACCCCTGAAGGCACCTCTATGCCTTTTTCTTTTAAATACTCTACCGCCTGTTTTAACAATTCCATTTCCCCGTGATCTTTGAGGTGTTCCAAATGAGCCTTTATGACATTTGTGCCCTGCCTGGCTATATTTTTCATTACTTTCTTCTCGTCATAGGACTCCGCTTCTCTTCCCTCTATGGTAATTGCCCCCTTAGGGCAATGTCCTATGCATGCCCCAAGGCCGTCACAGAAGAGGTCACTTATTAAGCGTGCCTTGCCATCGATTATCCGCAAAGCACCTTCCGGACAGTTCGGGATACACAGCCCGCATCCGTCACATTTTTTTTCATCTATTTTTATAATGTTTCTTTTAGCCACAAATCATTTTCCCCATTTAAATGATACCATATTAGTGTCATTAAGTCAAATAAAAATAAGGGTATTTTGGTTTACGCAGCCTAACGTAAAGGTCGTTTGCCATGCTCCTACCAGGGCCCCTCCGCCCGGTGTGGATCCTCCCTGTACGGAGCATTACAAACGACCTTACCACCAACTATCCAATTTACCTTAACAGCTTAGTCCACAAAACTACCGTCTGGTGTGATGGGCATGTCCGAGCACGGTGTAAAGTTATCTCCCCCATGGGGTAAAACTAATTTACACTTCTTTGAATATACTACACCTGAAGCATGCTAATACAAGAGATAATTTTACAGCGCGCGCAGGATATGCCCATTACATCAGGGGGTTCTTCTCTGAGCTAAACTGTTACTGCTCTAGCCGATTCTGTCTGTAAAGACGCCGTCCTCCCTTCCCCTGAAAGTGACTCTATCGCTATCTGCGCCGCTTTCTTGCCGGAATACAGCATGCCGCCGAAAGTGGGTCCCATGCGGGGTATCCCGTATGCCGTAGAAACAGACATCCCTGCCGCTATAAGCCCCGGGTGTATAAAGCCCGTATGTTCAACGACCAGATCTTCGGAAGTGGCCACATCCATCGGCCCGAAATCTTTTAGCTCCAGGAGCTTCCTTTTCTCGAGGCTTTTCAGGACATGGGCATCATGACCGGTACAATCAATAACTATCTTCGCCTCCAGGGAAACAGGATCGACACATGTTATCGCCCTGGGCAGCGCCCCCACCGGCGTCCAGTTGATAACCACACCTTCGACCTTCCCGTTTCTGTAAACTACATCATCCACTTTGGTCATGTTGAGTATCTGCACTCCCGCGTCACATGCCGCGGCTATAAGTTTTGAGCAGGCTGTGGGTCCGGATGCCGTATACAAACCCTCTTCCGCTTCTTTGTGCGGGATACCCAGCTCACTAAGCACGTCCTGTGAGGGATCCCGAAATGTGAGCGTATTCATCAAATATCCCCCGATCCAAAACCCTCCGCCAAGATAATTGTTGCTTTCGATTACCAGGACTTTATGTCCGGCTTTAGCGATATCCCTCGCGGCGATGAGTCCGCTTGGGCCTGCGCCTACAATGATCACATCGGATATGATGTAATCTTCGAACCATCTGGCAAATTCCCCGACTATTGCCTTTGTTATACTTGCTTCACTGACTTTTGCGAACATTTTTTCCTCCTTTTTTTTTGTGTTCTTAACGTCGCATTCACCACTATAAAAATAAAAAACCCCATGCCACCGCATGGGGTTTAGATACTTTTCTCGCCTTATCTTCCCTCCGCTGGCATTATCCAGATCAGGTTAAACGGGTAATCTGCTGACAGCAGAACTCTCAGGGCGCGATACGCCCTCCCCGGATAATTATGTCAATAAGGATTAAACCACTGATTTCGCGCTGTGTCAACAGATAAAACAGCGCAGCCAATAGTTATATGCTTTTCAGGGCTCCTAGCGCCTTCTCGTAATCGGGATGCGAAGTAAGTTCCTTTACGTATTCGACGTATCGCACAGTGTTATCCTTGTCCACTATGAAAATAGCCCTTGATAAGAGCCTGAGTTCCTTTATCAATACCCCGTATTTCAGCCCGAAATCCCCTTCCCTGTGATCAGAAAGGGTCTTTACCTTTTTTATGTCATAAGCCTGGCAAAACCTTTTCTGCGCGAAAGGCAGGTCCATGCTGATAAAAAGTATAACCACATCCTTGGATATACCAGCCGCTTCGTCATTGAACCGCTTTATCTGTAAATCACAGATAGGCGTATCCAGGGAAGGAACCGAAGCGATAAGTTTAATCTTACCCTTTAAGCTTTCGAGTTTTACTTCCCCCAGCTCCGAATCCAGCACCGTAAAATCGGGGGCTTCCTGCCCGTCTTTGACCTCTTCCCCAAGTAAAGTTACCGCCTCTCCCTTAACCGTCACCGCACCGCTACGTTCCATGGCGCTCCTCCTTTTTAAAAAACCATATGCATCCGCACACCATAGGTGAATATTGGATCACTGTCGCCTGCGGATTTTTTGCTAACACCGTCGGGATTCCATATAAGCTGAAAATCCGGGCTTATGCGCAGACACTTGTTTAGCTGAAAACTGTAATAAGTTTCGATGTGGCCTTCCGGGGCCGCATTATATCCAGCTTCTTTGTATCTTTTGCTCGGGAAAAGCTGCCCGACCGCTATGGCCAGTATATCGTTTTCCCTGTCCCAGTATCTGCCGGTCATCTGGGCGCCGGAGGACCATGACAAATCAATCGTCGCGCCGCCATCGGCGGGTATTAAATCAGGCCTCTGCCATCCGAAGCGGCCGAAGACGCCAAAAACATCGCCCAGCATTTGATCAAAACCCAGACCAAACCCGTAGTTTGATTCATTCGCTTTCGCGCTGGAGGCTTCACCTTCTTCCACAAGCTTGGCGTGTTTTCGATTGTTTAGCCATCCGTAAAACCTGTAATTGCCCTCCCAATTCGCGGGATCGAGATCTAAAAGTTCCGCGGACTTAAAATTTATCTGTGCGGTATATACCCCGTGTGTAAATATTTTCTGCCAATTGGCGTCCCCTTCAAAATAGTTAAATTCGCATTCCAAAAAATCGATAACTTTCGGTGACACATTGGCGTGCATTGTAAATGTATATGACGGCCATTCCAGCACGGGAGACCTGTTAAATATATATGCAATAAACTGAGTATCATCATCACTGGCATACTTAACCTGATCAACCATATTTCTGGGATTGCTTTTTCCGCAAAACAGTGTGATCTGCTTATCAAGCAGATATTGTTCATAGTAATATGTCCGGAGGCGTATATTCCCGCCCACATCATAGGCGTTGTAGTTTACATCATTTAAAAGACTCAGTCTTTTTTGTATAGTATCGCCCAAGCCAAACTCAAATAGTGCGGATGTAAACGCCCACTCGCCCAGGCCCTTTGTAATATGCAGGTAGCCGACCCATGATCCTCCGAATCGACCGTGACCGTCACCGGTGTTAGTATTAGGGGTTCCTTGCAGGAAAAGGGTGGTCGAGGGCTGGATCCGGGCATCTATGCCCTTCACCGTAATCCCCTCTCCCGGATTATACAGAATCCAGGGTTTGACGGCGGTATCTGGCGGGTCCGAGAAATTTTTTCCGGAGACCTGGCCCCCATATGCTCCGAAGGCGGGAATGCTTGCAAAGAATAAACAGAACAAGACGAGTGCTGTTTTTTTCATGCAAAAAGATCCACAATTCTTTTCACGACCCGGGACAGAAACATAAGGACCACCGCTGCGAGCAATATCACTCCGATTATATTTACTACTTTTCCCGCTGTCGAATACCTCCCGTAAATGACCGTGTCGTAGCCTTCTGGGTAAGCAAATATTCTGCCTTGCTCGGTTACCTCCGGGTTAAGCGGATAATTCGGGTTGTTAATATCGTTATCCAGCTTTCCTATTACGTTTCTCAATTCATCTTTGGTCGTGGTCCTGTTTACCAGAAAATACCATGCTTTACTGCCCCATAATTCATTTTCAAATCCCAGCTCATACATTATGCCCCTGCCGCCCTCGTCAAACGGATAATCTGACGCGGACACCAACTTAAGCGGGGATATATATAACACCGGCACTTTCTCCGTCAGTTTCGCGCCTTCCACCATCCCCCCAAAAAAAACAATCGGAGGAACAACAAGCAGCGCCACGAGCACAATAAACTTAACGATCTTCATAACAACCTCCCCTATTAAAATTATACATATTAGCTGTTTTAATATTGTATCTTTTAATCGGCAGGCTGTAAATAGCGGAATCCCCCCTGCCCCGGAAATTCCAGATACACTTGAAATGGAGACGCAACTGTTATACAATATTGCCACCCATGAAAAACACACCCAGAATTTTAGTTGTCGATGACGACCATGCGCTTGTAGACCTTCTTGAGAGGCTCCTTGTGCACAAGGAGTATGAGGTCTTAAAAGCCTATTCGGGCGAGGAAGCGTTGAAAGTAGTTTCAGAAGAATCTGTCGACCTCGTGCTTCTGGATATAGAGCTGCCCGGCGTGGACGGTATCTGGGTGACCAGAAGGTTAAGACAGGATGAAAAGACCCGGATGATACCGATCATAATAATAACAGGTCACGCGGAAAAAGAATATAAAATAAAAGGGATAGAGGCCGGAGCCGATGATTTTATCACAAAACCCGTTGATATCGATGAAGTCCTGGCGAGGGTCAGGACCTCTCTGGATTTAAGTTATTATCGCAGGCAGCTCCATGAGAAGGATGAATTGGAGACACTGATCAAGGAGACGATCGATGGTGTCGTTATTTGTTCGCCTGACTGGATAATCGAGGAAATGAACGATTCCGCGAAGAAGTGTCTTAACCTTCAGCAGCAAAAAAATACAAATCTGCTTGATTTTATTTTCAGTGACTTTTCGGTTTCCGTCCCCAGAAAAGAACTCGCGGATCTGTCCCTTACCCACAAGACTTTTTATATAATCAAAAAAGCTGCAGAAAACCAGAAACCCGTATATCTATTGGCAAGTCTGGATATCTTCAGAGTACCTACCGGTGAACCCACGAGCATACTTTTAGACCTTCGCAACGTCACTGAACAGCACCTTTAGGCAAAGCGCGTGTCGCATCTTTTCAGTTACCATCCAGCTTAACCTCAAAATGATAACCCGATATCGTCAGTGCCTTCCTGAAATAAAAACGGTGAGCCAAGAATCGCTGTACGCCGGAATCCAGGTGGAACTGGCCGCACTCATTCTTTTTCGCAAACTCCATAAGCCAATCGACTAGTTTATCCCCATATCCTTTTGACCTGTGGTTTTCGTCGGTTACGAGGTCATCGACATACATAATTTTGCCCCATGCCAGGCATTCAGAAAAACGAAACCCCGCCACGGCCACAACCTGATTATTGTCCTCAACAAAGGCAAGTTTGTAGTCATATTTTTCCTGCCTCCTTACCTGCGCAAGAAAATCTTCTTTTTTTTATATGGGGCCTTAATTGGCTCATCGTTTCAAAACAGCTGTTTATTTCATTGTCATTTTTCGCGATCCTTATTTCCATTTTAGCTCCCTCCTGTTATCTGTCGGTTAATGTGTTTCAGTTGCTGTTTTAACAAAGAAAACGGGTGTTCGATCATATTTGCGGGTTCCATAAAACAGCTCATAAAACATTTTTTTGTGCCGAAAACACATTCCGGAAGTTTCTCTTTTTTGTATGCCCTTTTTAACATCGTGTTTAGATCGGGATACTCCAAAAGATTCCCGTACACGTTTCCGATCGGTGTACACGGATAAAAAACGGACCCGTCCGGATAAATCCGAGGTACCAGTGTCGGGAAACAATTGTGTTTCTCGAACTTTATGATCTGATCCAGAAAAACATCGGAAAGTATTATATTCTTATTGCCACCTTTCTTCATGGCTATTATCTCTTCTATCAACCTGTAATATCCCGGATTATTTGCCAGTCCAGCGTTAACGCTGGACCATTGATCTTCGGGCACAGGGCTTACAAGCAGATCGTGCTCACGGCAAAAATTCATTACTTCATATATGTCCGGTATGGTTTCAGGCGTTATCACCGAATTAATGATTATCTTAAATCCGTACTTTTTCTGAAGCTTTGAACATGTTTTAATATTGCCGCTAATCGTTTTTGAAGCCCCCTCGACACCCAGAATTCTGTCCCATTTATTTTCATTCAGCGAATCCAGGCTGATAATAAGGTAATCTACATATTTAAGGACTTCTTCTTTTTCGTGAAGCAGCGAGGCATTCGTATTTAAAAAAACGGGGGCAAATCCCAGCTCCTTTGCTTTTTTAAGCACATCTGTGATATCCGCTCTTACCAGCGGCTCTCCCCCGCTTATGGATAGCGCCGCATTATGCGGACGGATCTTTCCTAATAACCTGAAGGTGTCTTCTGTGGATAGTTCTTTTATCCTTTTTTTAATCAGACCGCAGTAAGAACAATTAAGATTGCAACGAAGAGTTATAAATAAAGTCGGCAATATGGGACGAAAGAATGTCTTTGCCGTGAATCTTCTTTTTACCGCGTTGATCAGAATATTGCGGACAAGACCTGCTGATATTTTTCTGAACTTATAAGTCATGAGGAAGCTTAAGCTTTCGGTTTCCAGGCAGGGTTCTTAAAATAGCTGATAATTAAAGGCACTATGCACATGATCACCGTCCCGATAATCAGAAATCCTTCATAGAAGTATACATTGCCCGTTTTCAGTTGTGACGGCGGAAAGAACCCTATGACCAGCGTGAAAAACGCGCCCAGGATACCTACTCCGGCGACTACCCACATCCCTAAGGTGCCTCCCGGGATCATGTACGCACGCGGGACCTCGGGTCTGGAATAACGCAAACGGATCGCGGCGGCATATAGAATAATATACATTATCAGATACAGGATAATACAAAGCGCCGACAGTATCCAATAAGAACTGCTTACCGTGGGCATAAGCAGAAAAACGAACGCCAGCACCGTAACGATAACGGCCTGAGCGAGAAGAATATTAACAGGAACGCCTTTCTTGTTCACGCGCTGAAGAAACGGCGGTATATTCCCATGCTTGGCGGTGGTTAAAAGACCTTTGCTCGGCCCTATTATCCACGAACATAGTTCCCCGATGGCCCCCATAGAGATCAGTATAGCTATCAGCGGGATAAGCCACCGTAACCCAAATTTGTCGAGCATCAACCTGAAGGCTTCCATAAGCCCGGAGACCAGGCTTATGTCCTTTTGCGGGACTACTATCGCTATCGCTAAAGACCCCAGCGTAAGCACAACGATAGCTATAATCGCCGCGAAAAACGTTGCCCTCGGGTAATCCCTTTTCGGGTCCCGTACCTCCTGTGCGTGAACAGCCGAGACTTCGATTCCCGAGAACATCAAGAGCGCCCCCGCCAAGAGCACGATATTATCTATATTGGTCACGTCCGGGATCAGTCTTCTAGCCGAAAAAACTATCTCCGACGGCTTACCCGTAAGAAGCCAGATAGCACCAAGAGCGATGATAAAAATGCCGGGGATAAAAACGCCGCCAATAACCCCTATGGTGCTTATGGCTCCGGATGTTTTCATCCCGCGAAAGTTCGCGAACGTGCCCCCCCCAGTACGCCACCAGGATAACCATGATCAGGTATAGTTTGTTGCTAGCCAGTGAGGGATCATAAATGTATGCCAAGGTAGCGGCAAGAAAGGAAAGCGCCGTAGGATACCATATGACGTTCTCGATCCACTGAAGCCAGATCGCAAGAAACCCCCACCTGGGCCCAAAAGCCTCCTTGACCCAGACATATACCCCTCCGGGTCCTTTAGGAGGCCAGCCGGTAGCAAGTTCCGCGGTAACAAGAGAAACGGGTATAAGAAAAAAGATCGCCGCCACAGCGTAATAAAATACCAGAGCAAGCCCCTCTTTGGCCATTACGGGCAACCCCCGCAGCGTACAGATTACGGCCACGTTGAGCATTGCCAGTACAAAAACGCCAATAAAACCCTTTTTGGGCGCGGCGGTCTTTTCTTCCAAATATCCCCCTTTTACTTACCCGGAATCCCTGACCTGATCCAATTTTACCTGTTTTGATAACATCTCTTCCTCTTTTATTACTTAGAGACCCATCCCGGCCGTTTACAAAGGTTGATTATTAGAGGCGCCGCCACGCATACCCCTATCCCCACGATAAGAAATATAACGTAAAAAGCCGGACTCCCCACCGTAAGCTGCGCGGGCGGAAAAAAACCGACGGTTATCGCGAATATGGCGCCAAGGATACCTACGCCGGAAACTATCCACATCCCGATATTTCCCCCTGGCACCGCATATGCCCGGTGAACCTCGGGCTGCGAATAACGCAGTCTGATAGCCGCGGCGAAAAGCATGATATACATTATAAGATAAAGTATCGCCGTCAGCGCCGTGAGCAGAAAAAACGCGCTGCTGACATTAGGCATCAAAAGATAAACGAGTGTAATAACCGTTACTATCATACCCTGGACAAAAAGGATATGTGTCGCTACGCCGTTCTTGTTCGTATGCGCCAAAAAAGGCGGAAGATCGCCATCCTTCGCGGTGGCGAGAAGTCCCTTGCTAGGCCCTATTATCCAGGCGGTCACGGCGCCTATCGCCCCGAAAGCGACAAGGAATCCTATAACGGGAAGCAGCCAGTCCACGTTGAACAGATGCAAGAGGTCTTTAAACCCCTGCATGATACCGGACGTAAGGCTTATACTCTTCACCGGGATCACAGCCGCGATAGCCAAGGAACTGAGCGTAAAAATGGTTACTATTATCGCCGCCGCGAGAAAAATAGCTTTCGGGTACTCTGTTTTCGGGTTTTTCACTTCCAGCGCGTGAACGGCGGAGACTTCCATGCCGGCGAAAAGCAGAATAACCCCCGCGAGAAACGAAATATTGCCGAAATTACTGAAATCAGGGAAAATGCTGTGCGATGTAAGGGTAAACTCCAGCGGGTTCCCCCTGAGCCACCATACTATCCCCAGGCCTATAATAAGTACTCCCGGGAAAATCGTACCCCCGATAACGCCCGCGGTAGTCAGCCACCCGGAAGTCTTCATGCCGCGAAAGTTCATCAGTGTCGCTCCCCAGTAAACAGCAAGTATCACGATAACGTTGAAAAATTTATTGTTCGCAAGCGCCGGATCCAGAAAAAGGTAGGATAACGCGCCCGCGCCGAACGCCAGTATGGTCGGATACCATATAACGTTCTGTATCCACTGGAGCCAGATGGCCACGAACCCCAGACGCCCTCCAAAGGCCTCTTTTACCCACCTGTACACACCCCCGCCAACCGGCCAGCCTGTGGCCAACTCGGCTGATATAAGCGACGTCGGCAGCAGAAAGACGATCATCGTGAACAAAAGAAAGAAGATCATCGACAGGCCTTCGGTGGCCATCATGGGCAGTCCCCTGAGATTCATGATAATAGCCACGTTCATCATCGCGAGCATAAAAACGCTCAACTGTTGACGATTTGCGGTTTTTT
>JBDRIH010000075.1:0-11779 GCA_043816025.1 Candidatus Omnitrophota bacterium
TTCCCGTATTGCCTCCCGGGAAATTTGTATAAGTTTAGCATAAAAATATATATTATGCAAAGATACTAATCTTAATCCCAGAAGTTCGCCCGTATTCAAGAGATGCCGGATATATCCCCTTGTATGATTCCGGCACGTAAAACAGCCGCATTCGGAGTCTATGGGGCTAAAATCCTCCTTGAAGGGGGCGTTCCTGAGCTGCACTTCGCCTAAGAAAGTAAACGCCTGACCGTTTCTGCCGTTACGCGTAGGAACGACGCAGTCGAACATATCGACACCGCAGGATATCGCCTCAAGCATATCCGGGGGCGTGCCCACCCCCATAAGGTACCTCACGCTCTCCTGGGGGAGAATGGAAACCGTAAAATCGGTCATCTCGTTTATAAGTTCCGTGGGTTCCCCGACGCCGATACCGCCAAGCGCGTAACCATCCATATCCATGGCGACGATCTCCTCGACGCATTTTTTTCTCAAGTCCCGGTAGGTACTCCCCTGGACGATACCGAAAAGAGCCGCCCGGCTCCCCTGTTCGCTAAGTCTGCCCTTAGACCTCTTTGCCCATCTGAGAGTAAGATCGACGGAATCCTCCACGTAATCCCTGGCCGCCGGATAATGGACGCATTCGTCCAGCGGCATAATAATGTCGCTTCCCAACGCTAGCTGAAAATCGACTACGCCCTCCGGGGTAAAAAAGTGACGCGACCCGTCGATATGCGACTGAAACTCGACCCCTTCTTCCTTTATTTTCCTGAGCTCGGCGAGACTGAACACCTGAAACCCGCCGCTATCGGTGGTTATAGCCTTGTCCCAGCCCATGAACTTGTGAAGCCCCCCGGCCTTCTCAATAACCTCTTTGCCAGGCCGCAGGTAAAGATGATACGCGTTGGATATGATCATCTCTACGCCGCAGTCGACCAATTCCCGGCTGGAAACGGTCTTTACGGTCGCCTGTGTCGCGACAGGCATGAATACCGGTGTGGCAACTTCGCCATGACGCGTCAGCATCTTCCCGCATCGCGCGCGGGAACTCTTGTCTTTATGTTCAATGGTAAACTTCACGGTAAGTAGGCTCTCGAGAGGGTCACGAAAGTTCCTCGACGGCGCTGACAAGGCCGCCTATGCTGCCGCCTTTGACGATGAAACGGTCCGCCGCCCTGGCGTATACGCTGTTTTCGTATTCCTGATACCCGGTATAGATGATGATCCGAGAATACGGGCAAAGCTGCCTGAGAGTGCCAAGAATGGAAAGGCCATCTTTTTCGGGCATCATAAGATCCAGGATAATGATAGCGGGATTATTGTTCTCAAGATATGCAAGCAGCTCATAGCCGTTATATACCGAGTCCACCTCATACCCTGATCCTGTCAGGACATCGGTCACTACCTCGCATATCTGTTTATTGTCATCAGCTATAACTATACGGCTTTTTTTCTGCATGTTCTGTCTCCGTTTGTCGGCGTCACTATTTTATCATCATCTCCGCCGTATTGTAAAGGATTTTGCCGGTTCCTTCAAAATATTGTATCTTATTACCATAAAAGCCGTTATGCTGCTTGCAGCATTAAAGGCGCAATCTCTCCAGTCGAAGGTCCTGTTCGACAGAAAGTACTGGATAGTTTCATCGACCAGACCTGATAGGACATTAAAAGTATCAGCACGCATAAAACCAAAAATACAATTTTCCTGCTTATTCTTATATTACTATATCCCCCCTACTCTTTTTTGCGTATATCGCCATACATCTTTCTAACACAGTCCGGACACAGCCCGTGAGTAAAACTTGCACCGGATCTTTCGGATATGTATTTTTCCATAGTCACCCATGCCTCGGAATCCTTGGGATCGCTTCCCTCAAGCCGTAATTTCTTACAATTCACGCATATGGGGACCATACCCTCCAGCCTTTTAATGTGGCTCATGGCCGCTTCGAGCTCCTCTATCTTCCATCTAAGGTCTTTATTGGTTTTATCTAAAAGTTCTTTTTGCTCTTCCATATCCTGATCGGTTTTCTTACGCTCGGTAACATCTCGAAAAACGCCCATTAAATATGTTTTTTCGCCAAATGTTATAGGCGCTGCGTTGATATCCGCATAAAAAACACTGCCGTCTTTTCTTTTTACCGGTATATCTCTTGCCAGCGTAATCTCCCCCCTAAGCTGCTTCTCAAACTGCTCTATTACATAAGGCAGATTTTCCTCCGGATGGATATCGTTGACTTCCAGTTTTTCTATTTCTTCCAGGGTGTACCCCAGCATCCGGCAAAACATCTTATTGGCGGTATATAATTTTTTGCTTGCTGAATCCGCCAGAATTATACCGTCAGTGGCATTGTCAAACATAACTCGGGCCCTTTCTTCGGACTTCTCTAAATCTTTTTCTATCTTTTTGCGCTCAGTGATATCCGTACTTATCAGTGTCGCCATAACAATCTGCCCTTCAATCTCTAAAGGCCCTGCCTGGGTCTCACACCACATAGTGCTACCGTCGGGGGTAGATACCTCAGCCTCATAACTGCCGAATTCACCTCTCTCAAAAGTCCGTTTTATAACCTCCTTAACTTCGTCATAATAGTCGGTCTTTACCCAATCATAAATGGTCATCTTACCGATCACCTCCTTCGGGGTAATACCGGGCTTGGTGCGGTTGATGTACCGAATGGTGCCGTTGCAATCCACAAGTATAATATAATTAGGGGCGGTCGCTGCCAGTGAGTGCCACATTTCTTCAGATTCTATCAACGTCGGTTCCGCCTTCTTATGTTTTTCCCGTACCGTTTTCCCTACATGTTCGCCTCTTTTAAAAAATCGCCATATCCAGTTCTTGTTTTCCATCAATCCTCCTACGTACATCTACCCTGACACACCGTGCGCGCCTACGTGGCTAGCATGGAAGGAGCCGCAAGCCGAAGGCGCAGCGAAATCTAACCAGGTTAGAAAATTAGCATAGCGTCACCGTATGAAAAAAATCTAAAGCCTTCCTCAATCGCTTTTTTATACGCCTCACAAATAAAGTCACTGCCTGCAAACGCGCTAACCAGCATAAGAAGCGTAGACTCCGGCAGGTGAAAATTGGTAATGATCCCGTCTAAAACCTTGAATTCATAACCAGGATAAATAAATAAATTCGTTTCACCATCGGAGGGCGCAACTTTTCCCGGACCTTTGGTTGAGGCTTCTAACACCCGTGCGGAAGTGGTCCCTACCGCGAATACCCGGCCTCCAGAAGCCTTTGTTCTGTTAACAGTTTCCGCGGCTTCTTCGCTCATCTGGTAATATTCCGCGTGCATCCTATGGTCTTCTATGTTTTCTTCCGCAACAGGCGCGAAAGTCCCGTAACTTGTGTGCAGCGTGACATAGACGATATTTACTCCCTTTTGATTTATTTTTCCAAGCAGTTCTTTTGTGAAATGAAGACCCGCCGTGGGAGCAGCCGTAGCGCCGTCTTTACGGGCATACACGGTCTGGTAATCGTTCCGGTCCTCGAGGTTTTCTTCCCGGGTTATATACGGGGGTAGCGGCACGTGCCCGCCTTTAAGAACTTCGTTTATCGGCGCGTTAAACCGTACGAAACGCCCCGCGTCAGCCATGCCCATAACGGTAGCTTTCATCCCGTTCTCAAGTTCTATTTCCTCTCCTTCTTTAACACGCTTCGAGGGTCGGACAAGCGCCCGCAGCTCGCTAGAACCTGGGTCAAGAAGAAATATCTCCACCTTTGCCCCGGTCTCTCTCCTGCCGTAAAGACGGGCCGGGACAACACGCGTATCGTTCAGCACAAGGCAATCACCCTGACGGAAATATTCGAGGATATTCTGGAAGACCTTTTCCGTTATGCTCCCCAATGAGCGGTCCAGGACCATTAACCTGGCCATATCCCTCTTTTTAAGAGGCTGCTGGGCTATCAACTCTTTCGGTAAATTGTAATCGAATTCGTTAAGCTTCATGTTTTTCAAAGGGTGTTTGCACTATTCCGTACAGGGCCCTCGATTACCGAGCAAGCTTGGTCCCTTGACATTTCATAAAAATGTCAAGGGTTGCGATGGTGATCGCGGAGTAAAATTTGCCGCTGGAGCAAATTTTACGTCCACTGGTAGGAATTGTGCAAACAGCCTTACGGAATATTTTTAAGATCCACGATCTCCGTACCAGGATAATATTGCCTCAGAATCCTCCCTGCGCTCCATCGCCTGAGACCCAGTCCAAACGCTCCCCACTGACACATACCTACACCGTGCCCCCAGCCATATCCGCTGAAAAGATAAAAAAACGGATATTTCTTCACGCGGAAATTCGCGCTTTTGAGGATCTTTTTGCTTATGGCATTACGGAAGTCTCCGGTCGTTATTTCAAACCATTTGTTGCTTGATTTTATACTCAGGTATTCCAGGCGACCCGAATCATCACGCTGCCCTTCTCTTATATCGTTGATATTTGTGATCTGATAGCCGTCTTTATTAAGATTCTCAAGGATTGTGCGGGTCGGCACCCGTGCCTGCCAGCGAAAATGTGGTGACCACCTGCACCACGAGCACTTTATACCTTTGAGTGGCGGGAGGTCTTCGTTCCATACGCGCGAAATGTCCTGAGTATGTCCGCCGCAACAGGAATGAAAATATGCCGGAAAAACCTTCCCTTTATACTCCAGGACCTTGCCTTCGGTATCTTCTACCGCCCTGGTCGTCCGCCATCTTTCGCTGGATTGACCTCCATAGACCTGTGAAAACGTATCCGCCGTCAGGTCGTACTCCTTATTTTTCCTGCGCATGGCTTCGTACGCGGCAAAACTGCGGGAAGCGATCGCCTGCGCCTTTATCACCTCAAAGGGCCATAGATGGGATACCTCCCGGGGTACTACACCTTTTAAATAATCTTCCAGGCCCACCCGGTTAACCGCGTCAAACCCTTTGTCTGTTTTGATAATATCCATCTCGCCCCTGTAAAGCGTCCCGTTCAAATCGACCAATCCGCCCCCGGAAGAAGAAACGCGGATCGCTCGAGCGGCAAATGTTTCATTCCCGAGCTTTATACCGGAAGCAACCGACAAGACCTCTGTGCCCTCAGGTATTGCCTCTTCCTTTTTTAGCAGTTTCCCTGTTTTGGCGTCACTCACTTCACATTCGCTACTCGTCCCTAGTTCCAGTTTGTTCGCATCATGTGCGACGCGAACGCGTACGATAAAAGGCTGTCCTTTGGAAGGGGAACATTTAAAGGGGGTAAAAAAGAATCTAAGGGCTATAATGGCCAAGAGGAGGATTATGCCCAGCTGAATGATTTTTTTCTTTGGCATGGGGCAACCGTTACTTTTTGAAAAACAAATAAAATATCAGCGAAAGTATTATGCTTATCAGGATACAGGTAGTCACGGGAAAATAAAACGTGAAGCTGCTGCGCCTGATAAGTATATCTCCCGGTAGTTTTCCCAACCACGGCAGTTTACCCGCGAAAATCAGCACCACTCCGATCGCTGCGATCAAGAGGCCCAAGACAATGAGATATTTCCCGATGATTTGCGGCATTACCTAAAAAAGTTCTTTTTGTCTGCCGGGTTGTTTGCCCATGTACTCGTAAGCTTCTTCTGTCAGTTCGCGGCCACGCGGCGTCCTTCTCAAAAAACCTATTTTTAAGAGATATGGTTCTATTACATACTCTACGGTGTCGGTTTCCTCGTTGAGCGACGACGCCAGGGCATCGACCCCTACCGGACCCCCTTTGTAGGAAGAGTATATGACCTCCAGCAGCCTCCGGTCTATCCTGTCCAGGCCCTTTTCGTCTATACCGTGGACTCTCAGGGCATCAACCGTCGCGTCATTGGTGATCTTGCCGTCGGACTTGACTTCCACCCAGTCCCTCACTCTCCTCAGGAGACGGTTGGCGATACGCGGCGTGCCTCTTGAACGTATAGAGAGCTCGGCGGCTCCCCTGTCATCGATCGGTATCCCGAGAAGATTAGCGGAACGTTTGATGATCTTTTCCAGTTCTCCGGGAGAATAAAATTCAAGATGAAAAAACATCCCGAACCTGTCCCGTAACGGCGCGCTTAAAAGCCCCGAGCGCGTGGTAGCGCCTATAAGCGTGAACCTTTTAAGATTGAATTTTATGGTCTTAGCATAAGGACCTTTATCGACCAGAAAATCTATCTGAAAATTCTCCATAGCCGGGTACATAAACTCCTCTACTACTTTGGAAAGACGGTGGATCTCATCGATAAAGAGAATGTCACCTTCCGACAGGTTGGTCAAAATACCTATAAGGTCCCCCGCCCTCTCTATGGCCGGACCGCTGGTGGCGGTGATCTTCGCGCCCCTCTCGTTGGCGATTATATACGCAAGGGAGGTCTTCCCCAGGCCGGGAGGTCCGGAAAGAAGCAGGTGCTCCATGGGCTCTTTTCTTTTTATAGACGCCTTAAGCGCTATATCGAGAGAATTAACTACCGCATCCTGGCCGACAAAATCTTTGAGAAGAGACGGCCTGAGCGAAAGATTCATTATAAGGTCATCTTCTGTCTCCCCCTGTCGGACCATCTCGTCGTTTTTATCGATAAACTTTTCGCGTTTGTTATCGCTCATTTCGTTGTCTCTTTCCTTTCCCTGTATACTTCGTTCAACAGTTCCTCGCTTGTTTTGAGATCCGGGACCCTCTCCAGGGCTTTGCGGATCATGTTTTCCGCTTCGCTTTTCTTGTACTGCAGCTGCAGGAGAACATCAAGGGCTTCATTCTTTATATCGTCGTGCGCTTCCAGTTTACCGATAAATTCGTCCCGTATGAGGCCGTATTTACCGACCTTGCCCTGGAGTTTTGCCACGATGAGACGGGCACGCTGCTCTCCGATTCCGGGCAAGCGCTTTAGAAACGAAACGTCGCCCGAGTCGATAGCGCCGGCTATCGTCGAAAACGGTTCGGTAAGCGCCTTGCACGCCGCCTTGGGGCCGACACCGGAAACTGAAATAAACTTCTCAAAAAACTCTTTCTCGATCTCGTTCTGGAACCCGATAAGCACCGGAACGGCACGCGAAGGTTCCATCTGATAATAATGATATGTGACCAGTTCAATCTGTTTTTCGGTCTCTTCCACTTTTTCCAGGGTCTTCATAACAGCTGGAGGGATCAGGATTTCATAACACATCCCCCCGTTGCCTATAAAGAGCGCCCCTTCTTTTCTTCCAAGAATCGTTCCTGATATGCGTGAAATCATTTTTCTCCTTCAATATACACGTAACTGATCGCCATTGCGAGCGCGTCGCTGACATCAAAGGGTTCTGGGGTCGCTTTAAGCTTGAGAAGCGACTTGACCATGCTGCGCACTTGATGTTTGCCGGCTCTGCCGTTACCCGTGATAGCTTTTTTTATGCGTGTCGCGGGATAATTTATAAGCTTCACATCATTGATACCACAAGCCAGACAAACAACGCCTCTGGCATGCCCCATAAGTATTGACGTGGCGGGATGCTTATAATGGGAATAGAGTTTCTCCAGGACAAGAACAGCGGGCTTATGCTCTTTTATGATATCCGTCAGGTTCTCATAGATACAGGCAACGCGTTTAGAAATACCCTCCCCGGAAGATGTCTTTATTGTGCCCGCCTCTATTAATTTTAGCCGGCCAGGCCCGCCTGACTCGATCAGGCCGTATCCGGTTCTAAGCAGTCCTGGATCAATACCTAAAATCCTCACAAAATTACATAGCCTCTATCTTTTTTAGGATTTCGTCCGGAATATCAAAATTGGAGTAGACATTCTGGACATCGTCGTTATCTTCGAGATCCTCCACAGTAGCCAGAATCTTTTTTGCCGTTTCCGCGTCTTCCACCTTAATGGTGTTTTTTGGAGCCATACTGAGCTCGCTCGACTCGATCTTCAAGTTTTTTTCCGTAAGACCCGTTCTGACTCTGTCAAAATCCTTCGGCGCACAGGTAATCTGAAAGAAGTCTTCATCAAAGGTGAGGTCTTCAGCGCCATATTCCAGCGCTATAACCAGAAGCGTTTCTTCGTCGATGTCCGACTTTTTGATCAGAAAAACCCCTTTTTTCTCAAACATAAACGCCACCGATCCCGCCCCGGCCATATTGCCGCCGCGCTTGGTAAAGATACTGCGAACCTCGCTGGTTGTACGGTTCTTGTTATCGGTAAGACCTTCGACTATGACCGCAACACCGCCCGGGGCGTATCCCTCAAAAGATACGGTTTCGTAAGAAACACCTTCCAACTCACCTGTACCTTTTTTTATGCCGCGTTCTATGTTGTCCGCCGGCATGTTGGCATCCTTGGCCTTTTGAATCGCCATCCGTAACCTCGGATTGGAATCCATGTTGCCCCCGCCCTCTCTTGCCGCCACTGTTATTTCGCGTATAAGTTTAGTAAATACCTTACCGCGCTTGGCATCCGCAGCGCCTTTTTTGTGTTTGATACTTGCCCATTTGGAATGTCCGGACATATATAGCCTCCATTTATCGCCTAATAGCTGCAAGCTTCAGGCTGCAGGCCTCAGGCTTCAAGCTTGAAACCTGCAGCTTGTAGCCTGGAGCCTGAATCATTCTTCTTCTTTAGATCCTTTTTTGCTCTGACTGATAACCTTCTGTGCCACATTGGAAGGAACCGGCTCGTAATGAGAAAACGACATCGTGTAAGTGGCTCTTCCTCCGGTAAGCGATTTTAATTCGTTAGCGTATTTGTACATCTCTTCCAGGGGTATCTGCGCTTTTACGACCTGCATTCCGCCTTCGGGATTCATACCCTGGACCCTGCCGCGACGTGAACTCAAGCTGCCCGCTATATCGCCCATATTCTCTTCGGGGACCGTAAATTCCACGTTCATTATGGGCTCCAAAAGAGCCGGTTTGGCTTTATCGCAGGCTTCACGGAAGGCATGCGCGGCGGCTATCTGGAAAGCGATATCTTTGGAGTCCACCGGATGTGTCTTGCCGTCATATATGATGACCCTAATATCGATAACCGGATACCCGGCTATCGTACCTTCGCTCAGAGCGCTCTTAACGCCTTTTTCGCAACTGCCAACGAACTGTTTTGGGATAGCGCCGCCGACGACCTCATCGACAAACTCAAACCCCTCTCCACGCGGAAGCGGTTCCACCCGCATCCAGACCTCGGCGAATTGCCCGGCGCCGCCCGACTGCTTCTTGTGCCTGTATTGAGAGTCTCCGCCCGCTGTGATAGTTTCTTTATAGGCCACTTTAGGCGTCCCTATCTCCACGTCCACGCCGAAACGATCTTTCATCCTCGCGATCATCGTCTTGAGATGAAGGTCCCCCATCCCGGAAACAATAAGTTCATGGGTCTGTTTATCCCGGGTCATCTGAAACGTCGGATCTTCGGCGATAAGCTTTGCGAGCACATTGGATATTTTGTCCTCGTCAGATCGGCTTTTTGGCTTTACCGAAAAGCTTATGGCCGGTTCAGGAAAAGTGATACTTTTGAACTTTACGGCCTTTTTATCATCGGAAAGGGAATCCCCCGTATGGGTGTCCTTTAGTTTTGCTGCCGCCCCGATATCCCCGGCAATGACAGAGGCGGTCTGTATCTGTTCTTTGCCTTTCAGGTAGAACAGCTGACCGAGTTTTTCAGCGGCATTTTTCGATGTGTTTTTTACCGATTGGTTTGAAGCGACTTTCCCGGACCTCACGCGAAACACCGATATCTGACCAGCATAAGGATCCGATATCGTCTTGAATACCTGGGCGGAAAACGGAGAATCGACCTTAGGTTCCACCCCTGGGGCGGGTTCCTCGCCTTCTCCGCCGGGTAATTCTATCTCTACCGCGGTTCGATCTTCAGGGGAAGGCATGTACTCGCGTATCACTGTCATGATTTCATCTATGCCTATTCCCTTTTCGGTCGATGCCGGGATAACCGGTATGATCTTGCCGGATACAACAGCGGTCCGGAATGCCTTGTTAAGGTCTTCCGAAGAGAGCTTCCCTTCTTCCAGGTACTTCTCGAGAAGCGCGTCGTCAGATTCAGCCACTTCTTCGGTCATCTCGCTGGAAAGCTGATCGGCCTTATCCTTGTCGTCGCCCTGAAGCTTGTCAATCCCTTCCTTTGTAAGCAGGTTTGCTATACCCGAAAAAGACGCCCCGGAACCGTTAGGATAAAAAAGGGCCACGCACTTCTTTCCGAGACTTGCCTTGATACTCTCCAGGACTTTCCCAAAATTGGCGTTATCTTTATCCATCATGTTTATGACTATCATGCCCGGCAGGTTATATTCCTGTGACAGTTTCCAGAACTTGCTCGTCCCGACTTCCATTCCACTTACAGCGTCAACCATGAGAACAACGGCATCAGCGGCATTTACCCCGGCTACCACTTCACCGATATAGTCCAGATAACCCGGGGCATCCATAAGATTTACTTTTACACCATCCTTCTCGTAATGCGCCACCGACAGGTTAATGGACGTTTTTCGCTCCTTTTCATCGTCGCTGTAATCCGATACGGTAGTACCTTCGTCGACACTACCTTTTTTGGATATCGCTCCAGCTTTGAAAAGAAGATTTTCTACCAGCGTGGTTTTGCCTGCGCCTGAGTGTGAAATGAACACGATATTGCGGATATCTTTTGTTGAAACAGCCACCTAAGTACCTCCTTCTTGTGGGAATAATTATGAGTATCAGTATAATTATATGACCATTATAATATCTTGACCTTTTTTGTCAATGGTAATCCATGCACTCAAATGCCGAGGAGGATATTCCGGAGCTCGGACAGTCCTCGGCCCCACTACATTTAGTGAGGCCTGCGGAACTCGCTCGGAACACCCTCCCCGGCATTTGAGTAAAAATAACGGTAA
Source organism: Candidatus Omnitrophota bacterium (assembly GCA_043816025.1). Taxonomy (GTDB): domain Bacteria; phylum Omnitrophota; class Gorgyraeia; order Tantalellales; family Tantalellaceae; genus JBDRIH01. The sequence goes on from JBDRIH010000075.1 coordinate 10,802, forward strand.
AAGTTGAATCAGGTTCACCCAAGGAACCTGGTTCACAACATTCCCTAACCCATACATAAAAAAACCCCAGACCTTTAATAGTTTTGTCTGGGGTTTTCCGCGCATGCCAACTCAGCATGCGCTATTACACAACCTCTACTTAAAGTATATCCGGTTTTTTCAAACAAGGCCATCCAACTATTCTATCTTTTTGTTTTCTAACACCTGACCCCAATGAGGTCGTTTGCTATGCTCCTACCAGAGCCCCTCCGCCCGGTGTGGATCCTCCCTGTATGTAGCATAGCAAACAAACTACATGTAGGAAGGCACATACCACTTAAGAAAATAAAAAAACCCCGCAAGGGATTTCTTGCGGGGTTGAAGTTTAGTTGAAGTTTAAAGGAGCACCGTTCTACTCTCCCACGCCGTTGCCAGCGCAGTACCATCGACCACGAGGGGCTTAACTGCCGTATTCGGAATGGGAACGGGTGTTTCCCCCTCTGCATGGGCACTCCAAAATATGGAGACAGATGTGATAGAAGCGGTACCTAAACCTAGGTAAATAATGGTCAAGCCGATCGGCAAATTAGTATCCCTAAGCTGAAATCCTTACGGATCTTACACTTGGAACCTATCAACCTTGTAGTCTTCAAGGTGTCTGATAGGGATATCCATTCTTAGGGGAGGCTTGGCGCTTAGATGCTTTCAGCGCTTATCCGTTCCGAACTTAGCTACCCAGCTAATGCCCTTGGCAGGACAACTGGAACACCAGAGGTTCGTCAATCCCGGTCCTCTCGTACTAGGGATTGATCCCTTCAAATATCCTACGCCCGTGGCAGATAGAGACCGAACTGTCTTGCGACGTTCTGAACCCAGCTCACGTACCACTTTAACCGGCGAACAGCCGGACCCTTGGGACCTTCTTCAGCCCCAGGATGTGATGAGCCGACATCGAGGTGCCAAACCTCCTCGTCGATATGAACTCTTGGAGGAGATAAG
>JBDRIH010000076.1:0-11372 GCA_043816025.1 Candidatus Omnitrophota bacterium
AACATCTCAAGTACGTCGTAAAAATAATCTTTCTCTACCACACCCTGTCCCACGTTTTCCCGGGTCTCCGCCTCGACCTGCGACGGGAACAGGCCATCTTCCCAATCCGGTCCAAAGTTCCACCTCTTCCTGGTTTTACCCCTCAAATTTCTGTCCTTCTTCCCTTTTCTTCTCTGAAATTTGTCACGTCCTGTACCCCTAGAACGGCCAGTGTTGTATTGCTTGATAAGCTCGGGCGCACCATCTATGCCGACATTTTCCCACTTGACCTCATCCGTTACTTTTGTTCTCATTTGTGTTAAAGTTTCCGCCAGACCGGAAAAACTCCTTTGCCGGACTGATCTCATCTCCTTCACTAAAAGATCTCTTCTTGCGAAAAGAAGCCCCTCATAAAAAAGAGGCAGGATAAAAAACATGCCCCAGAAGTGGTTCCGGAAAGACTCGTGCATGGTTATTAACCGTTGTCCTTCGAGCGGAAGCTTGTTAAAAGCGCTGTGACGGTAGCCGCCGGACCTTGCAATAGCCTCAATACGCGCTTCTTCGGGAGAAAGCCCTTCCTCAACCAAAGCATTGTATACTCTTCTCTCGAGAATGAAATATCTCCAGCCAGCGACGGCTATATACCCACCGATCGGAAGAAGAATACCCGCCGTTACAGCCCCTGCCAGGTGTTCTATGTACAGCATGAATATGCCCCCTGCAATGCTTATGCCGCTGGCGGCAAGGCTTATCCATTTGGCTCTTCTTGCGGCAAGACTTGTAAACGCGTGAGGCGGCTTAATATAATAATGTAATGATAAAGCGCTGCTGTTTCTGATGGCCTCTAATCTAAGGGTCTTTAATGTTTCAATAACCTCCGGTATCTTATTTTCATACAACATCTCGGTCGCCTTTTGGGATAACATGTACTCGCGCAGTGATGAACTCATGTTCCTTCGGATAGACTTTAATATTTTAGCGACATCCTCTATTTCGGGATCTGGCCGTTGCAGCATCTTCTGCGCTTTCCAGAGTAACCTCACGTATGCTATTTTCTTGGCCGTGCTGCCATAAGGGGCTATCTCTAATATTGAAAGAAACGTGTCGATGTTTTCTATTCCGGATATATTCCGCAAAGCAAGCTCTCCAATGTCAGTATATTCGGAAGAAGCTGCCTCGAGTATATCTCCAAGTTTATCAGACCGCGCTTTACCGTATAAGATCTCTTTTTTCCTTGAAGTTTCATATCTCTTGCCCAAAAACAGGCCAAGTACCGGCATTAGCGCAATCATCCCCAAGAAATGCGACTTGAAGCCTTCATGAAGCGTCACTAACTTTTGGACCTCTGACGAAAGCTTCGCGAATGCGGGATGCCTGTACCCGTCGCTTCTCGCGATTTCCACTTCCATTAATTGTTGCCAGTTGGACATGCCGGGTGTATCGGGATGATTTTTCAAATCCGGATATTCCGCGTAATAACCCCGTAGTGCTCCCTGCATAGCAAATTCGATCCCCAAAAACCTTATCGCCGCCCAACCAAAATATAATCCGCTTAAAACCGCCGCCAATGTTACCCCTGTGAACTCGCCCTGCATTAGATGCTGGATCGCCACGCCGAACATACTGAGAAAAGATATGCCTCCGGTTACAATGCTCGCCCCGAACCCTGAAATAGCCTTAAACCCATGCGACGGATCGCAACCCATTAGACGATCAAAGAAACTTTTCGCTCTGAATCTTTCTTTAAGGACTTCATATATGTCGCCCTGAACTTTTAATGCCCTTCCCTTAAGGGCTTCCGCTCTTTCCTTTTCTGCCTTTACCTTTTTTTCTTCGTCTTCTGTCTTTTTGGTCTGTGTGTCAATTTCTCTTTTTAGGCTCACTATTTCTTGCTCGAGTGAGGACACTTCCTTTTGGGCGTTATCATGCCGACTTTGGGCGGTATCAAACTGTGCTTGATAATTTTGTTTCTCTCGATTCGCCCTGTCAAGCTGCTGCTCAAATACCTTTATTTGATCGTCAGGTTTTTCTGCTTCAATTTTTTCTTTTAGGCGGCGAGGATTTCTAAGCAGCCTCTCTATTTCGGATATTTCTTCTTCAAGTTTTTTAATGGCCGCGAAAATCTCGAATGTTGATCTTGCCCCGGAAATATTTACATATTTGAATTTTTTTCTTCCCTCGCCACTCTTTTCTTTTTCCCTTCTTGCTTTCGGTTTTGCTTTTTTCCTTTTCTCAGATCTGGCTTTCCCGAAAGACTCTGCTTCTAGTAGTTCATTTTGAATCTCTCGAACCCCAGCAAGTTCCTCGATCATTTCTGCTCTCTTCTTCCTTAACGCGTTTCTTTCATTAGAATAAAGCCCCTTTCTTCCGTTTTTATGCTCTTCTAATTCGCCCGCAATCTTTCCGATAATATCATCTAACTGTTTTATCGATGGTTCTATTGATCGTCTCTTTTTATCTATCTGTTTTTTTAGTAGCTCCGCTTCCCGGATTCTCTCAGCCAGCTCCTTTTCTTTCTCTGCCGCTTTTTGTTCCAACTTTTCTAAACTCTGCCATGATGGCGTTAGCTTTATTTCTTTTAATTTTTTTTCTCTCTCGCTTATCATGAAATTCAGTGTTTTTATATACCCTTCTATTTGTATGGCCGCCTCCTCTTTATCCCTTAGGCCCGCGATTATATTTATCAGGTCCCCTTTTTGTATAATACCTTCTATGTATCGTCTTAACTCATGCTTCTCCGGGCTTTCCTGATAACTGTGTAGTCGGCTGTTCAGATATTCAACATCTCTGCTTTCAACTGCCTCATCTATGTCATATTTGCGGAGGTCGGATATGCCTAATTCCTTTGCCGCTTGGCTGGAAAGGCCAAGACTATAAATCCAGCGTTCGTCAGATCTTTTTCCCTTCATATACCTATCATAATTATAGGTAATAAGCTGTGCTAAAAGATGTGGATTCTCACGGGCCGCTTCACATAAACCTTTAATAATGTATACATTTACACGTATGCCTTTTTCGTCGGGTTGTACCGTTGCAAAACCCGGCATACGTTCTATTATCCCGTCCCCGACGAATCTCCTTGGAAGGTTTTTTTCATCTTCTGGATCAATTTGAAAAATGGCAAATTTTTTCTTTTTTAAACTTCTGGCAAATTCTTTGTCGTATACGTGTGGAAAAATGGTGCTTATGATTTTTTTAACACGATCATCTATTTTGACCTCTAAATCACCTTGTTTGGGTCCGTTTTCCCTTTCATCCATTAATCTATCTATGATTTCAGCATTTTTCTTTGTTGCATCGTTTCTTAAAGATTTTGCCTTCTCAACCAACCTCTTTACCTCAGATAATAATCTTTCGTCTTCCTTCACACGCCACAGCTGTAATCTCTCTACAAGCTTTGTAAATATATATTTCCCCACAAAGACCGCCGCGCCTACGCCGGTAAGCGCTATGAGAAGCCCCGGCAAAGTAAACCCTTCCTCTCCAGCAGGCGGCCCCCGGCGGTGGGCCTTGATAAATTCTAAATCTTTCTCCGATAACTCAGATGTTCCTCTGGCATCGGCAACTATCGACAGCAGCGTTCTATCCCTTTCTCCTATCAATTTCTCCAGTGCTTGCATCGCCCTTGTATTTTTTATATTCTCTTCGTTATGTTTCCTCTCCAGAAAAGTAAAAGTTTGGTCAAAACTCTCATGAGGCCTTCCGTCCCTGAATAGTTTCATTTTATCGACATTATTTCCGTTTTCGAACACATCCGCGGTAAAGAGAATCGACAGCAATAACCCCAGTTCTTCGGCGCTGCAGGATAATCTGCCCCTGAACGACTCCTGTATCTTAAAAAACTCTGAAGGATATTGATGATATCTTATCAACAGTTCCACCTCTAGCGGCACTTGGATCCCGAGGTTCTTTATGTTTCGAACAGCTCGTTCGCCATGGTTATACAGGTCCCGTGCGACGTTTTCCTCTTCCGGCGTCAGGCCGCGTCCTTTTCCCTTGCTGAGATGAGCTAAAAAGCGGTCCCATGTGGGATAATCCTTCCTTTGTTCCGAAGTAAGTTTTTTCCCGCCATGATACTTTTCAATCCTTCCGTAAACGTCCGGATCGACATACACTCCGTCATGCACTTCGGCCGCGGTCATAAGGATTGTCATCAGCTTCTCCGATAGACCGATCTCTTCCCCTATAAGCCTCGCTATCCCGGTAACTCTTCCAACATGTTTTCGGACGTAATTAAGCTCCAGATACCTGTCCGTGTTATTATTGCCTATCGCCAATCTCTCTTCGCGGCTCATCCGCATAATATCGCGCGGCTGGGGTTGTCGCGGGGTTTTTTGTCCGGTCAACATGCCCTCCAATGTATCTGCGAGAGCAATAACGTGTTCCGCGGAATCGTCCACGCTTGTCTCGAAGTTAACAACAACCGGTTTTGTTACATTGTTCTTTTCCCGGAGTTCAAGAATATACCTTAAAATCTGACGGATGGCGCGGCTCTCCTCGGTATTGACGTAGAAGGGCTTGTGGTAATCAAGATATTCACCGACCGTACGATCACCTGTTCTATTACGATCCGGAACGCTAAGGTGAATTTCGTCTATACGTTCTATAGTGTTTTCATTGACGATCTGCCTGACGTAAGCCATATAATCATCACTGCGTTCGCCTACAGGCTTGCTTAATTCTCTATTTCTTGCTGAAACATATAGGTGCGAACAATCTATTAAAAGGTGCGCGCCGGTACGCTCCAATATCTCATGGATGAAATCCGGGTCCGTAACATATTCATAGGCACCTGTCTTAACATAATTCAGCGTCTCCAGAAGTACCGGCTTGTCATAGCCTGCAGCCTTCAGATTTTCCTGAAACACCCGGATATTCTTGACAATTCTTTCCAGTACCACATCGCGTTCTAAAACGGGGCCTTCGGCAACATCATATGACTTGTATGGGGTATATGCGCTGTATAAAACATTTTCTGAACTCGCACCCAAGTGAAGGCTGATATGTTCGGGTTTCATTCTTTGCACAACTCTATAAAGAACGCTATTTTTATCACCAAAGATTTCTGCTGTATCGGAGTTTACCAGGTTGAAGTCATATTTTTTCCCGTTCCAGTGCATTTCCCTTAAATGAAAAGTCCTCTTGTCAGCACTAAAAAGCCCCTCTTTTTCGATCCGTGCAATTTCTTCTTCTGTCCTGTATTGATCTTCATATGAATATGGCGCTTTTCCGGAGGAAAGGTTAAAAATTGTTTTGAACATTTCCAACCCTTTCTTAAATGAGGCGTTTCGCGGGTCATTAGGATCTTTTGAAGCGTTCAGGCTAAAACCGCAGATAACATTAAAGCGATTTAAAGTTTTACAGATCCTCGTCGCTGTGGTAACGGTTATCGGCGGACCGCGGCGCAAGAATTGTCTTGATATGAAATAACGATAAATATATACCCCGAGCAACACCACCGCGCCTATGCCGGTAAGAACTATGAGAAGCTCCGGCCGAGCAAAACCTGCAACAGCTATGGGGATTTGAGGCATAATAAAACCATCTCTTTCCGCAGCCGGTCCGCGACGCTGAGGCTGCTGCAAGTCGGGGCGGTAATATTCCAGGGTGCTTTTCATCCCCCGCGCCAGAGGTATTGTCGGTTCGGGATGGAGATATTTCTTAAACCGCGCGTTGTCACACACATGAACACCTTTGTCTTCTCTTGCTCCTTCTTTTATTAAAACTTTATTCCCTATGGCTTCCGTAATAGCCCGGCCTATTTCAATATTTGTGGTGGGTTTTCCGCTCGCGATATTAATAACTTTAGAATCTTCGGTAATACGTATTTCGGCGGCTTTCAACAGGGCCTCAACACAGTCTTCAACGGGCAGGTAATCTCTCGCTCCGTGCTTCCACACTTCAAATGTTTCGCCCCGATCAAAATCGGCTATGCCTTTGAAAATTATTTCTCCGTCCGTGCTGGTTTTGCCCAGTATATACAACGGTATCTTGTAAGTTTCATCCTGGGCGGGGCCATATATGTTAGAAAACCGGACGATCATGCCATCGGTTATCTTCATGACAAATCTTTCCGCCAGCACTTTAGTCAGAGGGTAAAAATAATCTTTCGGCAAACCAAGTTGCCCCAATCTTTTTTCTGATATAACGGGTATTTTGATATTGCTTTTTACAAATTCTTCGGGAGATTCCTCTACTTCACCCTGGTTCAAAATGAAATTTTCCGCGTATTTGTCAAAGAGACTTTCGCATTTATCAAGCCAGGCTCTCAAGTCTTGTATCTCGGGTTCGTCACCCTTTAATATCGCGGCCGCTTCTTCCTCCTTGACAAGCGCCCCTATGGGCATTCTCGTCAAGTTATAACAGAGATACGTTGACGCGAAAATAAATCTTGTGCCGTGTCTTTGAGCTAATCCGGCAAGTATTGCGGTGGCCAAGCTGTTAACGATCAGGGCCTCATGTGGACGTCTGGCGCAGTCTTGAGGATTTGCCATGGCGCCGAGATGATAAAATACTTCATTATCTTTCATAAGTCTGTTAAAAACAGCGTAATCCGGGTTAAGCAAGTCCCCCTCTTCGATCGTAATATCTTCTCTGTCGCGCAGCAGTTTATTCAATCGGGAAGACTTTTTGTCCCTGGCCAGCCCGGTAAGTTCAATCCCTTTCTCCCGGGCCTTATTCGCGAGATTAATACCTATAAAACCGTTAATACCCGTAATCGCAATTGGCGAACCGTGACGTTGTGGCTGCTGCAAGTCGGGACGGTAATGTTCCAGCACTTTCTCCCGGATCTGATTCGCGAGATCAACGCCTGTAAAACCGTTAATGCCCGTAATCGCAATTGGCGGCCACGGGCGATGGGGCTGCTGCAAGTCGGGACGGTAATATTCCAGGGCGCTTCTTATCCCCTGCGCCAGAGGTATTGTCGGTTCGGAATGGAGATATTTCCTAAACCGCGCGGTGTCACACACATGAATATCTTCGCCTTCTCTTACTCCTTCTTTTATTGAAACTTTATTCCCTATGGCTTCCGTAATAGCCCGGCCTATTTCACTATTTGTAGTGGGTTTTCCGCTCGCGATATTAATAACTTTAGAATCTTCGGTAATACGTATTTCGGCGGCTTTCAACAGGGCCTTAACACAGTCTTTAACGGGCAGGCAATCTCTCGCTCCGTGCTTCCACACTTCAAATGTTTCACCCGGATCAAGATCGGCTATGCCTTTGAAAATTATTCCTCCGTCCGTGCTGGTTTTGCCCAGTATATACAGCGGTACCTTGTAATCTTCATCCTGGGCGGGGCCATATATGTTAGAAAACCGGACGATCATGCCTTCGGTTATCTTCATGACAAATCTTTCCGCCAGCACTTTAGTCAGAGGGTAAAAATAATCTTTCGGCAAACCAAGTTGCCCCAATCTTTTTTCCGATATAACGGGTATTTTGATATTGCTTTTTACAAATTCTTCGGGAGATTCCTCTACTTCACCCTGGTTCAAAATGAAATTTTCCGCGTATTCGTCAAAGAGACTTTCGCATTTATCAAGCCAGGCTCTCAAGTCCTGTATCTCGGGCTCGTCACCCTTTAATATCATGGCCGCTTCTTCCTCCTTGACAAGCGCCCCTCGGGGCCTTCTCATCAAGTTATAACAGAGATACGTTGACGCGAAAATAAATCTTGTGCCATGTCTTTGAGCTAATCTGGCAAGTATTGCGGTGGCCAAGCTGTTAACGATCAGGGCCTCATGTGGACGTCTGGTACAATCTTGAGGACTTGCCATGGCGCCGAGATGATAAAATACTTCATTATCTTTCATAAGCCTGCTAAAAACAGCGTAATCCGGATTAAGCAAGTCCCCCTCTTCGATCGTAATATCTTCTCTGTCGCGCAGCAGTTTATTCAATCGGGGAGATTTTTCGTCCCTGGCTAGCCCGGTAAGTTCAATCCCTTTCTCCCGGGCCTGATTCGCGAGATTAACACCTATAAAACCGTCAATGCCCGTAATCGCAATCGGCGGCCTGCGGCGCAGGAACTTTCCTGATATGAAATTACGATAAATATATACCCCGAGCAACACCACCGCGCCTATGCCGGTAAGAGCTATGAGAAGCTCCGGCCGAGCAAAACCTGCGGCAGTTATGAGGACTAGCGGCGGAATTAAACCATTCCTTTCCGCAGCCGGTCCGCGACGATGGGGCTGTTCTGCAACTGTTGAACCGGCGCTATCATTCAAAATCGTCCTGATCAACTCAGGGTTTTCTTTTAATGTTTTAAACATTTCTTCAGTATATGCAACCACATATCCGGAACGCTCTGTGGCTTCTCTTGCCATACGGCTATCCCCATATATACTTCTTGAGGAGTCTGGTTTCTCTTCAACTACACGTGAATATAATATAAAAGTAAACTCACCATTTATCAGCTTAAAGACTATACTCGGGATTTTTCCATGTCCTTCTATTTTACGAATGTTTTCGCATAAAATTTTACTGATCTCTTTTATGTCCTTGCCGCGTACTATCTTAGCCGGACATATCCAATTTGAAAGCCCCCCAACATACGTATTCCGCGTGCTCTCTTTAGCTAAAAGTTCGGTCTTAAGAATACCTTTTTTATAATTTGCCCATATACTGCTGTCGGCTTTGTAGACCTGCCAGTGATAATGCTGGCGCGCGAGACTCTTCTTCTCAGGATTAACCCAATTAAATACGGCCTCGTAACCTTCACTAATGCCTGACATAAATTCTGCCATATCTTCTATCTGATTTTCATCCAGGGTCTGTGGTAATGGGTCTTTGCTTATTAAAAGCATATGCTCAGGCGCAAACTGCGCGACCTGTATGGCGACATAATAATTCCGATTACCATACCGAACCTCATCAATCACTTCTTCGGGGTTTATATTACAAAAAGGACAGCCGGATCTATCGTGTCCGGACGTAAAGATCGGTTTTTTTTCACTAAACCGCTGGGCCATATCAATTTCAAATTTGTATCTTCCGGGAATATACACCAAACGAACCGTCACCCCGTTTCTCAAAGTAACAGTTTCGTATTGCGGTGCGAATTTATATCTCAACAAATGAGACATTTTTGACAATTTCTCTGCATACCCTTTATCAGTTCCACGCTTTTGGGAAAAACCGGATTTGGCGTATACCGACCTTACCGCCCATGTCAGAACCAATCTGCCCAGTATGTTACTTAGCCCGAACCTGGACGCTTTCAGTTCTTCAATGGCCGTTCGAAACGCTTTTGAAACAACGGTCGGACGCTTTTTTATCTCTCGGGGTGTTTCTTTCCCCTGGATGCGCACCGCCTGTACCTGGTCACTGGTGACACGGTATATATTGTTTTCTACCTGAACCTCGCAAACCTGGCTTCCTCGGCCTATCACTTTGATCTCGGCCAGGCGACGCTTGAGGTCTTCCGGCCTTATCGGTTCCGCGACCGCATCTCGTCTTACCGGAGAAACTTTACCATAAGCCTTTTCGTAAGAATCGATCCACGCTTTTATTTCCGCCTCGATGTCCTTGCCCGCGATGGCGCTCTGCCCCACGGCGAAAGCCATCATCTCTTCAAGCTCTCCAAGGTCTCCCGTGTCAAAATAGGCCTCAAGCGCCAGGTCATAGGCGCCCGACGTGGCAAGCTCCCTGTACGGGCCGGTCTTTTTCGTAAGGATTGCTACATAGGGACGGGACTGGTCATCGAAGAATTTCGGCATGAGAACAAGGTAGGAAAGGCCTTTTTCTTTCATTATCTCGGTAAGCCCGCCGGTGTGGTGCCCGCCGGATATAAGCGCGGCGACGTGTTTCCCTTCCCGCCGCATCGCGGAGACGGTATTCGCCATCATTGCCTGGTTACGTTTTTCCGCCAGGTCATAGAACCTCATGGCTTCTTTCGCCTCGGAGATGACTTTTTCCAGGATTTTCTGTCTATCCGGAGTTTTTATAAATTCGCTGAACTCATCCGCTCTTAAGTTGTTAATCTCTGTTTCTAGAGCGGCTCTATCCTTACCGGTCAGTTTTATCTCAAACAAAGATCTGATGAGTTCCGTCGTCCTGACAAGCCTGTATAACTGCCGCTGCCCCTCTGAAGAAAATAGTCTCCCGAGGACTTAATCCTCGAGTTTCTCAAGTTCGTCGGCAAGCGCTATAACGTTGAGGTTACGATAACTGGCAGCATAATCGGCAAATTTACAAAGCTCGGGAAAATCATACGTTTCGACACCGTTTCTAAAGGCAAAATCCAGAAGCCACCGGTGGTATTGGGCTTGGTCGATCTTGCCTTTTTCAAAGGCTATGGATTTGACCACCATCTCTTCCAGCTCTTCCCTCGAGGCCCCCTTCATCAGCCCATCGATCAGTTCTTGTCTTTCCGCGGTGGCTTTACTGAAATCTATGTCCTTTTCCATGCGTATGGAATCCGTAAAACTCCTGATGTTTCCGTATCCTTCGGTGGGGATGTCCTTCTCCCCGCACATCCCCTCCAGAAATCCCCAATAAATGTCAAAACTTATTTTGCTGTCGCGGTGAAGGCGCGCTTTATATACCATACGGCTCAATTCTTTCGAATATACCTTATTTTCACTCTTCTTAAGGTCCTCAAGAATAATATCCAACGCGGCGGTATTGTCACGGTTCCTGGCGTAGATATCCCTGAACATATCCAGGTTTTCCTGATAGAGAGAATTGTCTTCAACGCCGTATAATGCGATATCTTCGCTCGTGGTGGCGGAGAAGAACTCCCCGGCCGATATCTTCCCTTCTTTCATCAGATATGCGGCGGTTTTTTCTTTGATCTCCTTGTCCGGAAAGCTCTTAAGTATAGAAGTGTCGATATATCCCGCTGCGCCCTCAATGGCGATCACATCCAGATTGTAGTTCTGCATAAGATCTTTCAGGATATCTACGATGGAATACTGCGCGGAAAGTGAGGAATGGCAATCCTGGATATTTATGATAGTCTCTTTTGTGCCACTTTGGTGCGTCTCGTTTATCCTGGCCAGATTATCGGAAATGCGAATATCCCTGTAAGTGTTAATCTGTGTTGTGTCCTGAGCCATATCACCCGCCGCCCACAGGATCTGCTGGTGCAGAAAGACACCGGTGACAATCATCGATATAATTTTTAAAAATGTCCCTTTTTTTCTCATAAACACTTCCATATTTATTAAACGTTCTAATTTACTCAAAGAATACAAAACCCTGCCATTTTTATATTAATTTTAATAAAACGAGAGGGTTTCTAGCTTTTTGTTGTATTAATCTTATAGTAATATGATAACACTTAATAGCATAAAGTCAATCCGATTTACTACCTATTTTATACCCTAACCACGCTGGGTTTAAACCCGCCAAATCTAACCAGGTTAACAGGGAGTACGCTTACG
>JBDRIH010000077.1:0-2160 GCA_043816025.1 Candidatus Omnitrophota bacterium
CCCCCGTTGTGAGGAATCTGCTTAAAGGAATATTGAAGTATTTCTGGATACTAATAATAGGTAAGAGAAATACCGGATAAGTCGGGGGATGGAATTTCTGGGAAAAGCCGGCAACGATGGGAAAACTAAAGAGATAAAAACCGGATGGCTAGTGTTTTCAAAACACCATCTCAAACACTATGAAGCTATGAGGAAAGCCAGGTATACAATCGAGGTCGAAGTAAACTTTATACCGTTTCCCTCCGAAGAGGCGAGAAAAGAGGCCTACCGGAAATGGGTCAGGGCGTTTTTATCCTCCAGGCTGAAACAATCTTCCCCTAAAAGCCCTCCGAATTCCGTTGACAAATTTAATACCTAGTTTATAATGATGATACATATTACAAACTAATTTCTCTATTGAAAGGAGTTTCCGATGAAGGCAGGCATATACGTCCGGGTAAGCACCTCGCAGCAGGTCGACCGGGAGAGTTTGAAATTCCAGGAAGAAAGACTGAGGGAATACTGCAAATCCCAGGGATATTCCGTTCATAAAATATATCGCGAGGAGGGCGTTTCCGCGAAAGACACCAATCGGCCCCGGCTTTCCGAGCTGATGAACGACGCAAAGGCCGGCGACATTCAGGTTGTCGTCGTCACCAAACTTGACCGGATCACCCGTTCCTTGAAAGACATGATCGGGCTTATTGAGTTTTTCCAGCAACATGACGCCAAGCTGGTAAGCATAACCCAGAACATCGATACGACGGGTCCGATGGGAAGGTTCATTCTCAACATCCTGGGGGCGGTCGCCCAGGTTGAAAGGGAGATTGATTCGGAAAGGGTTTCGGAGCACATGCATCACCGCGCCCTGTCGGGCAAGTGGAACGGCGGGCCGGTGGCTTTCGGGTTCGTGACGAAAGAGCGGATATTCAAAGATTTAAAAGAGGCGGGGAAAAAGGAAGACGAGGCGCTGAGGCGGGCCGCCGAGCTTTGCCCCGAGTCAAAAAAACTTTACATAGACGAGAGAGAAGGCGGGATCGTAAAAAAGATATACGATTATTACCTGCGGTTTAAAAGCATTAGAAAGGTTACGCACCTTCTTAATAAGGAAGGAATAAAAACAAGGCGCGGCAGGCCGTGGGCGACGCCTTCGATAGCCAGGATGCTCAATAACCTCACTTACACGGGAAAGGCATGGTACGGCAAGAGGAAAACGGACATGGTTACCGGGAAATTGAAAAAAGTTTCCCGCGAGAAATGGAAAATAGTCGCCGGGGAGCATAAAGGCATTATCAGCGAAGAGCTGTTCGGCAAAGTGCAGGATTTATTGAGGCAGAAATATGTAAAGCCGAGCCGGGCGGAGAGGCCGTATTTATTAAAGGGGTTGCTGAGATGCGGTTTGTGCAACGGAATCATGTTCGCCTACACCTATCACAAGAAAACCCCGAAAGGCCGGGTGCCTTACCTATATTACAGATGTCAGAATTCAGTCCAGAAAGGCGATTCGGTATGCCGGGGCATGAATCTCAGGGGAGAGGACGTCGAGAAATCAGTTGTGGAAACGATACTCAGTCTTTCTGAAAACGGAAAATTCCTGGAAGACAGGGAATTGATGATGAAAACTTATTTCGAGGAGCTGGGAACGGCAAAGCCGGACATAGAAGAGGAAAAGAATAACCTTTTGCTCGAAGAAAAAAAGCTTGAGGATAAGAAGTCGGCTTTGCTTGAAAAGCTTGAGGACAGGATTATAGACGATACGGATTTTACCGAAAGATATGAGGCGATAAAGAAAGAGCTGGAGTCGATTCACGACCGGATGGCGCAACTCGCCTCGAAAGGCGAGAACGTTGACGCGAAGAAACTTGGTTTGCAGATTTCTTTTGACGAATTGAGTAATTTAAAGAAGACGTGGCCTGGTCTGAGCGATGAAGCCAAACAGCTGAAGCTTCAGGCGATAATAGACAGGATAACAGCAAGAAAGACGAAGGATAATAACATTAAACTGACAACGAGAATTTTTCTCGATTCGCTTAATTCAAAAAACAAATCCGGCTTGGTTGAAGTTCTGTCCCGCAGGGGCAGGGGTTCATAGCGCAGATCAGCATAAAAGAAGCCGGGAAGACAAAGGATCTAGCTACCCTGGATACAGATATAAAACCATCTTCCAGGGGCTGCCTTAAA
>JBDRIH010000078.1:0-16859 GCA_043816025.1 Candidatus Omnitrophota bacterium
AATATTAAAGCGTGGGGACTAAAGGCGGCCATCGGCCGGCAGGAAAAGTTATGGATGCGAAACAGGTAAAGATCGGTGATATCGTTATAGGCAAAGGAAGACCTCTTGCCCTGATCGCGGGACCTTGCGTGATCGAGTCCGCTGAAAGCGCAGTGAAACATGCCCGGAGGATAAAAGAGATAACGGACAAACTCGATATACCGCTTATATTCAAAGCGAGTTACGATAAGGCTAACAGGAGCGCCGTGACTTCTTTCAGGGGTCCGGGAATAGAAGAAGGGCTTAAGATTTTGCGCGACATACGCGATGAGTTGGGAGTGCCGGTCTTAAGCGACGTCCATTGCTCAGCGGATGTGGATGCCGCCGCCCGCGTCCTCGATGTCATACAGATACCGGCTTTTTTGTGCAGGCAGACCGATTTGATACTGAGAGTGGCGGCGACCGGAAAAGCCGTTAATGTGAAGAAGGGACAGTTTATGTCCCCGGCGGAAATGAACAACGTCGTTACAAAAATAGAAGCGGCCGGGAACAAGAATATAATGCTTACCGAAAGGGGCACCACTTTCGGATACAACATGCTGGTCAACGATTTTCGAGCGCTCGTAATAATGGGCGAGACCGGCTACCCTGTTGTATACGACGCTACACATTCAGTGCAGATGCCGGGAGGACAGGGCTCTTCAAGCGGCGGTGAATCGAAATACGTTCTGCCGCTTTCAAAAGCCGCCGTGGCCGTCGGCTGCGACGTGTTATTTGTAGAAGTACATGAGCAGCCGTCCAAGGCGATGAGCGACGGTCCCAACATGCTCAAACTGAGCGATCTTGAAAATTACCTTAAACAGATCAAGAAAATGGCGGAGGCGGAGAGAAAGACATGAGTATTTCCAGGGCTAAAGATGTATTGATTAACGAAAGTAAAGCGATAGCGAAGATCGCGGGCAGGATCGACAAAAACTTCGAAAAGGTTGTTAATCTCCTGGCGGGCAGTAAAGGCCGTGTTGTCGTGACCGGCATGGGTAAGCCCGGGTTCATCGCGCAGAAAGTTTCCGCGACCATGTCTTCCACGGGGACACCCTCGCTTTACCTGCATCCGGCGGAAGCCCTTCATGGAGATATCGGCCGCGTTACGCGCGACGATATCATAATAGCTTTTTCCAACAGCGGCGAGACCGAAGAAATGGTCAAACTGACGCCTATTATAAAAAAGATCGGCGCAAAGCTCATTACTATCACGGGGAACAAAAAGTCGACTTTGGCGGCGAACAGTGATTTTGTCATCGACAGTTCCGTGGACAGAGAGGCCTGTCCGATGGGGCTCGCCCCGACCACCTCGACCACCGTTATGCTGGCCATCGGGGACGCTCTCGCGATCGCGCTTCTTGAGAAAAAGAAATTCAAACCGAAAGATTTCGCCCTGTATCACCCCGGCGGCGCTCTGGGAAAACGTCTTCTTCTAAAAGTCCAGGATATCATGAGACCCAAATCCGCCACCCCGATCGTGAGCAAAGGGGCCATGATCAAAGACGTGCTTCTAAAGATAACAAAAATGAGGGCCGGCAGCGCAAGTGTCGTCGACAGCAAGGGAAAACTGGTGGGTATCTTTACCGACGGCGACCTGAGGAGGCATTTTGAGGAAGGCAAGAACCTTTTAAACCGCAAAGTCGGCGATGTCATGACAAAGTCGCCGACGGTAATCACACAGGACCGTCTGGCCGCCGAGGCTTTTGAGGTCCTTAGAGACAAAAACATCGACGAAATCCCGGTTGTCGACAATAAAAACCGGCCGATCGGTGTTCTGGATGTTCAGGATATCCTCAAAGCGGGACTGGTGTAGACATGAACGAGAAATATTCTCCCGAATTAATAGAAAGAGCAAAAAAGATAAAGCTCATGGTTCTTGATGTGGACGGTGTTCTTACCGACGGCAGGATCATATACGGCAACTACGGGAGTGAAATTAAGAATTTTGACGTGAACGACGGGCTGGGGATAATTCTCGTGAAACGTGCGGGGTTAAAATGCGTGATCCTGACGGCAAAGGCCTCACCCGTTGTGACTAAAAGGGCGAAGGAACTTAAGATAGACAAGGTGTATCATAATTTTCACTATAAGATCGGAGCGCTCCACAAGATGCGCAGAAAGTTCAGGATATCGGACGAAGAGATCTGTTTTGTTGGCGATGACGTTATAGACATACCGGTCTTAAAAAGGGTGGGCCTGGCGGTATGCCCTCCGAACGCCATGGAGGACGCCAAACCTTTTGCCCATTTTATAACGAAAAACCGCGGCGGTCGCGGAGCGGTTCGAGAGGTCTGCGATTTTGTTTTAAAAGCGCAGGGGACCTGGGATAAGGTAACTTCAAAATATTTTGAATAAACGTTCAAGATTGGTCAAGTAGTAAGCTGCAAGCTACAAGCTTCAGGCCTGTAGCCTGCGGCTTGAAGCCTATAGCCTGACCCGTGACCCTGAATGTTTTTAATCTGGTTAAATTATGTACGAAGTAAAAGTCCGATCACAGTTCAGCAGCGCCCACAACCTGAGAGGATACAAAGGTAAGTGTGAAGATCTGCACGGCCATAACTGGCGCGTCGAGGTAGTTGTGCGCGCTGAAGGACTTGACAGTGTGGGCATGGTCGTTGATTTTAAAGAGATAAAGGACCTGCTGAACCAATGTGTCGCCGGACTCGATCACAAGCATCTGAACGAGTTAGAGAGCTTTAAAGACGTTAATCCGACCTCCGAGAATATCGCCCGGTATATCCATGAAACGATATCCGGGGAAAAACCGGGGCTGGATATCAAAGAAGTGACCGTCTACGAGACAGACACTTCGTCGGCGACGTATTCTAAATGAAAAAAGCTGTAGTATTATTATCAGGCGGTATGGATTCGGCTGTTACGCTCTATATCGCCAGAAGAGATTACGAGTGTCATGCCCTTATATTTAATTACGGGCAGAAGGCTTCAAGAGAGCTTACCTCGGCCGGAAAGATAGCCGAAGCCGCGGGCGCGGGGATGCTTTTCTTAAATATATCCCTGCCGTGGGGGGGGAGCGCTCTTCTGGACGAGGCCAAGCCGGTTCCGGAAGGATCGATAAGCGACACCGGCACAATACCTGAGACTTACGTTCCCGCGAGGAATATGATCTTTTTAAGTTTCGCGGTCTCATATGCTGAGGCCATTGATGCGGAAGCGGTCTTCATAGGGGCGCATCAGCTGGACTTTTCGAATTATCCGGATTGCCGCAGTGAGTTTTTTGCGAGTTTCAGTGAAACCGTGCGATGCGGGACAAAAAAAGGGATCCAGGGACACGGAATTAAAATCGTCACCCCTATCATAGACAAGACAAAGAAAGAGATCGTGGAGATCGGCATGCGTCTGGGGGTGCCATTTGAAGATACCTGGTCGTGTTACCGGAGCGGACAGGCGCCCTGCGGGACTTGCGAATCGTGTCTTTTACGCACCAGGGCCTTTGCCGGGGTAGAAGGCGGAGACCCGCTACTTAACAGTGAACAGTAAGCTATGAATGCCAGGATTTCGGAAATATTTTTATCGTATCAGGGAGAAGGCCCGTTCGCGGGGAGCCGTCAGTTGTTTGTCCGTTTTTACGGGTGTAATCTTAAATGCGTTTACTGCGACACCTTTCTGGAAAGCTATAAATCTTTTTCGAAGGAAAGCTTTCTGGGTAAGATTCTGGACTTTGAGGACGATTATAACGAGCTTACCTTCACGGGCGGGGAACCGCTATTATACGCCGATTTTCTGAAAGAGTTTCTGCCGCTTTTCGCCAGGCACAGAAAACATAAAATCTATCTGGAGACAAACGGGACGCTGCCGGGTGAGCTTAAAAAAGTGGTTGATCATATCGATATTATAGCCATGGATTTCAAGCTTCCGTCGTCCGGCGGCAATCCCGAGGAACTGTGGGGGGCGCACGAGAAATTTATCAAAACAGCCTCCCGCAAGGAGCTGATCGTCAAAGCCGTTATTACGGATTCGACCACGATCGACGACATAAAACAGATGAGCCGGACGATAAAGCCTATTAAGAAAACCTTCGTGGTTGTGTTGCAGCCTGTTACACCCGTCAATGAAATGGCGAAGGAGCCGGACGAGGAGATGATTTCTTTCTTTAAAGGATACCTTAGGAAAGAGACGGGCAGAGAAGTAGTAATCCTGGGACAGGTACATAAATCTTTGGGGGTAAGGTAATGGGAAAGAAATCCAATTACGACGGGTTACAGGAAAAGGTGAGGAAGCTGAAACTTCCCAAAATAGATGTCTGGAAGAACAAGTATCAGGATAAAGAGTATGTGGTGAAGTTCGACACGTCTGAATTTACGTGCATATGCCCGAAGACAGGGCTTCCCGATTTTGCGCATATCTCAGTGGAGTATTCGCCGTGGATCTGGTGCGTGGAACTGAAGTCATTCAAGGAATACATGGTAGGATACAGGGATGTCGGTATTTTTCACGAGCATTGCGTTAACCGCATGCTCGAGGACCTTGTAAAAAGCTGCAAGCCCAGGTGGATGAAGGTAAAAGGCACCTTTAATGTCCGCGGGGGCATCCTGACAACAGTAGAGGCGGGATATTTAGAGTAATCGATAAAATAGCTGCAAGCCACAGGTCACAGGCTACAGGCCTGAAGCCTGCAGCCTGCGGCATGTAGCTTGAAGCCTGAACATGAAGATCAAAACCAGAAGATACTACGTTTATTATTCAGCTAAAATATTGTTTTTTCTGCTAAGCCTTGTTCCTCTGAAGGTGAGCCTGGCGATCGCGGATTTTCTGGGCAAAGCTGCTTTCTGGTCGATTGGCAAGTACAGGGAAAAGACTATAGCTAATCTGGATATGGTTTTAGACAACGATCACCAGGACAATGTTCGAATAGCCAGCCGTGTTTTTGCCAATCTGGCCAAGAACGGAGCCGAGTGGATAAAACTTTCTTCGATTAACCCTGAGAGAATCGGCGATATAGTGACAGAGTTTGAAGGGGGCGAATACCTGGATGGTGTTCTTCTAGAAGGAAAAGGTGCTGTCGTGCTGGGGTTTCATTTTGGGAACTGGGAACTTCTGGGCCTCTATCTAAGGCATAAAGGGTATGACGGCGCCCTTATAGCCAGAAGGATTTATTTCGAGAAATACGATAAATTCGTCGCGGGATTGCGCGGACGATTCGGGGCCAGGATGATCTACCGAGATGAGTCTCCGAAAAAGATGTTAAAGGAACTCAAGGAAGGCAGGATTCTCGGGGTCCTGGCGGATCAGGATGTCGATAGTGTGGACGGTACTTTCGTGAATTTTTTCGGCAGACCCGCGTATACACCGGTGGCGCCGGTAAAGATCGCGATGGCCGCCAAGACGAAGCTTGTGCCTGTTTTTGTCGTTCGCAAACACGACAATACACATAAGATGATAGTCGAGAAACCGATTGATCTGTCGGAGATGAACGATAACGATAAAGAAGAAGGGATCAGAAGGTACACCCAGATGTGGACGGCCCTTCTCGAAAAATATGTAAGAGAATATCCGGAACAGTGGGTATGGATGCATTCCAGGTGGAAAACAAAAAAGCTGCAAGCCACAGGCCACAAGCTACAGGCCTGAAGCTTGAAGCTTATGGCATGTAGCCATATGAGGTAATGATGAGAAAGAAAGTCCTCTGGATCATTTTTGTAGTTGTCGCGGCGGTTGCAGTATGGAGCTGGTGGGGATACTGGACGGCTAAGACAGGCCCTGCAAAGGAGCAGCCGACGGACCGTCCTGAAGGTGCGAACGGTCTTGTGCAGAAGGTCTTTTCTTTCAGTATAGACGGACGCAGCGCCAAAGGCGTGAAGCAATGGCATCTGGAGGGTAATTCCGCGGATATAATAGGAGACGATATCCACCTGAACGACTTGAAGGCGGTGGCGTACGGGGAGAACGAGGTCGTGGATCTCACCTCCGATATGGGCGTTTACCGTAAAGAAGCGGGAGAGGTTGAACTTATTGGCAACGTGGAAGTCGCTGCCGATGACGGTTTTAACTTGACGACGGATCGTGCCAAGTGGTCGCAGCTGACCAGGGAGATCTCTACAGACAAGGTCGTGCACATAAAAAGAGAGGGCATGACCGCCGTGGGTAAAGGCGGTATGGCCAATTCCGAAGAAAAGTGGGCCAGGCTGAACGAAGACGTTATGGTTATAATGGAACCGCATACAAAGGTAAACTGCGACGGGCCGCTGGAAGTGGACTATAAGAATAATAAGGCGATTTTTTACAAAAATGTGAAGGTGGAGGACAAGGACGGAAAATTGTTCGCGGATAAACTTACGGTAAATTTTGATCCCGAAACGCAAAAACTGGCGCAGGTCGTAGCAGAAGGAAACGTGAAGGTCAAAAGGGGTAAGACTTATACGATAAGCGAAAAGGCGATATATACCGACAGCACCAAGAGTGCCCAGCTTTTGGGGAAACCCAGGATTATCATTGACCCCGAGGAACTGGATAAGCTTGAGGGAACGGGTATACCGAGTTTACAGGAAAGGGAATAAAATGCATCTACTGGAAACCAGGGATCTGGTAAAAGAATATGGCGGCAGAAGCGTTGTCAGAGAAGTCAGCATTAATGTCCACAGGGGCGAGGTCGTCGGGCTTTTGGGCCCGAACGGGGCCGGTAAAACGACAACGTTTTATATGGTCACCGGCATTATAAAGCCGGACAGAGGGCATGTGATTTTTGATAAAAAAGACATAACAAAACTGCCCATACACCAGCGGGCGCGTTCGGGGATAGGTTATCTTTCCCAGGAGCCGTCCATTTTTCGCAAACTTACCGTTGAGGAAAATATCATGGCCGTTATGGAGACCCTGGGATTTTCACGCAGGGAACGCAAGAGACAGCTGGACAGCCTCCTTAACCAGCTGAAAATCTCACATCTGCGAAAGAATAAAGCCTACACGTTATCCGGCGGGGAAAGGCGGCGTCTTGAGATAACCCGCACCCTGGTTACAAACCCCATGTTCATATTACTGGATGAGCCTTTCAGCGGCATAGACCCCATAGCGGTATATGATTGCCAGGAAGTGATAAGGGAACTTAGAGAGATGGGGCTGGGGATTTTACTTACGGATCACAATGTGCGCGAAACGCTTACCATAACCGACCGATCTTATATAATGTATGAGGGGCAGATACTGATATCGGGGACCAAGGAGGAACTGATAAACGACCCCAGGGCCCGGGAGATCTATCTAGGAGAGAGATTCAGCATGTAAAATGGCTTCAGGCTACATGCCACAGGTTACAGACTACAAGCTGCAGGTTTCAAGTTTCAGGCCTCAGGGATACAACTTGCAGCTTGAAATCTGTTGAAAAACGTTATATATGATGATATATTGATGTTCTTTTAGGGTGTAATATTATAAAAAAAGGGGGGCATACATGGACATAAAGATCACTGGAAGAAACATGGATCTCGACAATTCTCTTAAAGCGTATATTCATAAAAGGCTGGACAAGCTGGAACGCCTTTACAGGCGTATTTATAAATGCGAAGTTGTCCTGGCCGAGGAAAAGGTCAGGAAAAACACCGAGATAATTCTGTATCTTAAGAGGAACAGGGT
The DNA here is from genome assembly GCA_043816025.1 of Candidatus Omnitrophota bacterium. Classification (GTDB taxonomy): domain Bacteria; phylum Omnitrophota; class Gorgyraeia; order Tantalellales; family Tantalellaceae; genus JBDRIH01. Next base: position 7,609 of record JBDRIH010000078.1, read on the forward strand.
GATAGCGAAGGAGAGCTCATCGGATATATACGCTTCGATCGATAACGCGTCCGAGAATATCAAAAAACAGCTGAGGAGACTGAATGGGAGGCTCTCTTCCAGAAGACGAAAAAACATGTTCGACAAGATTATGAGACCCGTAACCCGTTTCACGGGCTCGGAAGGCGCGGTTATCCCGGATGAGGGCGGCAGCATCATCAAGTCGAACGCCTTTGCCGATAAACCGATGCTTCCGGATGAAGCCAAGCTTGAGCTGGAACTCGCGGGAAAAAATTTTATTATGTTTAAAAACGCGGACACAGACGAGGTGAACGTGCTGTACAAGCGAGGCGACGGAAATTACGGGCTGGTAGAGCCAAGCTTCTGAATGAGAACAAAGGGCAGGCATAAATGAAGAGTAGGATAAAAAAACTTGAGGGAACGGCCAGACAGTTTGAAATAGAGATGCCAAAAGACGTGGTGGAGAGTGTCTTCAACCAGGTAATAGAGGACATCAGGAAAACCGCAAAAATTCCCGGGTTCAGACCGGGGAAAGCCCCGCAGGACATTATTAGGAAAAACTACCAAAAAGACGCCATGGACGAAGTAAAACAGCGTCTGGTGTCCGAGGCGTATCAAGAGGCCCTGAAAGAACATAACGTCAGTCCCGTGAGTTATCCGGAGGTCTCGGATGTGATTGTCGGACCGTCCGGAAACCTTTCGTTCAAGGCAAAGGTTGACGCCCACCCCGAGGTTAACCTGAAAAAATACAAGGCCCTGAAAGTTGCCACTCAGAAGGTCAGTGTCGCGAACGACGAAGTTGAGGAGGCTCTTACGCGCATCAGGAACATGTACGCGGAGTTCGTCGACATGGACGGGCCGCTTCGTAAAGGCGATTTCGGCATATGTGATGTTGAGACTTTTATGGACGGCGAAGTCATCTCCAAAAAACGCGAAAACATGTGGATCGAAGTGTCAAAAGAGGCGTCTATGCTCGGTATGGGCGAGGAGCTTTGCGGGATGGAAAAGGGACAGCAGAAGAACGTCGAGGCGACGCTGCCGGAAAATTATCCCGACAAGAAGTACGCCGGGAAAAAAGCCGTGTTCCATATCATGATCAAAGAGGCCAAAGAGAAGAAATTACCTGAATTCGACGATGATCTGGCCAAGAAACTTGGTAAAGGCAACATGGACGAAGTTCGCGAAGAACTCCGGTCGCAGCTTATGGAAAAGAAGGAATCCAATGCCAAGATAGACATGAAAAACCAGATCCTCGACCAGCTGTTACAACAATATTCCCTGTCTCTGCCGGCATCCATGGTCAACCGGCAACTCAAGGTTCTCATGAAAAAGGCGGAGGATGAGCTGGCTCAAAAAGGGGTGGATAAACAGACTATCGATGACCACAAGGAAAAGTTAAAGGATCAGCTGCTCAAGGACGCCCAGAACAAGGTCAAGTCGTATTTTATACTCGACAGGATAGCCGCGAACGAAGAGATCGAGACAAGCGAAGAAGATGTAGATAACTGGCTGAACGCGCTCGCCGCGTCATATAGCCAGTCTTTTGAAAAAGTGAAAAAATATTACGAGGAACATGACCTGATAGAAGGATTGAAAGAGCAGCTCAGGGAAGAAAAGACACTGGACTTTCTTTTCGAGGAAGCGGTTATTAAGGAAAAGGGCAAATAAGGGGAGGGTGTAATGAATGTAATACCGATGGTAATCGAAAAAGAGGGGAGACTCGAAAGGGCGTATGATATCTATTCACGCCTTTTAAAGGACAGGATAATTTTCATAGGGACTCCCGTAGACGATAACGTCGCGAACATAGTAGTTGCGGAACTTTTGTTCCTGCAGATGGAAGATGCGGATAAGGAGATAAACATTTATATCAATACGCCCGGCGGCGGTGTCACAAGCGGACTGTCTATCTATGACACCATGCAGTTCGTAAAGCCGGACGTTAACACTTACTGTATGGGGCAGGCTTCCAGTATGGGTGCGGTGCTTCTCGCCGCGGGGACGAAAGGCAAGAGGTACGCTCTTCCTCATTCCAGGATCATGATGCACCAGCCGTGGGGAGGCGTGGAAGGGGCCGCCACGGATATACATATCCAGGCTAAAGAGATCCTCAGGATAAAGGAACAGTTGGAAGGCATACTCGCGAAACATACGGGACAGTCACTTGAACGCATAACGGCCGATACCGACAGGGATTATTTTATGACCGCGGAAGAAGCCAAAGAGTACGGGATAGTGGATCACGTGATCAATAGCATGAGCATGCCGAAGTAAAACTTTAAACAGAAGGAGTCTGCCGATGAGAAAGTACAGGTTGATGTCGCCGGGTCCGACCCCGGTACCCGAAAGAGTATTGCTGAAGATGGCCGATACGATTATCCATCACAGGACGCCGCAGTTTCAAGCGGTCTTAAAGGACGTACACGTCAAAATAAAAAAGGTCTTCGGGACCGATAACCCCGTGTTTCTCTTGGCCTCTAGCGGTACAGGTGCTATGGAGACTTCTGTGGTTAACCTTCTCTCGAAGGGGGACAAAGCCCTTGTTATAAAAGGCGGTAAGTTCGGCGAACGTTTCAGTGAGATCTGCCAGGCATACGGGGTAAAAGTCGTAGATTACGATGTTCCCTGGGGTGACCCCGCGGACCCCGCGGTCTTGGAGAAACTGTTAAAGGAAAACGCTGATGTAAAAGTGGTTTACGGCACTTTATGCGAAACGTCGACCGGCGTGGCAAACGATATCAAAGCGCTCGGGAAGGTGGTTTCCGCCACCGATGCCGTACTTGTAGTGGACGCCATCAGCGGTTTATCCGCGGATGAGCTGAGGCCCGACGAATGGGGCGTGGATGTGGTGATTTGCGGTTCCCAGAAGGGGCTTATGCTGCCTCCGGGACTTGCTTTTTTGAGCCTCAGCCCGAAAGCCGAGAAACTCGTGGAGAAATCGGACCTGCCTAAATATTATTTTGATCTCGTGGCCGCCAAGAAGGCGCATGCCAAGGATGACACGCCATGGACACCGGCGGTGTCTCTTATAATGGGCCTGGACAGCGCCTTGGACATGATGCTGGAGGAAGGTCTCGAAAATGTCCTCGAAAGACATGCCCGCCTGGCGAACGCGACACGCGAGGCGGTAAAGGCCGTGGGGCTTGAGCTGTTTTCCAAGAGGCCGTCAAACGCCGTGACATCGGTAAAAGTTCCCGAAGGCATTGACGGCGCGGCGTTGGTAAAAAAGATGCGGGACGAACAGGGCGTGACCATAGCCGGAGGGCAGTCGGCCCTTAAGGGCAAGATATTCCGGATAGCGCACTTGGGGTACATGGATGAATACGATACGATAGTGGCCCTTGCCGGTGTGGAGATGGTTCTCAGTCAACTGGGATATGATATCGAGCTTGGCAAAGGCGTCGGTAAGGCGCAGGAACTATTGAAGTAAAAGTAGGGCGCGTTTAAACGTGCTCTACTAATTAATTTGAAAGGGGTGAGGAGGTTATGTCGATAAAAGTTCTTGTGAGCGATCCATTGTCAAAAGAAGGTGTTGACATATTAAAGAAGGCAAAGTTCAAGGTCGACGAAGTCTCAAAACTTTCCGAGACGGAACTCGTCAGTAAGATAAAAGGTTACGACGCTCTTATTATCAGAAGTGGCACTACGGTTACCCGTAAGATAATAGAAGCGTCCGATAAGCTCAAAGTCATAGGAAGAGCGGGTGTGGGACTGGACAATGTCGATGTAGCGGCGGCTTCCAAAAAAGGTATTGTAGTAATGAACGCCCCGGCCGGTAACACTATTTCCACGGCGGAACACGCCTTCAGTCTTATGCTTTCACTTTCCCGGAATATCCCCCAGGCGAACCAATCGGTAAAACTGGGCAAATGGGACAGGAAAAAGTTCATGGGAGTGGAATTATACGGTAAGACCCTCGGGATTATCGGTCTTGGACGTATCGGCGCTGAATTTGCCAGAAGGGCGAATAGTTTCGGTATGAAGATATTGGCTTTTGACCCGTTTCTTTCCGAAGAGAGGGCTAAAGCTCTTAACGTGGACCCCGTTGACCTGGATGCCCTTCTGAGGAACTCCGATTTTATCACGGTCCATACCCCGCTTACGGATGAAACCAGGCATATCATTGACGACAGGGCGTTCCAGAAGATGAAAAAGGGTGTCAGGATAATCAATGCAGCCAGAGGTGGCATAATAGACGAGAAGGCCCTGGCAAAGAATATAAAGTCCGGCAAGGTAGCGGGCGCCGCGTTTGACGTGTACGAGACCAAGGCTAAACCTCCCCTCGACAGCCCGATAGTTGATATGGACAATGTAATTACTACCCCTCATCTGGGTGCGTCTACCGAGGAAGCCCAGGTAAACGTGGCCATGGATATAGCCAGGTCCGTTTCAGACGCCCTTCTGGGCAAAGGATTCCGCAACGCGGCAAATATCCCGGCCATGGAAGAGGAGGCCCTGGAAGTCATACAGCCTTACATTAATCTGGCGGAACGCCTGGGGTCCATACAGACCCAGCTTATCGACGAGCCTATCAAGGCGATCACGGTAAAATATATCGGTGAAATAGCGGATCTGGATGTTGCGGTTATCACCCGGGCTCTCATAAAAGGGATATTAAATCCCATACTGGAAGAGGAAGTCAATTACGTGAACGCGCTCTTGATCGCGAAAGAAAGAGGCATCAAAATCACCGAGAAGAAGACTTCAAAGATAACGGATTTCGCAAACCTGATCAGCGTGGAGTTCGACACCGGCAGAAAAAAACACTTTATAATGGGCACGCTTTTCGCGAACAAAGAACCGCGTATCATCAAGATGGATAAATATTATGTCGAGGCTATTCCCGACGGGCACATGCTGGTCGTGGACAACAAAGACGTCCCGGGCGTTGTGGGAAAGATAGGGACGTTGTTGGGCAAGCACGGCATAAACATAGCGGAGATGAGTTTCGGCAGGGACAAAAAGACAGGGGAGGCGATCAGCCTCTTGAATGTAGATACCGAGATACCGAAAGAGGTTCTCAGGAAGCTTAAGGCCACGGAAAACATCAACGATGTTAAAAAAGTTCATGTTGTAGTTTAGTTATCGCATAAGGAGAAGATAATGGCAAAGAAGAAGGAAAAAAATGTGATAAGGATCATCGATGTCACGAATCGTGACGGAGTTCAAACGTCGCGGTTGGGGCTGGCAAAGCTGCAAAAAACGATAGTCAACATATATCTCAACAAGATGGGTATTTTTCAGTCCGAGTTCGGGTTTCCGTTCACCCATCACGAGATCAACTATATTAATGCGAACCTCGAGCTGGCCAGAAGAAAGGTCATCTATCCCATGCGGCTTTCCGGATGGATAAGGGCCATAGAGTCCGACGTAAGAAACGCGGTCCATAATACTGACGTTAAATATCTGAACCTGTCCATTTCCACGTCCGACCAGATGATAGAACATAAATTTTCCGGAAAGATGGATAGATCCGGAATCATCAAGTCCGCGGTAAAAGCGGTAAAACTGGCCAAACAGAAAGGCATAAAGTCCATCGGCATCAATGCCGAGGACGCCTCGCGCACGGATATCGATTATCTGATAGAATTCGCGCAGGCGACTAAGGCCGCCGGTGCCGAACGCGTACGATATTGCGATACGCTTGGATACGACGATCCGTTTACGATCTACGACCGGGTCTCGGCCTTGGCCCAGGCGGTTAAAATGCCTATTGAGATCCATTGCCATAACGATTTAGGCATGGTAGTGGCCGTGAGCGTCGCGGGCGCCAAGGCCGCCATCGACAGCGGCGTCGATGTGTATATCAACACCACGGTTAACGGTATGGGAGAGAGGGCCGGCAACGCCGACCTGGTAAGTTGTATTCTGGCGCTTAAATATTCCAGCGGGTTCAGCGGTAATCCGAAATATAAGTTGGACCCGAATATCAATCTGAAAATGGCGTGGCGCATCGCCAAATACGCCTCGTATGCCTTCTCTGTCCCGATTCCTGTGAACCAGGTGGGTGTGGGAGACAATGCGTTTGCGCATGAATCCGGGATCCATGCCGACGGGGCACTGAAGGATAGACGCAACTACGAACTTTATGATTTTGAAGAGCTTGGCAGGGGAGAACCGGAGATCATCGACACCGGAAGGAATATTACCGCCGGCGAATACAGCGGCATCAAGGGATTTCGCAACGTATATAACAAACTGGAAGTTAAGTTCAAGGACGATGAAGAAGCCACCAGGATCCTGGAACTTGTGAGGTACGCGAATGTCCACACCCAGAGGCCCCTGGTCCGGGACGAACTTCTGTTTATCGCGCAGTATCCGGACATCGCGAAAAAAATATTTACCATGACTCCCGCGTAAGTCGCGCTTATTGAAAGTGAAGATTGAACAAATGAAGTACGTTCACGGAAAACTGTTTGTTTTGCTCTTTTTGGTGGTGATACTGTCTTTGTCCGTTTCGGCGCATTCGGAAGAGAAAAGAAAAAAAGGCGTCATGATCAAGTTGTGGGAAAGGATCACGTCGCGCTGGGGCGAACAGAAAAAGCCCATCGAGGAAGAGAAGAAGGCGGAGGCAAAAAAACGAGAACCGCTTCCGCAAGAGGAAAAAATAAAACCGGTCGTTAAGGAAACAGCGCCTGTTGAGAAAAAGGTTGAGGTCCCGGAGGAAACAGAGCCTACGCAACCCGTCCGGGAGATACCGTTCTCAAAACAGGAGATGATCGATGTTATCGAGAAACGGCTTGAGATATACTCTGAGATTATATATATGATCAGCGGTCTTTCGTTCGAAGAGACCGAGGATGGGGGAAAAGGATATTTTTACGAGACATCGGAAGGGGATATAGTAAAATTATCCGATCTTGATAAAGAGACCTTGCACGGTTTGTTCGTGCGGGTCAATAACGAGGCTACAAGGATCAGCAGCGAGAGACTTATGCAGCAACTGCAGCAACAAGAGCAGATCATCCGGAGCATACAACACGCGCCTCAACAGCCGCCGCGGACATATACGCCGCCGCAGCCGCCGCGGATATATACGCCGCCTCAACAGCCGGCACAACCACCGCAGATATTTACGCCGCCTCAACAGCCGGCACAACCACCGCAGCCGCCGCAGCAACCTACACCGCCGCCGCAGCCTCCTGCAGGGCCGAAAGGGAGATAAAATGACAAAGAAGAAAAACGTTATGGGGCAGGCAACTGTACTGGTCGGGGCCCAGTGGGGCGACGAGGGAAAAGGCAAGGTAATAGATGTTCTGACCGAGAACGTCCAGTATGTAGCACGCTACCAGGGCGGTAATAATGCCGGGCATACTGTAGTTATCGGGGATAAAAAATATGTGCTGCACCTTGTGCCCTCGGGAATACTGCACGAGGGGAAGATCTGTGTCATCGGGCACGGCGTGGTAATCGACCCCGAGGCGCTTATAGAAGAGATAAAATTCCTAAAGGAGCAGGGCATTGTCTTTGACGGACGTCTCAAGATCAGCGACAAGGCGCACGTGATATTCCCGTATCACAGGAAGCTGGATGAACTCAGGGAAACCAGGCGGAAAAAAGGAAAGATAGGGACCACGAAGAAGGGTATCGGGCCCTGTTATGCCGATAAAGTTGCACGTGTCGGTATCCGCGTGGCGGACCTTTTTGATAAAGAATATTTTAAAAAACGTCTAAAAAACAATATAGAGGAAAAAAATACTATCTTCAAAGATCTTTACGGGTTTGAGGAATTCTTGGCGGATGATATTTTCCGAAAATATGTGGAATATGCGGCTTTGATAAAGGAATTTGTCTGCGATACGACGCTACTTTTGAACGAGGCCCTTAAAAGGGGTGAGTCCATCCTTTTCGAGGGTGCCCAGGGGACTTTTCTGGACGTCGATTACGGGACGTATCCATACGTGACTTCTTCGAATTCCACCGCCGGGGGCGCCTGCACGGGCGGCGGAGTTGGGCCTTCCCGCATCGACAGAGTGCTCGGCGTGGTCAAAGCGTACACTACAAGGGTCGGGGAGGGACCTTTCCCCACGGAGTTCGGACCAGACCTTATGGACAGGATCAGGGAAAAAGGCGGGGAATTTGGAGCTACGACCGGAAGAGCTCGCAGGTGCGGCTGGTTCGACAGCGTGCTTGTAAAAAATTCAGTCGACATCAACGGTATAGACGAGGTCATTATTACGAAGCTTGACGTTCTTGACGAGCTTGAGACCATCAAGATCTGTACGGCGTACAAATATAAAGGAAAGACGTATCACAATATTCCCGGAGAGCCCGGGTTTCTTGATAAGTGCGAGACCGTTTATGAAGATCATCCCGGATGGCAGAGGGACACCTCCAATATACCGTCATACGACGAGCTTCCCGAGAACGCCCGTAAATATCTTGAAAGGATCAAAGAACTGATAGGAACCGAGATAATGCTTGTTTCGGTGGGAAAAAGCCGGAAACAGACTTTGATATATAACAATGGCCGGTCTTGACACCCACACCAATTGTAAACAGTTGGTGTGGGTGTAAATTCGCTCATACAACTTACGCTTTTTTCAGTCGCGTAAGTTGTGAGCTCATTTAAAGGAGGAAGACGATGAGAACGAATAGGTGGTTATCGGTTAGTATGGCGGCGCTTGTCGCGTCGGGTCTGGTGCTATCGGGTTGTGCATTGAATTTTTATAAACAGAACCCGCGCAGTCTCAAAAAGATCAAGGATCTGGAGACGAAGATCGTTGACCTTGAGGAGCAGCGCAAGAAGGAGCTCGAACAGTTTGAAGAGGCCAAACGAATGCTGGAGCAAAATCTGAAGGGGCAGATCGCAGATAAGAGCGTGTCTCTAGAGATGGACGACAGGGGACTTGTCATAATATTATCCGATGATATCCTGTTCGATTCGGGAAAGGCAGAGGTAAAGAGTGAGGCTTACCCTGTGCTTGATAAAGTCGCCAGTATAATAAAAAAGAATGTCCCGGACAAGAATATCGGAATCAGCGGGCATACGGATAATACTCCTATAAAATATTCTAAGTGGGAATCCAACTGGAAGCTCTCGAGCGAAAGAGCTATCAATGTTCTCCAGTATCTGGAAAGCAAGGGCATACCCTCGAAAAGATTGTCAGCCACAGGATACGGTGAACACAGGCCTATAGCGTCAAACGCTACGGTGGAAGGACGCGCCAAGAACCGGAGGGTCGAGATCGTGATCCTGCCCGAGTTTATGGAGAAAAGGGGAAAAGGCGCAAGCGAGGATATAAAATAAA
>JBDRIH010000079.1:0-31144 GCA_043816025.1 Candidatus Omnitrophota bacterium
GATCGGCCGCAGGATTGTGGAATTTGAGCAGTGCGGGAAAAAACGAGCGGGTTATGGCGACGAGCTTATCAAGCGTCTTGCTGTAGATTTGCAGAAAAACTTTGGAAGGGGATTTAATAAGCGCAATTTGCACAATATGCGGCAAGTCTATTTATTATGGCCGAAATTATTTCCACAGGGGAGCAGCGCTCCCCCCAAAAGCCTAAGAGGTTATGAATTAACCGCTTATGAAAAAGTGCACACACTGTGTGCACTTTTGCCGTGGTGTCATTATAGGCGATTACTGTCGGTAAAGTCCAAAGAAGCTCGTGATTTTTATGAAACTGAAGCGGTCAGAGGAGGATGGTCGGTAAGGCAGTTAGATCGGCAAATAAGCACCCAATTCTATGAAAGGACTTTGCTTTCAAGAAATAAAGCTGAAATGCTTCGGAAGGGACAAGTCAGGAGAAAAGACGAGTGTATATCTCCGGAACAGGAAATAAAAGATCCGACAGTCCTGGAGTTCTTGGACCTAAAAGATGAATATTCAGAATCAGAGATAGAAGATGCCCTTATTCACAAATTGGAAGATTTCCTGCTGGAACTGGGTTCTGGTTTTACATTTGTTGCCAGACAGAAACGGTTACGCATAGGTGATGAATGGTATCGCATAGACCTTCTCTTATATCACCGAAAGTTGAGGTGTCTGGTACTTATTGATTTGAAGACAGGCAAATTCACGCATGCGGACGCTGGGCAGATGAACCTGTATTTGAATTATGCGGCGGAACGTATGACACTGCCTGACGAAAACCCGCCGGTCGGGATTATTTTATGTGCTGCACGTAACGATACAGTGGTTCATTATGCCCTGGGAGGATTAAAGAACAAGGTTCTTGCCGCACAATACAAACTACAATTGCCCGACGAGAACAAGTTGAGAGATGAATTTCAGCGAGTTCAAAAAGAGTTTAAAGGAAAAAAGTGAACTGGTCTCCAGGTTTCGTGCAAATCTAACCAGGTTAATGCTGCGTAAGCTCACACCTTGCTAACCTGGTTAGATTTGGTTAGATTTGGCTGAAAAATGTGTCTAATATATGTAGGGGTTTGGTAATGGAGATTTTAAAAAAGAGGAAATTCTTATGAAGAAGAATTTGAAAACAACAGACCTGATTCCAAATGAAACCATTGAAAGTAAAATACTCTTAATTAGAGGTAGAAAAGTGATGCTTGATAGAGATCTGGCAGCGCTATACAGCGTAGAAACAAGAACATTGAATCAAGCGGTAAGGAGAAATGCAGAGCGCTTCCCAAAGGATTTTATGTTTCAATTGACAAAGAAAGAATTTGAAAATTGGAAATCACAGATTGTGATTTCCAATCGAGAGAAGATGGGATTAAGACGTATGCCATATGCCTTTACAGAGCAAGGCGTTGCTATGCTTTCAAGTGTTCTTAACAGCCAACGCGCTATACTGGTCAATATCCAAATTATGCGTACTTTTGTAAGTCTAAAAAGGATGGTTTTCACATATGAAGGTCTTAGGAGAAAAATTGATGCTATGGAAAAGAAATATGATGGTCAGTTTCAAATTGTTTTTAGCGCCATAAAAAGACTAATGGAACCGCCACCCGAAAAACCAAAAAGAATGATTGGATTCCACCATGATTGAAAAGTTGAAACCGGTACAAGCGCTTATGCGAAATGGCAGACAGTGTCTGCCAAATTGCCCTGGTCTCATTGAGACAAATCTAACCAGGTTAATGCTGAGTGTTGCCTGCACCCTGCTAACCTGGTCAGATTTGTTTAGTGAATCTGGTTCAAGCATAATTTTGAAAAAAGTGAAAGTATTTGGCTGAAAAATGTGTCTAATATATGTAGGGGTTTGGTAATGGAGATTTTTAAAAAAAAGAGGAAATTCTTATGAAGAAGAACTTGAAAACAACAGACCTGATTCCAAATGAAACCATTGAAAGTAAAATACTATTAATCAGGGGCAAGAAAGTAATGTTAGATAGAGATCTTGCAAAATTATATAAAGTTCCTACAGGACGGCTTAATGAGCAGGTAAAAAGGAATATTGAGCGCTTTCCGGAAGATTTTATGTTCCAATTGACCAAGAAGGAGTTCAAGAATTGGTTATCGCAAATTGCGATAACCAATTCTGAAAAGATGGGTCAGAGGCATAACCCATATGCTTTTACAGAGCAGGGTGTGGCTATGCTATCCAGTGTTTTGAATAGTAAACGGGCAGTGCAGGTTAATATCGCTATTATGAGGGTTTTTGTTAAGCTCAAGGAGATGCTTTCCACTCATAAAGAGCTAATGTATAAATTAGCCGAACTAGAAAGAAAGATTGAGAAGCATGATGAGGAGATTTGTACTATATTTGAGGCGATTCGTCAGCTTATGAAGCCACCGCCGGAGAAATCTAAACGGCAGATAGGATTTCACCATTATTAAAAAGTTAATACCAGTACAAGCGCTTATGCAAAATGGCACACAGTGCGTGCCATTTTGCCTTTCTCATTACAAATAAAGAAGTTACAAACTTGAAGTCACAAATTGTGACTTCAAGTTGGGGTGACAGGAGGTATACGCCGTATGCTTTAAGACAAATCTAACCAGGTTAATGCTGAGTGTTGCCTGCACCCTGCTAACCTGGTTAGATTTGTTTAGTGAACCAGGTTAGCAGAACTTCGTTCGATGAACCTGGTTCAAGCGCTGCGTTTCTTATTTTTCGCCTACTTTTATCTTATAGAGCGCGGCGTAGGTACCTGTTATCCAGAAATATTCGCCGTCCCAGGCGATGCCTGTCGTATCCTTGGCGGGAGACTCGAAAGAGCCCAATACTCTAAAAGTGTTGACATCTACTTTATACACACGCTGGCTGTACCAGCTTGTGATCCATAGATGCTTTCCGTCCCAGACCATATGCGCCGGTTCATATATCCTTTTTATGCGCATCTCCCGGGACATGTGTTCTTCTTTGTTAAGCTGCATAAGGTGATACGTGGTCCCCATGGCGGACCTTGTCCATGTTATTATATAAAGTTTTTCTCCCGTCCAGACCACCCCTGTGGGATGCGATGGCTCCAGGGAGATATCATATTCGGCGATCATTCTGCCCTCTTCTATCTTCACGCGGTAGAGCTTCTTCTCTTCCCAGTCCGTTACCCAGTACGTGCCGTCCCCTGCCGATGTTATACCTTCGGTAAAGGGGCCTACGGATTCTATCTCGCTTACTATAGCTCGGGTGGCAGGATCGACGACCCAGGTATTACCTTTTTTCCCGTTACTTACCCAGACGTATTTGCCGTCGAAATAAAGGCCTTCGTGATAGCCTTTGGGAAGGGGTATTTTTTCGATCACTTCGACGGGGAGGTTTGAGGCGTATTTTTCGGCTTTTTCAAGGTCCGGAACTTCCGAAAAAGCGGGACCTGCGGCTAAGGTGAAAAGTATGACCGATATTAAAATACTCTTAACGGCAGGTAATATCTTCATTCTATCTCCCCTAATACTCTTCTAAAAATCTTTCCGCATAAGCAGCAGCATTCAAAACTAATTCAACATCATCTTCTTTAAATAAAAAGGGCTTAACCTGATCTGCTAAAAACTTTAATTCTTTTTCCGATAAACTCTTTAAGTGGTTTAAAATAATCTCTTTGGCCGCGCCTTTTATCTTATTGGCCGCAAGTACGCCTTCATTAAGGGGGAACTTCTTCTTTAACATAAATAATGTATCATAAATATCTCTTCCCCTTCTTCTATTAAAAAGCGCGTAGAGTTTTTCGGAAAATAAACATCCTTTCTCCAGCAGAATAGAAGAGAAATTATAACCGTATAAGCTTAAAACACCGGATTCGGACTGCAAATCCCATGCGGGCTTATAAACCTCGATTTTTATCATTAGGTCCAAACCTCTTCTATCGGTAATCCCGTATGATTTCATTAAATCCTTAAAATGCAGTTCAGCGACATAAAGATTACCTCTTTTTTCAGCGGAAATTTCCGCGAAAAAACCCTCTTTAAGTAATCCTTTTCCGACATGTTCTACTAGTTCCCTGAAATCCTTAAAACTTAATCCCGGGGTATCAAAATCCAGATCTTCCGAGAACCGGGGCATATTATAAAAAAATCTCATGGCCGTTCCCCCCGTAAAAAACATAAATTTCCCGAGATTATGTCTATATATGCTACTCAGGATTATTATCTGTAAATATTCCCTTAAAATGCCTCTTTTCTTAAGAATAGGCAATCCATTGCTCTTCGCTTCTTCTAAAAGATATTCTAGACCTAACATTTCACATACTCCTTACACTCTTTTAGCGCCCTAACCGTCTTCTCATTAAACAATCCCGCATAATAAAAAACTTTTTTCCAATTTATCTTTTTTAAAATTTTTTTATTAAATCGCTCTTCATCAAAATTTAATGAAAAACCCGAACGCAGGCGGTAATACAAAAAGTCGACTAATGCCTTTTCTTTGTCAGCAATATATGTCTTAAAACCATCATATAACATTAGCCTGTATCCCGTAAAAGCCGCGCTCCTGCAAGTCCTGTAAAAAAACGAACCGTGTCTGTTCCTGAATGTTCGAGTGGGCCGGGTAGATACGGAAGTAACTCCCGCGGCGATATCCGGAATGATACTGTAAATGGAAAGCGCCGTTTCCAAAGAAACATAAGACGGCTCATATAATCTATTGGCAACATATAAATCAGGAATTTTTACTTCTGGGCCCGGTTCAATAAACTCATACAAATTATTCTTTAGCCTTACGCAATATCCTTTGGATAGCCATCTAGTAAAATTATTTTTTATCGTCTTTTCCTTTTCGCCGGGGAATAAATTTTTAATATCCGTCAATGTGAAAAGATACAGTTTGTTGCGTCGCAATGTCGAACTGAATCTGATATAATCCATTTCATTAAATCCTTAATTTTAGGGACTTTCTAAAATAGAGTATATATCATATTTTTCCGGTTGTCAAGAAATTCCGATGGTCAAGATTTCTGACTGTTAAGAAATAGCACGGGTGGGGAACAGAAGGAGTGCGGCTCGGTCAAATAACGATATTAACCAGCTTATCCGCGAGGATTATCCATTTACGGACTTCTTTACCGGCAAGCCATTCCTTGATCTTCTCATCCTTCAAAACAACTTCCTTCACTTTTTCTTCTTCAAGACCGCGGGAGACTTCTATAGTGGCTCTGAGCTTCCCGTTTATCTGCACGGGTACCGTCACCACATCCGTCTCAAGCATGTCCGAGCGAAAAGACGGCCAGCTGCATTTAAAGGTGCTTTTTTTCTGGCCCATTCTTTCGTTAAGCTCTTCAGCTATATGCGGCACAAAAGGCGCCAATAGAAGCACCATATTCTGTAAAACCTCTTCTATGCATTTTTTGCCGTAACAAGTGTCCCCTTTTTCGCTGAGGCCGGCGTATACCTGGTTCACCAGTTCCATGATGGCGCTTATGGCCGTATTAAAATGGAACGCCTCGTCTATGTCTTCGGTAACTTTCTTTATTGTCTGGTGCATCTTGCGGATGAGCTTCTCCTGCGCTTTTTCTCCGGTACCTTCGTCGGGAGAAGCATTTAATACTTCCAGGAGATTCCATGCTCTCTTCAGGAAACGGTACGCGCCTTCGACTCCCCTGTCCGACCATTCCGCGTCTTTTTCGGGAGGGCCGATGAAAAGCGTATAGAGCCGTACGGTATCGGCGCCGTATTTTTTTATAAGATCGTCCGGGCTAACGACGTTGCCTTTGGATTTGGACATCTTGGCGCCGTTCTTGATGATCATGCCCTGCGTGAAAAGTCTCGCGAAGGGTTCATCGAAATCTATATAACCCATGTCACACAGGACTTTGGTGATGAACCTGGAATACAAGAGGTGCAGTATGGCGTGTTCCACACCTCCTATATACTGGTCCACGGGCAGCCACCTGTTTACGTCTTTCGTGTCGAAAGGCGCTTTGTCTTCTTTGGGGGATATGTACCTTAAGAAATACCAGCTGGAATCGACGAAGGTGTCCATTGTATCGACCTCGCGTTTTGCGGGGCCGGCGCATGATGGGCACTGGGTATTTACAAAGTCCGGCGCGGACTTTAAGGGTGATTCTCCCGTTGGACGGAACTCGACGCCTTCCGGCAAGAGTACCGGCAGTTTGTCTTCGGGAACGGCAACGGTGCCGCACTTCTGGCAATATACAATCGGTATAGGCGCGCCCCAGTATCTCTGTCGTGAGATAAGCCAGTCACGGAGTTTGTAATGAATGGCCCTTTTGCCGATGGATCCCGTTTCCATGTAATCGGCTATCGCTTCCATGGCGCCTGTATTCTTCATGCCGTTAAACTTCTCTGATCCTGTAAGTACGCCTTCTGCTTCGTAAGCCTGGGTCATTTCTTCGACCTTAAGATTTATAGATCCCTCGACTCGGCCTTCGGCCTCGCTCGGGATGACATTGTCGGTGCCGGCCTCGCTCGGGATGACATTGTCGGTGCCGGCCTCGCTCGGGATGACATCGCCAGTACCTGAAGGTTTATCTATAACAACTTCGATCGGAAGGTCGTATTTTTTCGCGAACTCAAAATCTCTCTGGTCGTGCGCGGGTACCGCCATGACGGCGCCGGTACCGTATTCCATGAGGACGTAATCGGCGATCCATAGCGGGATTTTCCTTCCATTTATCTTGTTTATTACGTACCGACCGGTGAAGACGCCTTTTTTCTCCTCGGTCTGCTGGACGCGTTTTATCTTGGATTCGTTGCGGACCGCGCGGACGAACTCCATTATCTTGTCTTTTTCGGGGTTGTCCTTTATGAGCTCCTCGACCATCGGGTGTTCCGCGGAAAGCACCATATAAGTACACCCGTAGATAGTGTCGACACGCGTGGTAAAACAGGTAAGCGTTTCGTCGGAGCCCACTACCGGAAAATCTATATTCACACCGCTTGAACGGCCGATCCAGTTGCGCTGCATTACGCGTACCTTGTCAGGCCATTCGTCAAGTTTATCGAGGTCGTCGAGGAGTTTCTGGGCGTATTCGGTGATACGGAAGAACCATTGCTCCAGCTGTTTCTGGTCCACCTGGGAGTCGCATCTTTCGCATTTGCCCTCTACTACCTGCTCGTTGGCAAGCACGGTACTGCATGAAGGGCACCAGTTGACGAAAGCTTTCTTCCTGGCGACCAGGCCTTTCTCGAAGAGTTTAAGGAATATCCATTGCGTCCATT
This sequence comes from Candidatus Omnitrophota bacterium, assembly GCA_043816025.1. Taxonomy (GTDB): domain Bacteria; phylum Omnitrophota; class Gorgyraeia; order Tantalellales; family Tantalellaceae; genus JBDRIH01. The sequence continues at coordinate 7,220 of JBDRIH010000079.1, forward strand.
TATAGTAATCGGGCAGGCATGAAGTTACCTCGCGGCTCCAGTCATATTCCACTCCCCAGGAATCAAGCTGCTTTTTCATGAGGGCTATATTGTCCAGCGTAGACTTTTTGGGATGTATGCCTTTTTTAATGGCGGCGTTTTCTGCCGGCAGACCGAAAGCGTCCCAGCCCATGGGCGCCAGGACATTGAGACCCCTCATCATCTTGTACCTGGCGACGACGTCTCCTATGATGTAGTTACGTCCGTGGCCTACGTGGAGACCCGCCGATGGATACGGGAACATCATGAGGCAGTAATATTTGTTTGTGGAATTTTTTACGTCGACCTTAAAAAGGCCGTCGCCCTTCCACCTCGCTTGCCACTTTTTTTCGATTTGGTTGAATTTATATGGTTGCATGGTTTTAGAATATGTAGCTAAGAAACTTGTATACCAGTTTTGCTGCTGTAAAGTCCGGGGCTTTGTTGGCCGGGTTCGGACATAGTTCCATTACGTCGAACCCTACCACTTTCTTCCGTTCGGCTACTGCTTTTAATAGATTCGTAACCTGGTACCACAAAAGCCCCCCCGGCTCGGGCGTTCCCGTTGACGGCATAATAGCCGGATCAAAAACGTCCAGATCTATTGTCACGTACACGTTGGGCGAAAGCCGACTGATAACACCTTCTACCCAAACATCGCTGGTGACGATGTCTTTCGCGAAAAAGACGTTCTCCGCTTCGACCTTGCCCTTCTCCTCGAGGCACATGCTTCTAGTGCCTACCTGGACTATAGGGCAAACTTCTTTTATCCTGGCGGCAATACAGGCGTGATTGTAACGGCTCTCTTCGTATTCGTCTCTTAAGTCCGCGTGCGCGTCCAGCTGAAGCACACAGAGATCATTAAATTTCCTCTTGTGCGCTTTTACGGGGGCGATACTTACGGAATGTTCCCCGCCAAGTGTAACAACGAATTTACCTTCGTCCACAAGCTTAAGGACTTCTCTTTCCACCCGGGCGATCATCTCTTCCGGTGGGGAGTCAATTTCAAGAGGCGCGCATGTATATATGCCCTTTTTATGGACCTCGGAATCTGTCTCTATGTCGTAGACTTCTAAAAACGAGGAAGCCTCTAAAATAGCAAGGGGGCCTTTATCGGCCCCCTTTATCCATGTACTTGTCTTGTCGTAAGGAACTGGCAGGACAGCTATCTTTGATTTGTCCTGTTCCGTAGATGCTCCGTCAGGCCCTGCAAAGCGCATGTACTCTTCCATCTATACACCAAACTCGCCTTAAGCGACTGCCACTTTTTCGGGCTGACCATACCTTGCAAAATCCTTGCCCCTGTTGACGATGTGTTTATCGTACTCTTTTGATTCGAAAGCGTTTATCAGGTAGCTGGCGGCAAACTCGACGTCAAAATTCTTGCAGGAAAACACGTCCACGAAACAATAATCTTTCTCCTGAAAAGTGTGTATCGAGATATGGCTTTCGGCGATGATTACGGTTCCCGTAATGCCTTTATCTTCCGGGACCAGGCCGGAATACGGAAACACATAAGGCTGGGTGATCTTTGTCATGCCGATTTTTTCCGGGAGATCGTGCAGGACATTGAATATCAGGTCATAATCTCTAAGTTTCTCTTCAGCGCATTGTCTGAGGTCCAGCATCAAATGCGGACCAAAACCTTCTTTTACCTCTTCTCTCATCTTGCGCCCTCCATTTTGTTACTTTTTAAATTTTAGAAGGAATTCGAAAAAACAGAGTGAAAAAATTCCTTCCACCACACAGAACTATCTATTTGATTCAAAGTATATTTTTATTACACCCATTTGTCAATAGAAAAAGTAAAAATAAATAATAATAAAAGAATGGGAAAATATTAAGGGGAATAACGAATTGAAAAAGTGGTGGAGCTGAGGGGGCTCGAACCCCTGACCTCATGCATGCCATGCACGCGCTCTTCCAGCTGAGCTACAGCCCCACGCTAATAATTGCCGGAAAAAATAATATAACATCGGCAGGAAACGATGTCAATGAAACAAATCTAACCAGGTTAACTACTCGTATGCTCTCACCCTGCTAACCTGGTTAGATTTTGCCTGGTTCAAGCGTTGTCAATTTTGTTATATTTTTAAAAGCCCCTGAGCTAAGCGGTGTAATTCAGGACTGGCCAAAGCAATCACTTTTTTCTTTATAACGCGGGAAAAATACTCTCTCTCTGTTTTAGACAGCTTTTCCCCTCTTATCTTCTTAAAAAACAATTCTTTTTGTTTAGGAGAGAATATTTTGGATAAAGCATATTCCAAAGACAGTTCTTCTTGCTTTGATGTCAAACTTCTCGCCTCTGATTCTTTTTTCTTGAAATAAATGTTAAAAATCTCTTTAATTCGCTGAGGACTTAGACGTAGACTGGAAATCACAATGTCTTGATCCTTCTTGAAGTGTTCCAAAAACTTTTCTGTTCTTTTCATATCCTTTAAAGACAGTGTTTTGTACAACTTATCTGCCCATAAAAATTTTAATTTCAAGACTTTATAGAAAGAAAGGGCTAACAGAATAAGCTCTTTAAAGCTTGCTTTCGCCTGAACATTCTTCAATAATTCCGAAACATCCTCATGATTCAATAATCCCCTCTCATAAGCATTGGCCAATAAAAGCGGAAAGCCTTCCCACAACCTGATATCTTTACTTTTTGCCAGCGCGGAAAATGTTTCATGGACACTCAAATCCTCCTCCGTGATTAACAGAGGATACCCCAATTTGTTCAATTTTTGTAACAAACTTTTATCCTTCATAAATGTTTTCCTTTTTGAGTATTTTTAAAAAATACTCTAAGTTTTTAACTACTTTATCTTCAGAAACATCATAGGAAGACGTTTCCAAAAATCTGGCTTTTAGCAAATTTATATCTATCTGCTCCTTTTTCGATTTTACCAAAGATAAACAATCTTCGACATCCACTCCTGTTCCCCTGAATAGCTTGCTGATGATAATGTCATAATAATTTAAAACACCCATATATATACGCGAAAACTCCTTTATCGCGATATGATTCTCCTTTTTAAGGGGAGATTCCAATAATTCTGTTGTATAGACTCTATTACCCTTAAACAAATCAAAAATAAATCCTTCGTCTCTCTGCCACCCCATAAGGGTCGCTGGCCTATAACCTAAATCCTTTAAAACTTTTATAAGATACTCATATTCGGTTTCATCTGGCACAATCATATCCGCATCTTTAGTCGAAGATTTAACCCCTAAAAGAGTTAAAGCAGTTCCGCCACAAGCGATTAAATGTACCTTCTTGCCTAAAAAGTTATTCCACGCACTAATTGTCTCCATCAACTCTTTTTTATCTAATCTGTACTGCATGATTATATACAATATTTTGTACCTATTTATACAATAACCTGTATAAAAGTATACAATAATTTATAAGATTTGTCAAGTTTTATCGGGGGTATTTGTGAACCGGGTTCAAGCTTTGTAAATCTAACCAGGTTAACTACGCGTATGCTCTCACCCTGCTAACCTGGTTAGGTTCTATGCGCGCTTCGTGTAAATCTAACCAGGTTAACTACGCGTATGCTCTCACCCTGCTAACCTGGTTAGATTTGTTTCGGGTTTTTACGAAATAAATTCCAGATAATTATCTTTAGTTATTATACAACATTCTGATCCCTCATATGTTTCCAGCCATTCTTTGGGGATTTTAGTTTTCTTATCCGACCATTTTATCTCGTATCCATGTAACCGGCCGCCGTATTCTTCTATAAAATCTATCTCTTTCTGATCGTAAGTTCTCCAGAAATAATTATTTGTTTGCATGCAAAGATATTCCTGTTTCTTTAATCTTTCAACAATTATATAATTTTCCCACAGAATACCGATATCATCGCGCATCGATAAAGGGTTGAAATTATTTATCAAAGCATTTCTTATGCCCACATCGTAAAAATAATACCTTGAATTCTTGGACACTTCTTTTCGTAGATTGCGGCTGAAACCTCCTAACCTAAATATAACAAATGCTTTTTCCAGCAGCTCCAGATAACGATCAACAGTATTTTTACTCATACCCAGTTGACTGCCAAGCTCATTATATGAAACTTCTCTACCTATCTGAAAGGCTAATAGTTGCAATAATTTGATAAGTTTATCTGAATGTCGCAAGCCATCGAGTTCTAATATATCTTTATAGAGATATGAATTTACTACCTCCCTTAAGTAAGTACTTTTAAGAGAATTATCTTTACATAAAACGGCTTCTGGATAGGAACCATATATCAAGCGCTGTTCTAAATGCGCATCAGTCTCTGATCTGGATTCAACAGCATTAAGCTCTAATTGTGCGAGGGGAAACATTTTTAACGTGAATTTTCTGCCTGTAAGTGGTTCCCCCACTTGTTCTGCTAAATCGAAAGAAGAAGATCCGCTGGCGATAACTTTTATCTCTGGTATATGGTCCAGTATCAACTTGATATTCAACCCGATGTTTTTTATCTTTTGCGCTTCATCGATCAGCAACAATTTGCGCATACCAACAAAGCTCTTTAATTTTTCAATTGACTGGCTACTTAAATAATCGTGGATAGTAATATCCTCGCCGTTTACAAATAAGTATTCTTCTTTTGTATCCTTCACAAAATGTTCTAATAGAGTTGTTTTTCCACACCTTCTTGGGCCATATATAATTATGGCTTTATGTGGCGTTACTACTTTTCGAAGGTTTTCTAGTTGATATTGTGGAATATACATAAGAAATATCCTTTATTTATATAAATTTAGTCATTTAATTGACTAAATTATATCATATATAGTCAATATAGTCAAGTGGCTGAAGATATAACCGCATGAACTTACAAGGGCTACTATTACGAAGAGTACCAGCCATTCTGGTCTCTATCTGGGGGACTGATGTTTGTGAACCTGCCAAATCTAACCTGTAATCTAACCAGGTTAACTACGCGTATGCTCTCACCCTGCTAACCTGGTTAGATTCTATGCGCTCACCCTGCTAACCTGGTTAGATTCTATGCGCTCTTCGTGCAATTCTAACCAGGTTAACAGGGTGCGAGCTCACACAGCGTTAACCTGGTTAGAATTGTTCATTGTGGTGCCGGAGGTGGGAGTCGAACCCACACAGGGGTTAAGCCCTACTGGATTTTGAGTCCAGCGCGTCTGCCAGTTTCACCACTCCGGCACGGTGTTCAATTGTATTCTCTGTACTGTAAATAGTCAATAGATTCCTCGACTCCCCTGCACCATACGGTGCAGGGTCGCTCGGAATGACATTTATTTAAACTCTATTAACGACGGATCGTAATCCTCGACGTTCTCAAACCCGAGAAGGTTCAAGATCGTGCCCGCCACGTTAGAAAGACCGCGTTTTTGCATCTCTTTCATTTTGTATTCGCCGGCGTACTGCGGGTCGTATATAACGAACGGTACGGGGTTAAGCGTATGCGCCGTTTTGGGGGAGCGATTGCCGTTCTTATCCACCGTGAACATCTCCTCGGAATTGCCGTGATCGGCCGTGACTATCGCTATTCCGCCGAGTTCTTTTACGGTATCCAGAAGGCTCTGGATACAAGTGTCGACTGTCTCCATAGCGCTTATTATCGCTTTAGGGATGGCTGTGTGGCCTACCATGTCGCCGTTGGGAAAATTTAGCCTGCCGAAACGAAACTTGCCGCTTTTTAAAAGCTCGGCGGTCTTTTCCGTGATCTCGGGCGCTTTCATCGCGGGAGCCTTGTCGAACTGTATCCTGTCCGAAGGTATCTCGACGTATTCCTCAAGGTCCTTGCAGATGTAACCGGATTTGTTACCGTTCCAGAAGTACGTTACGTGGCCGAATTTCTGGGTCTCGGAAATAGCGAACATCCTGACGCCGGCGGTACACAAATATTCGCTTACCGTGCGGTCGATCTCGGGTGGATTGACAAGATAATGTTCGGGTATATGAAGGTCGTCGTCATATTCCATCATCCCGGCGTAAAGGACGTCCGGTCGCCTCTCGCGGTCAAACTCGGAAAAGTCTTTTTCATCGAAAGCGCGGGAGATCTCTATAGCGCGGTCGCCTCTAAAGTTAAAGAAGACGACTGCATCCCCGTCCTGGATGCGGCCCACGGGTTCGCCGCCTTCGGCAACAACGAAAGAATCCATATACTGGTCGGTCATTCCGGGGTCTTCGTCGTAATAAGTCTCGACCGCTTCATGCGCCGAGGGAAACTGGCGGCCCTTGCCCAGGACATGTGCGTCCCATCCGCGTTTAACAACGCTCCAGTCGGCGTTATAGCGGTCCATGGTGGTTACCATGCGTCCGCCGCCGGAAGCTATCCTGTAATCGTAACCTTTCTCGGAATTTATCTTTGAAAGGACTTCTTCGGTCTTATCGATATAGACAAGAGCGGATTTCTCTGCCACGTCGCGGCCGTCAAGAAGCGCGTGAATGCGGACTCTTTTCACGCCTTCCTGGGCGAGGCGGTTCACCATCTTGAAAAGCTGTTCTATATGCGAATGGACGTTGCCGTCCGAGAGTAGGCCTATAAAATGGAACGTGCCGCCGGTACCCTTTACCCGCTCGACCATCTGGTGCCAGAGGTCGGTCTCGAAGATGGAGCCGTCTTTCATGGCCCTGTTAACCCTTTTGGCTCCCTGGTCAAAGACGCGGCCTGCTCCGAAAGCGTTGTGTCCGACCTCGCTGTTACCCATGTCTTCGTCTGTGGGTAGGCCCACGGCGGTGCCGTGTGCCTTCAGTGTCGTAAAAAGTTTCTCCTTGAAAAGCCGGTCCAGGCACGGCGTTTTGGCCATATAAACACCATTTGACTCGTCCTCTTTGCCTATCCCCACCCCGTCCATGATGATGAGGAGAAGCGGGCCTTTCCTCGGCGTAAAGCCTTCAAGTTTTTTTAGTTTTAGTTTCATGTTTTGCCTTTATGTTTTTATTGCCATTACGGTGATGTCGTCGTACTGTTTAGCTTTTCCTGCAAAGTCCGCTACCGCACCGTGTATGGAATCTATGACCTCTTCGGCCGAGAGGCCTTTTAATGTCTTTACCAGTTCTATCAGGCGTTCCTGAGTGAACATCTCCTCGTGCGTGTTCTTTGCTTCGGTCACGCCGTCGGTATAAAGGATAAAAAGGCTTCCTGGTTTATATTCCCATTTACCTTCGGAGAAACCGCCTTCTACTAGACCCAGAGGCAGGCCTTCCTCCACGTCGAGAAGTTTTACGTTGCCGTTGGGTTCCATGAGTATCGTCGGCGGGTGTCCGCCGACGGCAAAAGTAACGGTTCTCGACTCCGTGTCAAACACCATGTACGTGAGCGTCACAAAAAGGTTACTGCCGCCTTCGGATACAAGCCGGTCGTTGACATGCTTGACCACCTCGCCAGGCGTGCCTTCCATGGCGCAGGCCGTGAACATACTTACCAGGCGTGCCATGTAAAGTGCTGCCGGAACGCCTTTGCCCGCGACGTCTCCCACCATAACGCCCAGTTTATCCTCGCCCAGCTGTATCATATCATAAAGATCTCCGCCGACCTGCTGCGCCGTTTCCATCCTGACGCTTACATCTATACCCTTTACGCTGGGGATCTTTGTCGGCAGAAAACTCTGCTGGATGTCTTTGGCTATATTGAGTTCTTTCTCGATGATCTCTCTTTTTCGGGTCTCGGTCAGATATTTTTTAAATGTTATAAGAAGATAGATAACGGCCGCGGTGACCAAGGGATAAAAAACGTCTATCCATATACCCCAGAACTGAAAGATGTATCTTGCCATAAATACGTACGCCACCATGATAAAAAGAAGCGATAACATCGCAAACCGTTTACGGCTTTTTAGCGTAACGTATCCGGTAAAGAGCCACAGCGCTACAAGGATCAACAGGTTGCACCAGCGGTTCAGCCTCCAGACAAAATTCCTGTTGACGATACTGTTATAGACGCTGGCGTGTAGACCCACGCCGGGATAAAGAGGTTCCATGGGTGAGGGGTGCGCGTCCGGGGACGCGGTAGCGGTAAACCCGATAAAACATACAGTACCCTTTAGTTCCTTCAGGTTCACCGAAGGTTCCTGACCCGTCACATCGGCCAGGTAAGACTGCAGTATGTCTATATAGGAATAATGGCGGAAGGCTTTGCCCCATACATCCGGGTAATTCACAAGCATGGAGGAACGTTTTCCCAAAGGCAGGACAAATTCTTCTGTTACGATCATCCGTTTTTCAGGTATTACTTCGACCCAGTCGAATTCATGGCCAAGATCGTTCAGCGCCACCAGAACGGTCAGATGCGGGTGGCGTATACCTTTGTATTCTATAAATGAAGGGACCCAGCGAACCTTACCGTCTATGTCAGGTTCGACATTTATAAACCCCGTGCCTGCGGAGGCATCCTTAAACACATCCAGAAGCGCCGCGGCGTATCCGGTGGCGTGGACACGCGTGGTATCGAGGCTTTCCCTGTCCAGCTCAAAGACATACGGCATGTATACGTTGCCGGCTTTTTTGACGGCTTTGGCGAATTCCGCGTCGCCTTCTTTTTCCTCGCTGAAGAATATGTCGAAAACTATCGTGGATACGCCGGAGGAACTGAGGGCCTCAACTAAAAGCGTGTGATAATTGCGGGGAAAGGGCCACTTGCCTATCCTCTCTATGGAGTCGTCCCCTATCTCGATAATGACTATGTCGCTACTGACTTTTTGGGGTGGTCTTGACCTGAAACGGTAGTCCAGGGTGCTGTACTCGTATTCGTCGAATCCCCTGAAATACGAAAAAAATAACAACAGACCCGCTATTAAAGCCCCCAAAAGGAAATAAACGATCTTTACTTTATCGAAGTTTTTCATGGGATAAGAGACTAAAGGCTACTCCCCTTTAAACAAGAGTTTCCAGGGATGTTCCTTGACGTCTTCGCTGAAGTCCTTGAAGTTCTCGGTGGTCGCCTCGAGGTTGACGATTATGTCGCTTAAGTTCTCTTTGTTGTCGGTGACCACTACTTTTATATCGGAAATTATGACTTCGAGGTTATTCGCGATACTATCGGCTTTTTTCATAAGAAGGCGCATCTGGATGGGGTCCTCGCTTGCCATAACGCTGCCGGGAGCAGAAAACTCCTCGGATACACCGGGCGTGATACCGATAAAAGCGTCCCCGACAAATCCGGCCGTTCCGATATACGCGATGGAGTCGCTTCGGACCTTGGCCTGGGCGTTGATCTCAAACACGCATTCCACCTTTGTCGCGGGATCATAGATAAAGTTTATCTCTTTCACTCTGCCGACTTCTATGCCGGAAAGTTTCACTATGGCGTTGGTCTTAAGGTCGCCGGCGTACCTGAAATATGTTTTTACATCATACGTTTTGGCGCGGAAAGTCGCGGTTTTGGCGAAAAAGAAAACGCCGATAGCGACGGCCACAACAACCACCAGACCCGCTTTTATCTCGTTGGAAAATCTCATATCGGTTCATCTCCTTTTAATCTGCGAAATCTAACCAGGTTAACAGGGTGTAAACTCACGCCGCGTTAACCTGGTTAGATTTCGCTTTTTTTATCGAGTTAAACTTTCCAAATAATCGTCTTTTTGCTGAAAAAACCGTATCGGTCCGTCGTGACTGCCGGTTATGAACTGCTGGACCATCGCGTTCTTGGAGTTTTTTATCTCATCCGGCGTTCCGGTTTCGAGGACTTTGCCCTCATACAGCATCGCTACCCTGTCGGCTATGGCCATGACGCTTTTCATGTCATGCGTGACCACGACACTGGTGATGTCAAGTTTCTTGGATAGATCGATAATGAGTTTATCTATCACGGACGCGACTATCGGGTCGAGTCCCGCGGTCGGTTCGTCGTAAAAAATGATCTCGGGATCCATGGCTATGGCCCTTGCCAGGCCCACCCTCTTTTTCATGCCGCCGGAAAGCTCGCTGGGCATGAGGTTCTCAAAGCCCCGAAGCCCCACCAGTTCCAGTTTCATGGTTATCATAATGTCTATTACGCTCTTCTCGAGCTTTGTGTGTTCCCTGAGCGGCAGGCTCACGTTCTCGCCTACCGTCATGGAATCGAAAAGCGCCGAGGACTGGAACGACATGCCTATCCTCTTGCGGACGCCATCCAGGTCCGAACCGTGAAGATCGGTTATGTCTTTGCTTAAAAGAAAGACCCTTCCCGAAGTGGCTTTAAGCGTGCCGATCATGTGGCGTAGGAGCGTACTTTTACCGCAGCCCGAACCGCCCATTATGACAAACGTTTCACCTCTGTATACTTTAAGGTCAACGCCGTCAAGAACGGTTCTGTCGCCGAAGTCCTTTACAAGGTCGGAAACCTCTACTACACATTCTCTTTCTTGCATAATCCCTACACGTTCCAGAAGAAAAATATTCCCGTCAAGATACAGTCAAGCAGGATAATCAATATAAAACTGACAACGACGCTGAGCGTGGTGGATTTTCCTACACCTTCGGCGCCGCCGCGGGTCCCGAGGCCCACGTAACACGCGACCGTGGAAATAGCGACCGCGAACATACCGCTTTTTATGAGGCCCGTCCATATATCTTTCCAGGTCATAAAATCAAACGAAAATGTCAGGTATCTATAAAAATTGAGCTGCAGATTAAAGACGCCGACGATAAGTCCTCCCAATATGCCCACAATATCGCTCATGATGGTAAGACACGGCAGCATTACTAGAAGCGCCAGAAAACGCGGCACTACAAGGAACCTCACCGGGTCTAGCGCCATGGTCTCAAGCGCCTCTATCTGCTCGGAGACCTTCATGGTCCCCAGTTCCGCGGTTATGGCCGAGCCCACCCTGCCGGTGACGACCAGGGCCGTAAAAACCGGTCCCAGCTCTCTTGCCATGCTTATGCTTACCATGGGCGCCACGTATATGACGGCACCTAATTGCCTGAGCTGATACGCGCTCTGCATGGCTATGACTATGCCCGTGAATAGGGATATAAAAAATACGATAACGACGGATTGCACGCCGGCGAATACCATCTGCTGGAATATGCTCTGGCGGCTGGCCGGTTTGAGTTTAAAGGGTCCGACAAACACCCACCAGAAAGTGTTAGATAGAAGCGCCAGCACGCCGGTTATGTGCTGACCCAGTTCTATTACTCCTCTTCCGATAGTAACTATGGGGTTTTTCATGGCATCTCTCGTCTAGAAGGAACTTAAAGCGTCCCCTTCCTCGGCTGCGATATCGAACAAGTTGTCCAGTTTGGTTATCTCAAAAAGCCCTTTGACCTTGGATGAAAGATTGCTCAGTTTGAGTTTACCCCCGTACGCGCGCAGGTTCTTCAGGATCTCCACCAGCGTGGCGAGCCCGGAACTGTCAACGTAATTTACGTCCTTCAGGTTTATCACGATCCGTTCTTTCTTGTCGCTTATCGCCTGGTCGAGCGATTTTTTCACGTCGGGCGAGGTTTCGATATTAATATCGCCGATCATCCTGAAAACCGTCACACCCGCTTTATCATCCATCTTGATCTGCATATCCGCCTCCGTTTTATAAGTGTTCCCTGTTCAGATACTTTATCATGATAATCTTCCTGCCGCCTTCTTCGTACCTCACTTCATCCATGAGATGCCTTATGAGATAAACCCCGCGGCCGCCCTCTTTGAGAAGGTTCTCGTTAAGGGTGGGGTCCGGAAGACCCCATGGGTCGAACCCGTCGCCTTCGTCTTCCACGCATATCACAACTTCCGTCTCGGTCATATTCGTCTCGATTATAACCTTCTTGCCGGACTCCGATTTGTTGCCGTGTATCATGGCGTTGCGCAGGGCTTCCTCAAACGCCACGTGTACGTCGAAGATAATGTCTTCTTCGACGCCCTTTTTCTTCAGGTCGTTTATGAGTTTTGTGCTTACCTTTTTTAAAAGACGGTTGTCGTTAGCCAGGGTGGTTTTCACGGCTTTTGCCCTATCCTTCCTTGTAAACACCGATGGACCTGTACTTGTTATATCTGGCCGCCACGAGCTCCTCCACCGTAAGCGCGGAAAGTTCTTTGAGTTTCTTCAGTATGGTCTTTTTGATCTCCTGCGCCGCCAGGTCCGGGTTTCTGTGCGCGCCGCCCAGGGGTTCCGATATTATGCCGTCGATAACACCCAGCTTCAAAAGTTCCGGTGCCGTGAGTTTAAGGGCGGTTGCCGCCGAAGGCGCTTTTGATCTTTCCCTCCAGAGGATCGCCGCGCATCCTTCGGGTGAGATCACGGAATAATACGCGTTCTCCAATACAAATACCCTGTCACCCACACCTATTCCCAGCGCACCGCCGGAACCGCCTTCACCGATAACAAAAACTATAATGGGTACTTTGAGGCCCGCCATCTCACGCAGGTTGTACGCGATCGCTTCCGCCTGTCCTCGTTCCTCGGCGCCTACGCCGGGATATGCTCCGGGGGTGTCTATGAAAGTAACTACCGGTATGGCAAATTTTTCCGCCAGTTTCATGAGGCGCATGGCCTTACGGTATCCTTCCGGGTGGGCGCATCCGAAATTCCTTTCCAGGTTCTCTTTCATCTCGCGGCCCTTCTGGTGTCCGATTATCAATAGTTTCTGTTTGCCGATCCGCGCCAGTCCCGCTATTATGGCCTTGTCGTCGGAGAAGTGGCGGTCGCCGTGAATCTGGATAAAGTCATCGGTGATCATATCGATATAATTGAGCGTATACGGGCGGTCCGGATGGCGGGAAAGCTGTACTTTCTGCCAGGGCGTAAGGTTGTTGAAGACATCTTTTCTGAGTTTCTCCAGGCGTTCGTTCAGGTTTATTATCTCGCCCGAAAGATCGAGCCTCTCGTCCTTGGTGAACTTTTTGAGATCTTCGATCTTCTTTTCAAGATCGATTATGGGTTTTTCGAATTCCAGTATTATAGCCATATCTCTTCTTTATTCCTTTACGCTGTCGACGATCTCTACTTCCGTGCCACTGGGAACGATGTCGAATAATTCCACGACGTCGTTGTTACGCATCCGTACACAGCCCTGGGTTATCTGTCTGCCGATAGTCGTTTCATCGCTCGTGCCGTGTATGCCGTATCCCTCGACTGAAAGCCCCATCCATCTTTCCCCGAGTTCGTAATCATCACTGTCGGCCGGCACGATCGCGTTTACTTTGTACCAGAGGGGTTTTATCATCTTTTCTTCTATTTTTGATTTTCCCACGGGCGTGCTGTTATCTTTACCGGTCGAAACTGTGTATGTCTTTAAGGGTTCCCCGTCTTTTTCCAGGAGGAGCGTGTTGCGGGACTTATCCACCATAATGGAAAACTTAGCCACCACTATCTTCAGTTTCTGGCCCGGCCTTATCAAATCGCTTTTAAGGGCGTTGATTTTTTTTATAAGTTCCACCGTGGTATTAAACCTGCGGGATATGGCAAAAAGGGAATCCCCCGGCTGGACTACATATTCTACGCTGTCGGCGGTTATCTCGGGGGAGAACATCATCTTCATGTTTATCTCTTCCAATTGGGACTGGATTCTTGCAGCGTCTTTTATGTCGGGTACGTCTTTGAGAAGCCTATTGTAGTAATACCTCGCCTTGCCGTAATCACCTTTTTCAAGATATATGGAAGCCAGCTGGCGCAGAGACTTTTCGGCGTATTCGGACTCGGGATACTTGTTGATTATGACGAAGAGCGCCTTGAGGGCCTGGTCGTATTCGCCCGCCTTGACGAACGCTTCCGCCCTTTCGTATATCATCTGCGCTTTATCCAGCTTGACCGCTTCCGTCGGCTTTGCGGGCACGCTCCCCAGGACCACGAACGATACCGCTACGATAAAGAGTGTCACGCATAAAGCAGTTATTAGCAATAGCCTGTTTCTCTCCAAAACACTCTCCCGTCTTAGAACCAGTACAATAAAAACGCTACGGTAAGTCCTGTAATTATACCCGCTATTACCTGAACCGGGGTATGCCCTACCAGCTCTTTAAGCCTGTCTTCCTGGATCCTCTTCTTCCAGTAGATGTCGTCCATTATCTTGTTTAAGACTTCCGCCTGCTGACCGGTAGCCCGGCGCACCCCCGCGGCGTCTAATATAACCACAATGGTGAACATAAGCGCCACGCCGAAAAGCGGCGTGCTGACACCTTCGTAAAGACCGACACTCGTGGCCAGGGCCGTCACACCAGCCGCGTGAGAACTCGGCATGCCTCCCGTGCCCACGAACCACCTAAAGTTAAAGCGTTTTTCCTTTATAACGCCTGCTGTTACCTTGATGACCTGGGCGATGAACCAGCCCAAAAAGGTGGTAACAACAACATCGTTATGAAAAAACTGCCATGCAGTACCGCGTACGCTCATATTGTATTAGACTTTTATTGTTAATTTGATTATTACAGTATTATTGGTGCTTTATTATAGTATGGCGTGTGAAAAAAATAAAGCGAAATCTAACCAGCTTGCTGCTTGCACCGTTTGCCGTTTTAGCTTTGCAAGTGTACCCTTTTTTAAGATTAAAGGTGTACCTTTGGCCTTGCGAATTATCCTGAACCAGGTTCTACCACTTTGTGGGTTGAACCTGGTTCAAGCTGCCAGATCTAACCTGGTTAGATTATTGCGGCCGGTGGTGGCGGATAAGTGAGAGAGCCTCCGAACGCGTTTTATGGCTTGTGCGGAAGATCCCTTTTACCGCGCTTGTGGTGGTAGTGATGCCGGGTTTTTTGACGCCCCTCATGCTCATGCAGAGGTGTTCCGCTTCGATGACCACAAGGACGCCTTTGGGTTTAAGCTTGTTCATAATAACCTCGGCTATCTCTGTGGTGAGGCGTTCCTGGACCTGAAGCCGTCTGGACAGAGTATCGACAACCCTGGCGATCTTGCTGAGGCCCGTGATCCTGTTAGCGTCAGGTATATACGCCACGTGCGCCCGACCGATGAACGGAACCATGTGGTGTTCACATATGGAATACAGCGGGATGTCCTTAAGGAGGATGATCTCGTCGTGTTCTTTCTCGAAAAAGACCTCGAGTTCCTCGCTGGCGTCCTTGTGCATGCCCCCGAGGATCTCCTCGTACATATCCGCCACCCTTTCCGGGGTGCGTTTCAGTCCTTCTCTTTCGGGGTCGTCACCTACCGCCTCCAGTATATCCCTTACCGCCTTCTTTATCTTATCCTTCTCCATCTCTTCTCCTTTGTACCGTTTTACAGATCTAACCAGGTTAGATTATTTTCCGATGCAGAACTCGGAAAAGATTCTGTCCAACACGTCATCCGCAACGGATTCACCAATAACCAGTCCCAGCCAGTACACAGCCTCGTTAAGGTCGCTCGCAAGGAGTTCACCGTTATAAGATGTGCCAGTGACTTTCCGTGCCCTTTCCATACTTTCTGCGGCTTTCTCCAGGGCCTTTTTGTGCCGCATATTCGTGATCACGGGGCCTTCCGGGATCTTGACGTTGCCTTTAAAAAGTTTATCGGCTATCGCGTCCTCTATTTTATCCAGGCCCTTCTTCTTTAACACGGAAGCTTCCACTAGTTCTCCTGCGCCGAACTCTTTTCTGGTCTCATCAATATCAAGTTTACGCGTAAGGTCTGTCTTGTTCGCGACAGTTACGGTTTTTTTGTCTTTGATCGTTTCGTATATCTCTTTGTCAACGGCTGAAAGAGCGCGGCTGGAATCCAGCATAAAAATTACTATATCGGCACGAGCGAGTTTCTCCCTGGAACGCTTTATACCTTCCAGCTCGACCCTGTCGTGCGTACCGATTATTCCGGCGGTGTCGGAAACCCGCACTTTCACACCCGCGATGTTTATCGATTCTTCGATAATGTCCCTGGTGGTACCCGCCACAGGCGTGACGATCACGCGATCGTGTTTGAGTAAAGCGTTCATCAGGCTTGATTTGCCGACGTTGGGCCTGCCGCAAATTACCACGCTGGCCCCTTCGCGCAGCACCATCCCTTTTTCCGAGGTCGCCAGTATCTCATCGATCGAGCGGTAAAGGTCGTCCACACGTCGGGTGATTTTCTCGACCGGAGAAAATTTTACATCTTCGGACGGGAAATCTATCGCCAGTTCGATAAGCGCCAAAACGTCTATTATGGAGGTACGAAGGCCGCGAATCGCTTCGGAAAAACCGCCGCACAATTGTTCAACGGCTATTTTCTGCGCCGCATCGGTTTCGGCCCTTATAACATCCAGAACGGCTTCCGCCTGGGAAAGGTCTATCCTGCCGTTCAGAAAAGCTCTTCTGGTAAACTCGCCGGGCTGGGCCAATCTGGCGCCCTCGCTAAGACAAAGCTCGAGTACCCTTTTCAAGGGGACAATGCCTCCATGACAATTTATCTCTACCACGTCTTCGGTGGTATAGGTCTTTGGCGCACGCATGACGGTAAGAAGAACCTCGTCCACTGTCTCCCCAGATCCCGGAGCTTTTACGTGCCCATAATGCACCGTATGGCTGTCATAAGAAGAAGGCTGTTTTTTCTTAGGGGAAGCGAATATCCTGTCCGCGATCGCAACCGAATCTTTCCCGCTCAGGCGTACCATGCCTATACCGCCTTCTCCGAAGGAGGTGGAAACAGCCGCGATTGTATCATCTTTAGCGGTTAACATTTATCAAGTTCCTTATTTCACCTATAAGAAAAAAAGAGCCTGTAGCCAGTATCATGTCTTTCTCCCCTGCCAGGTGAAGCGCCATACCCAGGGCTTCTTTGGCGCTAGTAGTTATCTTCACCCGTTTGCCTTTTATGTATCCCCTTATAAGGTGCGGGTCCTCTGCACGCTCTGACGAAGCGCGCGTAAGAACTATCTCGTCCGCCAGGCCAGCCAAATGACGGCACACGCCTTTAATATCCTTGCCCCTGGAAATACCTAAGAGAAGTATTAATCTATCATATCTAAAAATTTGTTCAACAGAATATTTGAGCTGCTGCGCGCTTGCGGCGTTCTGGGCCCCGTCGATGACAACAAGCGGGTCTCGACATAACGCTTCCAGGCGTCCGGGAATAAACGCGCGTTCAATACCTTTCTTGACTGCGTCTTCGGTGAGGTCTTTTTCCATCAGGACTTCTTCGCAGATACCCACGGCCGTGGCGCAGTTGGTGAGCTGGAATTCTCCGGGCATCTTTGTGCGGCATTTATCGTAACGCTTTTTCCTGCCATGGATATCAAAGAGGCTTCCCTCTTCGTCAAGACGCCTGAGGCGATACGTTATATCCTTTTCCACAACCGATAAAGCGGCGCCCTCCCGGCGGCACCTGTCCTTGATCACGCGAAGAACAGAAGCGCGTTGCGGTGAACTTACGCAACACGAGCCGTGTTTAATAATAGCCGCTTTCTCTTGCGCTATTTTCTCAAGCGTCCCCCCAAGCACCTGAGTGTGGTCATAACTTATCGGGGCTATGCCGCAAACCTCGGCGTCTATCACATTCGTCGCGTCAAGGCGTCCCCCCATACCCGTTTCAAAGACAGCGAAATCCACTTTCTTCATACTGAAGTGGAGCACAGCTATCAAAGTATATATCTCAAAAAATGTAAACTCTCGCCTGGCTGCCGGGCCGAGATGTTTCTTCAGATGTTCGAGGGTTCTTACAAGATCAGCCTTGCCGATAGCCTTACCGTTCACCTTGATGCGCTCTTCGGGCGCCACGAGATGCGGCGAAGTAAAAAGACCCACGCGATACCCGGCTTCTTCCAGGATAGAAGAAGTGAACGTGCAGATGGACCCTTTACCTTTGGTCCCGGCGACATGAACTGAACGGTAATCGTGGTGTGGCTGGCCCAGTTTTTTTAATACTTTGCGCAGTCTCGTCAGGTCGAATTCTTTTTCGATATTATTGAAACCGATTTTTTCGTAGTTGGTGAAAGAGTCCAGGTATTCAAGGGCTTGCTTGTAGGTTGGCATGGTTAAAGCCTCATGTTACAAGCTGCAGGCTGCATGCTCCAGGCTCCGGACTTGAAGCCTGTGGCTTGTGGCCTGCAGCCTTTTTAGTGCCGGAAGTGCCGGATCCCGGTAAAGACCATTGGGATGTTGAAACGGTTGCATGCGGCGATTATCTCTTCGTCGCGTATGGACCCTCCGGGTTGTATGATAGCAGCTACACCCGAGTTACAGGCTTCTTCTATGGAGTCTGGTTTAGGAAAAAAAGCGTCACTGGCCAACACGGCGCCTTTTGCCCTCTCTCCGGCCTTGCGCACGGCAATGATCACCGAATCTACCCGCGACATCTGACCGGCGCCTATACCGACTGTCTTTGTCCCCTGGCATAAGACGATGGCGTTACTTTTTACGTATTTGACGACTTTCCACGCGAACATCAAAGAATCCAAGAGCTTTTCTGAAGGTTTTTCCTCGGTGACGACCTTTATGTCCCCGGGCAAAGTGGTTTTCTCGTCCGCGTCCTGGACGAGCGCCCCTCCGGGTATCTTTTTCAGGTCTTTTTTGCCTTTTGGGGCGGAATCGGGAAAAGGAACTTTCATTACCCTGATATTCTTCTTCGTTTTAAAGACTTCCAGCGCTTCTTCTTCGTATCCGGGGGCGATAATGCATTCCACAAAATCGGCTTCTTTCAGGACGGTTTTCGCCGTATGGGCGTCGATGGCGCCGTTAAAGGCCATGATGCCGCCGAAAGCGCTTAACCGGTCGCAGTCGAGCGCGTCCAGGTAGGCTTCCGCAAGCGTGCCGGCAGTCGCGACCCCGCAGGGGTTATTATGTTTGACGATGCTGACCGCCGGCTGATCAAAATCTTTCACTATATTAACGGCGGCATTAAGATCAAGTATGTTGTTGAAAGAAAGTTCTTTCCCCTGGATTTTTTCGGCGTCGGTTATCCCGGAATCGGTTCCTGACGAGTCCCGGTAAAAGGCCGCCCGCTGATGCGGGTTCTCGCCATACCTCAACTCGCTGATCTTCTGCATGTCCAGTTTGACAAGTTCCGGAAAATCTTTCTCCTTCCCCCCGCAAACGCTATCCCCGGAAAGGTACCGCGTTATGAGGCCGTCGTACCGGGAGGTTTTGGAAAAAACCGCAACAGCCAGATCTTTAAGAGTAGATTCCGCCAGGTGTCCCCCGGAAGATTCCATCTCCTTAAGTACGCGGCCGTATTGTGAAACGGAACTGATGACGGCAACCGACTGAAAATTTTTAGCGGCGCTGCGCAGCATTGTCGGCCCGCCTATATCGATGTTTTCTATGGCTTCTTCGTCGGTTACGTTGTCGCGTGAAATGGTTTCGGCGAAAGGATAGAGATTAACCACCACCATATCAATGGGCAGTATACCGCTTGATGCCAGCTGGCGCATGTGTTCAGGGTTGTCGCGCAAAGCCAGAAGACCCGCGTGTATCTTTGGGTGAAGAGTCTTGACTCTTCCGTCGAGCATCTCCGGAAAACCCGTGTAAGAAGATATTTCGGTTACCGGTACGCCGCTAGAACTGATCGCCCTGGCGGTGCCTCCGGTGGATATGATCTCGACACCGAGTTTGTCGAGGCCTTTGACGAATTCTTCCAGACCGGTTTTGTCCGAAACGCTTATCAGGGCCCTTTGTATTTTCACGACCAGTTACTCCCTTAATGTTTACCGCCGGGAGACGCCTCCTGCGGTTATGTTATACTGCCCCCGACTATTGTCGGGGCCAGCATGAATTCGGCCTTATAACTTATGTCAGCTATCGCTCCATAAGTTATGGCCTCATTTACTTGTCATCCAGGACTTTTATCTTAAGCTTCGTTATTTCGATCTCGGTCTCGAGTTTATCCTTTTCGGAGCTTATCACATTTTTTTTCTTCGCGAGAGAGGAGAGACGATCGCTCCAGGTCTTTATCTCTTCCTGTGTCAGGGCAAGTTTGTCTTTCTTGTTTGTAAGGGCCCCTATCTCGTTTATCTCTCTTTCTATGTCCCTGACTTCACCTTTTTTCCTCTTGTACTCGCGCTGCATGTCAATAAGCTCCCTCTCCAGACGCCTTTTTTCCGGATACAGCTGTCTCTTTATCTTTTCCACGTTTGAAGAATATTCCTGGCGAGCCTGGGTTCTCTTTTCATTCAGCGTGTTTATCTGATCGTTGATCTCGAGTTTCCTGCCGAGGTATACCGCCTTCTGGGAATCAAGCTCTCCGCGCATGGAGTTGCGCCTGTCAAGGACTTGCTGAAAAGACGGATCGTGGGCCAGAATCATTTTTTCGGTTTCCGCTTTATCCCCCTCGCATCCCCCAGAGAATAAACACAGAAGTATCGCAGATAAGACTGTTACCGATTTAAGATATAACGACATGGTACAGTGGCCCTTCTTTTATTTTTTACTTTTTATGACGTCTTTGAGTTCGCTGAAACCCGCTAAAACAGCAATCACGCCACCAAGTATCAGTATAACAGGCACCGTTCCTCTTAATACGAACAGGAGCTCATACCACCACGCGAAAAGAAGAATGAGACCCACTACGGCCACGATAGACCCGATCAGCAGACTTAGAATTTTACCCATTTTTATCACCTCCGATTAAAAATACATACAACGGAAAACTGAGTATAGCACAAACTTTTTAAGGGTGTCAATGCGCCACAACTACATCAAAAAATAAGTCGCTACGCTCAGATAGATGAACACCCCGATCACATCGTTAAGCGTGGTGATAAGCGGACCGGAAGCTATGGCCGGATCTATTCGTATCTTTTTGAACAAGACGGGAATTACCACACCCACACAGTTTGACCATACAACGACCAGAAAAATAGAAAGGCCTACTATGATCCCCACAACCGTGTTTTTCTTCCAGATATTCGCCAGGATGGTAAGCACGCTGCCGCACACGAGTCCCAGAGTTATCGCTATTTTCAGCTGGCGCCATACTTCTTCTCCGACACGGGAAAAGTCCATCGTCCCGAGGGCTATTTCCCTGACCACGACAGTCGAGGCCTGGACGCCGCTGTTGCCGCCTGTTGCGGTAATCACCGGAATAAACGAGACAAGCGCGATTGTTTCCGCGAGCGTCAGTTCGTACATCTGAATGACCAGTCCCGTGATTATACTTCCAAGCATGCAGGTAATAAGCCAGGGAAGCCTGTTGCGTGTCGCGTTCAGCATCGTCTCGGTTCCCCGTTCTTCCTCCATAGTACCGGTCATCCTGCTTATGTCTTCGGCGTGTTCTTCATCCATGACGTCTATGATATCGTCGGCGGTTATGCGCCCGACCAGACGTTCTTTTTTATCAATGACCGGAATGGAAAAAAGATCGTATTTTCTTATTATTAGGGCCACCTTTTCCTGGTCCTCGCTGACAAGGACCGAGTGTGCGTCTTCCTCCATTATGTCCTTTATGCAAGTGCCTTTAGGCGAGGTCAAGAGTCTCCTTATGGGGACTGTCCCGCGGAGTTTCATCTCCTCGTCCACGACGTAGACATAGAAGACCTGTTCTTTTACTCCCAGGCTGCGGATATACTGGACGGCGTCCTCGATATTGTTGTTTTCCCTGACGAAAATAAATTCAGGGTTCATGACGCGCGCGGCGCTGTGCTCCGGGTAGCTCAGGATCTCCTCGACCTCTTCGGCGTCTTTCTCTTCCATCAATTCGAGGATGTCTTCCCGGTCTTTTTCAGGCACTTCTTCGATGACGTCAGCCGCCTCGTCGACAGGCATCTCCTCAAGCACCTTGGCCAGTCTGGCGCTGTCGACTTTCTGCAGGATCTGAAGGCGTGTCTGGGGATCTGTATCGTCAAGGACAACAGCAGCGCTGTCGGCATCAAGGAAATTGAATATCTTCAGCTTGTCCTCAACAGAAAACTCACCAAGTATTTCGGCGATATCCTCGGGGGCCATCTCCCCCAGAGCGCTCTGTACGTCCGCGTCGGGGGATCCCTCCAGAAGGCTTTCAAGCCGGCGAAGCCGCTCTTCGGCGGTCTGGATTTCTTCCTGTTTTGATTCTTCTCTAGGGTCCGTCATAACTTACCTGACTTTATTTAATATAGCACCTGACATAATCATTATACGTTTAAAACTTAAATTGCCAATGTTTTTTTTAAATGCTATAATCGTTCCACTATGCAGAAAAGCGGATTTGTTGCCATATCAGGACAACCGAACGTGGGTAAGTCGACCATACTGAACGGTTTTTTAAAAGAAAAACTCGCTATTGTAAGCAAAAAACCCGAGACTACCCGCGATACCCTGCGCGGTATACTCACCGAAAAAGGCTGCCAGATAGTCTTTGTGGACACCCCTGGAATCCACAAGCCGCACGACCTTCTCGGTAAAATAATGCTTTCTCGCGCACAGTCCACGCTTATGGAATCGGACATAATCCTGTTTGTGACTGAAAAAAGAACCGTTTTCAACAAAGACGACGAAAACATCCGCAAACGCCTGCCCGACCCAAAAGAAGGCAAAAAGGTTATCTTCGTCATTAACAAGATAGATAAACTGAAAGATAAGAAGCTGCTATTGCCCCTCATAAAAGAGGCGCAAGAGTTTTATCCGTTTGACGAGATCGTCCCTGTATGCGCGTTCAAGCAGGACGACCTGGACAGGCTTCTTGAGGTAGTAAAATCCTATCTTCCGGAAGGCCCCCTTCTCTACCCCGAAGACCAGCTGACCGACAAAAATACGGAATTTCTTATTCAGGAGATCGTCCGGGAAAAAATACTGAACGCCACCTACGAGGAAGTCCCACATTCGGTAGCGGTAGTTGTAGATGAGATGACCGAAGAGGAATCCGGAGGCCTGCTGAAGATCTACGCGACGGTCTTTGTGGAACGCACCTCGCAGAAATCCATTATCATCGGCAAGAACGGCGCCATGATGAAGAAAGTCGGAGAACTCTCGCGCGCCGACATCGAACAGCTCTTATCAAGACACGTATACCTGTCCCTCTGGGTCAAAGTCTACGAAAAGTGGAAAAAAGACCCCGCCGCCCTGAAAGAAATGGGCTACACCGACTAACCTGACAGATCTAACCAGGTTAACAGGGTGTAAGCCCTCGTCGCGTTAACCTGGTTAGATCTGTCAGGTTAGAAATTAGATGTGGATGTTGTATTTGGTTAGTTGTTTTCGCAGCTGGTCGTGGCCCACGAACTGGAAGGCGCGGAGACCCATGACTCTGGCGGCCTCGATAAGGTCCAGACGATCATCGGTATAAAACGTATCTTTGGGGATACTTTCCGCCAGGCGCAACGCTTCATTGAATATATCCATATGGGGTTTCTGTTTGCCTACTTCGTGCGATACTACATGCGCGTTCATAAGGTCCAGTATTTTATACTGCTCTCTTATGAATTCGTAATGTGATTCGTTTGTGTTGGAGATGAGGACCAGTTTGATATCCGGATATTTTTTCCTGATAGCCTTTATGATATCTTCCATCTCCGGGTACGAGTAAAACATGCTGTTCCATACGCGGTAAAATTCGTTAAACCCTATGTCCATCTTAAAAAGCCTTCGAGTCTTGTTGTAAAACTGAGAAGAGGTGAGCCTCCCTTCCATGTATCTGTTGGTGTTATCCGAATCTGTGATGTAGTCGACAAACTCTCCTTCTTTTATTTTGCCGTACCCGCCGAATTCTTTCTCGACTTTCTCCGCGTCAAACCTAACAATGACGTTACCGAGATCAAAAAGTATGGCTTTAATAAGTTGTGTATTCATGTCTGGCGGTCTCTTTCGCGAAATATCTCGATCCCCTTTTTAACAAAATCACTGGACCCTTTGTATCCGATTGTTTCGACGGCTTCCTCCGCCGCAAGCCATCGGGCGTCCTCTAGTTCCGAAGTCTGCACGGTCAGTTTCTCCCCGGCGGCGGCTTCTACAAGAAAAATGTAAACGGTTTTGAATATTTTCTTGCCTTTAAGGGTGAAGCAATATTCCTGCTTGCCCAGTTCTTCCCTTATCTGCAAGTTCTTAAGGCCCGTTTCCTCACAGATCTCTCTTACAGCGGCCTCTTCGGGGGCCTCGCCCTCCTCGATATGTCCTTTAGCCCAGGTCCAGTGGCCGTAACTATCCTTTACAAGAAGTA
>JBDRIH010000080.1:0-6508 GCA_043816025.1 Candidatus Omnitrophota bacterium
GCTGCCCTGGCGAAGTTTGTGCCGGAGGAGGAAACCGGAAGGGTCCCCCTGCGGTTGCAACTGGACCTGGCAACCGTCTCTCAGCGTATAGGCGAAGGCAACGCCGATACGGCGCGGGGTCTGTGTCTGGCCTCGAGATGGCCGAAGTTTGTCGAGAACGCGCGGGAGTGGTTAGAGGACAGTTTTGTATACTATGATTGGAAGAAAGGTAGAAAATAGAAAATGAGCTCGGTCTGGATAGTGCTGATCGCGATAGTGGCCTTTGGCGCGGCTTACAAGTTTTATGGTAATTTTATCGCCAGAAAGATCTTTCACTCAAACCCCGCTAATCCGGTTCCCAGTGAAGTTTTGCGGGACGACATCGATTATGTGCCTACGAATAAGGAAGTTCTTTTCGGACATCATTTTGCTTCCATTGCCGGCACCGGACCCATCGTAGGGCCGGCGATCGCTATTATCTGGGGGTGGGTCCCTGCGCTGGTCTGGATCATCCTTGGATCGATCTTTGCCGGGGCGGTGCATGATTATGCGGCACTGATCATGTCCGTCAGGAACGACGGTGTATCGATCGGGGAGTTATCCAAAAAGGTTATTAGTCCCCGCGTGCGGATGCTCTTTCTTTTTGTCATACTTTCGGCGCTATGGGTAGTAGTGGCTATTTTCGGTATGGTTATGGCTGTCATCTTCGAGATGTATCCACAGGCTGTGTTTCCGGTGTGGATACAAATACCTATCGCTATGGCGGTGGGATGGCTGGCTTACAAAAAAGGATTTAATATAACGGTGCTGTCGATAATAGCGGTGGTTCTTATGTACCTATCGATAGTTATCGGCGTGTACATGCCGCTGGTTATGCCCGGTATAGGGGTTTTAAGCCCCATGGCTATATGGATCATTCTGCTTTTTACGTATGCGTATATCGCTTCGGTCCTGCCGGTCTGGAGTCTTCTTCAGCCGCGCGATTATGTCAATTCACACCAGCTTATAATAGGGCTGGTACTCATAACGCTTGGTGTCTTCGTAGCGCGACCTGAAATAGTAGCCCCGGCCATTCAGATAGCTCCTAAAGGGGCGCCTCCGATACTGCCGTTTTTGTTTATAACTATAGCCTGTGGTGCGATATCGGGGTTTCACTCGCTTGTCAGTTCCGGCACAAGCTCAAAACAGCTGAAGAATGAGGAAGACGTCCACTTTATAGGTTACGGCGGTATGCTTGTGGAGGGTCTTTTAGGTGTGCTGGTACTTGTGGCGGTAGGGGCGGGTATAGGCATGTACGTAAAGACAGATAGCGGGGAGGTGTTACGCGGGGTGGCGGCATGGAATCATCACTATTCAAGCTGGGCCGCTCTCCAGGGTATGGCTGCTAAAGTGACAGCGTTTGTAAATGGCGCGGCTAATATGATGGGGGCACTCGGTATCCCGCTTAAATATGGGCAGGCGATAACCGGCGTTCTTATCGCGTCGTTCGCGGGGACTACGCTGGATACAGCTACGCGTATACAGAGATATGTCGTTACCGAACTGGCTGTAGATTACAAAATAAAGCCGCTGCAGAATCGATACCCGGCAACTGCCTTTGTAGTGCTGGCAGCCGCGGCCCTGGCGTTCGCCCAGGGTGGGGGTAAGGGTGCCCTCTTACTCTGGCCCCTCTTTGGGACAAGCAACCAGCTTCTTGCGGGGCTGGGTCTTCTGGTGGCCTCGGTCTATCTTATAAAAAAGGAAAAGACGAGAGTATGGCCAACCGCCGTTCCGATGGTTTTTATGATAATAACTTCGAGCTGGGCGATGGTGGTCAGTATTTCACGATTTTTTAGTTTCCGGCAATGGCATCTGGTCGTTATCGGAGCGCTTATGCTTCTTCTTGAGGTATGGATGATCTTTGAAGCGGTTATGTGCATAAAAGCGACCCGAACGCGTAATTAACCTTTCCGTACAAATCTAACCAGGTTAGCAGGGTGTGCGCCCACGTTGCGTTAACCTGGTTAGATTACGACTGTCCCATTACCAATTAGGGCAAACTAAAGTAAGTACACTTATAGCATACCCAACCCGCTACATTTTTGCAACTTTAGCAATACTAGTAGCGAATCTCGATATAATCTTCTTTTTCGTCCAAGTCAAAGAACGCGTGTCCCGGGAACCGGTAGCCTCCTTCTGCCAGCTTGTAACCCGAATGTCTTATTTCCAACAAAAGTAAACTGGAGTAGACGCACTTCTACCGTAGCAAAAACACGGTGTTTTTTCAATAGCTAAAGATTTATCTCGATGTAATCTTCTTTTTCTTTCAAATCAAAGAACGCGTGACCCGGGAACCGGTAGCCTCCCTCTGCCAGTTTGTAACCCGAGTGCACTCTTTTCCAGTTATATTCAGTCATAAACTTTTTTAAATCGTAGTTTAATTCATCGATTGATCTATAGGGTTTGGTTATTTTACATAGATAGAAGTCTTCCCATATTGTTTGATTAAGCCTTTCAGCGTAGCCGTTAGTCCAAGGATGAGCGACTTTAGTGACAGAATGGGTTAGGTCATATTCATCATAAACACGCTGTAAGTCTATAAGATGTCGTTTATGTCGTGCTGAGTAAAACTCGGTACCCTGATCTGTAAGTATTCTTTTAATTTTTCCGGGTGGAACGTTTTTAAACAGGTGGTTTTCTAAAAAGTCTATTGTTTCATCGCTGGTCTTACGGCAGTATATCTTTGCCCAGCCGTAGCTTGAGTAGGTATCACAGGCTGTATACTGAAAGACTTTACCGAGGTTTTTGATGTTGAGCCAGAAGGTATCGATACTTACGAGTTCACCGGGGGAATAAGACTCTATATGGTTGTGTTTTGCCGCGATACATTTGATCTCTTTTTGGGTTAAGACAGGGTTACCCTGGTCGTGAGCCCACATGCGCCGTTTACGTCTGGAATTGAGATTTTTCTTTTTAAGGAATTTCCAGACGGTTTTACCGGAGATATTAAAGGGCAAGTTATCGGCTGTTCTCTGAGGCCCGTGAGTGGGGTAGTCATAGACGTATTGAAGGATTATTTCTTTTTGATCCGGAGTGAGAGACAGAGGCTGAAGAGGGGTAGATCTTGGTTTATCATGTAAGCCATTTTCACCGTATTTAAGATAGCGCTTCAGCCATTTATAAAACCAGGCTTTACTGAAGCCGTATTTTTGGTGTACTTCCTGCCAGGTATATCTTTTATAGCGCCACTCGTTAAATATACGTTTTCGCAGGTTAAAAACCATCTCTGTACTATTCATAATGATCGTCCTCCATAATTTAGTAACTCTATATCATTTATACACTTATCCACAGTAATAACAAAGAAAGAAAAAAGAACCCAAAAAGAAAGAAACACTACTACTTCTAGTCACCTCTAAAGGGTAATAGCTTAACCCGGTTAAGAATAAAATAGTTATATCTTTCTGTTGCCTTAACACAAGTATACTGCTATAATAATCTGACATTGTAGTAGTCTAACAAATCAATACTGGAGGTAACAAAGGTGGGAAAAGCACAGTTAAAAGTTTTATCAATATTAATTGCAATTACCTTTATAACGGGACAAATCCAGCCAGGTTTTGCTCTTGAATCCAATGCCATACAAGATAATCTCGCAGTTCCTTCAATGATGAGTGCCGATCTTGTGGGCATTCAACACAAAGATATTGGAAGGATTAAACTAGCTCTTGAAGCACAGATGAAAGAACTGCTTAAAAAAGAAGGGGCCTCTGTTGATTACGAGACTCTAAAAACTGTACTGGAGAAGCGAGCTACAAAGGCACTCAGCCAACGCCTACTGGAAAGTAAAATATATCAACCTGGTGATTTACAACTTTTCTTCAATGAAGTGACTCCCGTGAAAGAGGGAATATCCGTTATGTCCAGGATCAAGGATAAAAACGGCATAAGAACATATTATGCTGTAGTCTCCCTTGAAGCCGATAAAGACAAAGGGTTCCCGATTAAAGGTATTTTTACAGAGAAAGAATATGAAGGGTCTAATAAACTTTCAGCGGAACTTCCCCAAAGACGACCTGATGACGAGAAAGCTATTGATAGATATATCCAACAGGAAAAAGGTATAGATGAAGTAATAAGATATGCACACGAGAAGGGTCTTGCAAAAAAACCTTTAGAAGCCATTTTTAATTACAAGGAAGAAGTTCTCGAGATGCTAGCTGCACTGAATATTGATGTAACTACCCCCGATGGATTAAAACCCATAGAAAATAGAGAGTTTTTTCTAGTTGGAATAACACCAGAGATAAAACAAAAGTTGTTTTCGGCAACAGTGGAAATGCTTGGCGAAGAGTTTTTGGTTATTGCACATTCTAGTAACAACGCGGTGCATATTTTTATTCATCCTGACTTTTTTAACGTAATGACATCGTCACCGAAAGAATTTGGTTCCGCACCTGGATTAATCCTCCTGCGGGGCGCGCACGGCGATTTATATAACTTTGCAGATAAAGAAAAGACTATAAAAGAAGCTATTTATGATATAAAGATAATGCTTTCTCACGAAATAGGTGCTATGCTTGGTCTTCCAGTTTCAAGAACGGGTAAGGACCCCGAATTTTATTATCGAAAAGAGCCCTTTTATCCTTATTTTGTTAATAGCGTAAGCAAGAGATACCATAAGGTTATAGCGGGGGCAAACCCTGGTGACCGTTTAGAATTTACAGTTGTCGACCTCGACAAGAATCTTTTAACACGGGATTATGCGGCTGGGAATCAAACCCTTACAAGAGGGATAGATGGTGAAATACAGGAACAAATTTTTCAGATAAAAAATATACTGCTGCGCTCAGGAGCGCTGGATCCAACGCGCGAAACAGAAGCCATGGTTATAGCTAAGTTACTGTTAGTCTATGGGCATAAACCGGAAGAACAGATCAGACGATTAGAGGGCATAGCAACAGCAGTGGGAGAGACATCAGAATCAGCGCGACGCACCGCTTATGATGCGTTGTTTAAATATAAAGCGAGGTGGGGAAAACAACGTTTTTCTGAACAGGCGGATATTGTCAGAACAAAACCAGGCAAGAGTCCGGAGGATGCCTTGAAGGTCATTGCATCATCGGTACATTTACAGAAATTATTGTTAGACAAAAAGCACTTTACCTTGAAGGATTATCTTGTGGGTTACGAAGAAGTGCGGGAAAAGCTTGGATTCGAACCGCTTGCGGATAATCCAAAATCAACAGCCAGACGTGACCTTGACGCTTTGGTTAAGTCAGGCGAGTTAACGCTTGATAAGAGCGATAAACAGCACAAGTATGCTTTAAGCGAAAAAACTGCCGCACAAACACGAGATTATACGGCTGGGGAGAAGAAGAAAACCCCTGCCGAATACATGGCTGAGAAATTGAGAGAAAACGCTCCAAAATATTTTAGTATGAGTTTGCGTGATTTAGAAGACCATCTTAGGGGAGCTGACACCCCCATCCAAATACGAACTTCAGGCTGGCTTGGTGCTGGGACGAGTTTAAGCGGGAAGCTCCAAAAACAAGCACTGCTTGCGGCAGTGATTAAGAAGGAATTCGGCCTCGAAACAGGAAACAAAGTAAGACTTACAACTAGTAGAGGCGCTGTGATGGAAGGAATTTATGTGGGAGTAACCAGAGAGGGTATTCGACTTGCGCGATTTGATGAAATAACAGAATATGATTATAAGAATCTAAGAAAACTTGAGAAGATAGAAAAAAAGGCAAAAGAAGACAAAACAGAACCAGGCAAGAGCCCGGAAAAGGAAAAATCCGAACTTATGGCTAAGAGATTCAGAGAAGAAGTTCCGAGATATCTTAGTACGAGTTTGCGTGATTTAGAAGACCACCTTAGAGGAGCCAGTCTTCCACCCCAAACACCAACCCCAAGGTGGCTTGGTGCTGGGACGAGTATAAGCGGAAGGCTCCAGAAACAAGTGCTGCTCGCGGCAGTAATTAAGAAGAATTTCGCCCTCGAAACAGGAGACAAAATAAGACTTACAACCATTAGAGGCGCCGTAACAGAAGGATTTTATCTGGGAGTAGACGAAAGGGGTATTCTACTTACGCGCTCTGGTAAAAAAGTGATAACTTACAATTATAAGGATCTGGAAAAACTTGAGAAAATAGAACGAAAAACAAAAAAACCCACAACAAAACCAGGCAAGAGTCCAGAGGATGCCCTGAAGGTTATCGCGCTATCTAACCATTTGACGGATATATTATTGTTAACGCAGCAAGGGTTTACTTTAAAGGATTATCTTACAGGTTACAAAGAAGTGTATGAGAAGCTCGGCTTTGAGCCTCTTGCGAAGAATTCCGAATCAACAGCCAGACGCGACCTTGATGCATTGGTTAACCAAGGCTTGTTAACAGTCGATAAGAGTGGAAAAGAGAACAAGCATGGCTTAACAAACGAAGGTTTATCCAAAGTACTCGCTTTACACAAAGAGGATGTTGGTGAAAAATATTTGAGTAGGAGTCCCGAAGAAGTGACAGCACTGAAAAAGGAGTACGAACTA
>JBDRIH010000081.1:0-4855 GCA_043816025.1 Candidatus Omnitrophota bacterium
AACGGCCGAGTTTCGGAACATACGTCCCAGAAACTGTGTATTTTCGTCATTGGCGTATTTATTAGTGTCGATATAAGCGTCAGCGCCTATTTTACCTCCGGTAATTATAATCTGGTCATCAAAAAGATATTGCTCATACCAGAGCTCCGTGACATCAACATGCGCATTGGTATCTCCGGCGTCCCTGTTGACATTACTAAAAACGGCCAGATCGCCCTCTACCGTGTCACCCTGACCCGCTTCCATGTGGGCAAAAGCCATACCGTAATTATCGAATGTCTTCGCTATTATCAGATCCATGGAATACGACCCGTCAAACCTTGATTTCTCGCCATCCGTAGCCGCGGCATTATTCGCATTCGGAGTGCCTTGACCCACAAACGTACCTTCCAGGCCAATGTCAAAGCCCGCAACTCTATGCATCTTCTCCAATTCGTGTTTCAATTTAACCGAAATGTCCTGAAGTTCTTCCTTTTGGATTACCTCGGTATTCTCCTCTATCTTTTTCTGCTGACCGGAAACTTGTTTTTCCAAATTATCTATTCTCTCGTTCTGCTTTTGTATCGTCTTTTTGAGTTCTTTTATTTCTTTAAGCAGCTCTTCGTTTGTGGGCACATCTTCACCGAACGCAAGGCTTGTTAAGCAGAAAAACAAAAGAAAAATAACCGATGCTGCGCTACTAGTAAATTTTAAAAAACGCATTCCGGCTCCTCCTTGTGTTATGAAAAATAGATTCGTGCTACCTGTAGAACAAAAAATTTTAGGTTAGTCTTTTTCCGGTTGATGTCATGCTAAGCTGGCTATGTTTAACCCCCCTCGCTGACTTTAACTTGTTCGCGAGGTCCTCTGCCTCTTTTGGGTTTCCTTTAACAACTATTATTTCCAGACAGTTATTATGATCAAGGTGGATATGTTGTCCGGATATGATAAGATTGTGAAAATCGTGTTGTATATCCGTGAGGACATTCACAAGATCTTTTTTGTGGTGGTCATAAACAAGAGTGATCGTGCCGGCCACTTCGTCCTTGCCTAACCACTCTTTCCTGACAAGTTTTTCCCTTATGAGGTCACGGATGGCTTCCGAACGGTTGGAATAATTCTCTTTCCTGATAAGACTATCAAACTTCCCTAAGAGACCCTTCTCCAGCGATATACCGAAACGAATTAAATCAGACAATGCGTCCTCCTTGTGTTACGATTTGAAAAATAGTAACACGAATTTGCCCTCAGGTCAAGCATAATAGTTCAGCCAGTAAAAAACGACCTCGATTTGGCGAGCAGGAGGGCGGATGTGTGTGTCCTGCGCGTTTCGCAATTTGCCTGTTATTTTTTATAAATTCGGGAGTACGATTAACAAAGAAGTGTATTTATTTTTATCCGATTGGCGGCAAATCGCTGCAATGCTCGGACGCACACATCCGCCCCTTCGCACCCCCAACTCTGTGCTGTACGAAATATTCTATATCCCGGCTCTAATGTAGCAGATTAGTCCACGGAAGTGCCGTCTGATCTAATGGGTATGTCCGAGCACGGTGTAAAGTTATCTCCCCTGTGGGATAAAAATAATTTACACCTCTTTGAATATACTACGCCTGAAGTATGATGATAAAAGAGATAACTTTACAGCGCGCGCAGGATGTACCAATTGCATCAGACGGCTTCTTCTTTAGCTAAACTGTTACATGTTAAAGGATATTTAGCAGATGCGGGGGAGCTGGTCGGATTCCAAGACAGACAGGATGCGGCTTGAACCGATACGTGTCTTCAGGTGAACCTCTTTTTTGTGGCTTGAGGTGACCCTGCCAATAATCCGGGCAGAGGGGCCCATAGCCTGCTTCACTTTGGAAGCGTCTTTTTCATTAACGAAACAGACAAACTTTCCCTCGTTGGCCACGTACAAGGGATCAAATCCCAGAACAGCACAGAGCTTTCTTACGCCCTGCTTGACGGGTATATTCTTTTCATAGATCTCTATACCAAGATTCGAAGAAGAGGCTATCTCGTTAAGCGCCGTCGCCAGACCGCCTCTTGTAGGGTCGCGCATGACACTTATCTTCTTCGACCGTTTAAGACACCTCTGGACCTCAAAATTCAGGTTACGGCAATCGCTTCTAATAGCGGATTCAAAACCGAAATCTTCCCTGGCGTTCAATATCGCCATTCCGTGTTCGGCTATCCCGCCGTTGATAACGATAATGTCGCCCTTCCGGGCCCTGGAACCCACACGCCCTCTCGAACAATCGATAACGCCTATCCCGGAAGTATTTATAAATATTTTATCGGCGGCGCCTTTTTCCACGACCTTTACGTCACCCGTGACGATCTTTACGCCGGCTTTACGGGCAGTATCCCTTATGGAAGAGGCTATTCTCTCCAGAACGGAAAACTCTAAGCCCTCCTCTATTATAAGGGCAAGCGAGATAAAAAGAGGCTTCGCGCCCTTCATCGAGATATCGTTCACCGTGCCGCAAACGGCGAGTTTGCCTATATCGCCCCCGGGGAAAAAGAGGGGTTTTACCACGAACGAATCCGTGCTGAAAGCCAGGCAGTTTTTCCCAAGACGGATCTCGGCGGCGTCCGCCATCTCATCCAGTATTTTATTCGAGAACTTGACGCGTAGAGATTCAATAAGCTCATGCATCAAGCGTCCGCCGTTGCCGTGCGCCAGAGTTACCGTCTTCGTCAT
Source organism: Candidatus Omnitrophota bacterium (assembly GCA_043816025.1). Classification (GTDB taxonomy): domain Bacteria; phylum Omnitrophota; class Gorgyraeia; order Tantalellales; family Tantalellaceae; genus JBDRIH01. Next base: position 2,687 of record JBDRIH010000081.1, read on the forward strand.
CTCTCGCTCTACCCTCCGTATTTAAAATACGCCGCGCAAGTCCCTTCCGATGAGACCATGCAGGGCCCCACGGGGCTTGTTGGAGTACATTTTTTTCTGAACAACTTACAATCCGCGGGCGAGGCTATCCCTTGAAGGACCTCACCGCAGATACAGCCTTTGGGAAGCGCCGGTTTGGGCACTTTTACCTTAAATTCCTTTTCAGCATCGAACTTGGCGTATTCTTTCCTCAGTTTAAGACCGCTTTTCTTTATTATTCCTATACCGCGCCAGGCGGTGTCTCGCACCTGGAATACCTTGCGTAAAACCCTTTTCGCCGTGAGGTTTCCCTCTTTTTTGACGGCTCTTTTGTACTCGATCTCGACGGTGCTTACGCCTTTTTTTACCTGGTTAACGAGGCGTTTTATTCCCTTTACTATATCGTCCTCATCAAACCCCGTTATAACACACGGTTTTCCGTAACGCTTTGCGATTTTTTCGTAAGGAACGCTTCCCGTAATAACGCTGACGTGTCCCGGACATATAAATCCGTCCACCTTGATCCTGTCGGAAGAAGCAAGAAGTTCAAGCGCCGGAAAAAGGACTTTGAAATTCGCAAGCACAAAAAAATTCCGTACCTTGCGCCTTTTTGCTTCCAGCACGGTCGCCGCTATAGTGGGAGATGTTGTCTCAAAACCGACCCCCATAAAGACTACCTTCTTGGAGGGACTCTGCTCGGCAATATCCAGAGAATCTATGCATGAATATACCACCCGAACGTCCGCGCCTTGCCTTCGAACCTGGTCAAGACTCATGGAGCTGCCCGGCACCCTCATCATATCACCGAAAGTGGTAATAATTACGTCCTTCAGAGCCGCTATCTTCACGACCCGGTCGATATCTTCCTGTGAAGTTACGCACACGGGACACCCGGGACCGGAAATAAGTTCTATCCCTTCGGGAAGGAGCTTCTTTATCCCGGCCCTGGCAATCGCCATCGTGTGCGTACCGCATACTTCCATTAATTTTATCTTTTTCTTCATGTTGCACTCTAGCTATTCTGAACCGGGTTCCAGTCTTATTCTGAACCAGGTTATCACAACGTTGTTGGCTTAACCTGGTTCAAGCACCAAATCTAACCAGGTTAAACTAACCTGGTTAGATTTGGCTGCTTAGATCTTCTTTTACCGCTTCTTTTAATTCCCGTAAAGCCTCAAGGATATCCTCGGCTTCCTTTTTCCCCACCTTGCCTATAGCAAAACCGGCGTGAATAAGAACATAATCGCCTTTCTTTACGCCGCTCAGGATCCCGAGGGAAACCTTCTTGCATACACCGCCGAAATCCACAACGGCAGAGCTTTTCTCTATATTTTTAATTCTCGCGGGAACCGCTAAACACATCGTATTTCCCCTATTCTAACTTGACAGATCTCTAGAAATCTAACCAGGTTAGTCTAACCTGGTTAGATTCGGCTGTGACTCGCTACGTTATACTGCCCTAAAGCTATGTTGAGATCGTTTGCAGGGACCGTGCTATTGAGGAACACTTTAAATCCCGAACGCTCCAGATCCCTCGCGGCTTTTTTCTTCAGAAAACGGTTCTGAAAAACGCCTCCGCTCAGTGCGACGCTTTTTGTTCCTGATCGCCGTGCCACCTTTTTAACCGTCTTGACAATGATCTCACTCATAGAGTTATGGAACCTGGCGGCGATTATATTTTTAGCTTTTCCTTTATTGATATCCCTGGCCATACCCAGAAACAAACCTTTTGTGTCGATCACGTAACTCTCATCACCTTTTAACACCGCGAACCCGTAACTGCCCCTCTCTATACCATCACACATAGACTCAAGCTTTATCGGTCCTTCCGCTTCATATGAGGCGTACGTGCATATCCCCAGAAGCGCCGCGGCAGCGTCAAAGAGGCGGCCCGCGCTTGATGTAAGAGGTGAGTTGATATCCTTCTCTATCATCGTCAGTACTAGAGATTTCTCCTTTTCTGGGACATCCTTAATAAAATCAGCGCCCTCTTCACCCATTATGCTTAATAACATACGCCACGGCTCGGACACTGCTTTGTCGCCCCCGGGCATCTTCCAGTATTTAAGGTGCGTCGCCCTTTCGAACCCATCTCTCTGGACAAGAAGAAACTCTCCTCCCCATATATTAGAGTCGGTTCCGTAACCCGTT
>JBDRIH010000082.1:0-3823 GCA_043816025.1 Candidatus Omnitrophota bacterium
AGGGCCCCTCCGCCCGGTGTGGATCCTCCCTGTACGGAGTAACCCAGACAGCCTTATTGACTTGCGCGTTTTTGTATGCGTTTGAGATAAAACAAATTCCTACAAAGGAGGGGAAACATTAAAGGGGAACCATTGGTTCCCCTTTAAAAAAATTTGGCGATTTGAGCCCGAGAGCGAAGCTCGAGGGGCCGAAGGCGGCCGCTGACAACAGAAGGCCGGCCGAAGGCCCAAATTTTAATACTGGTACGCCCGACAGGATCTTGTTTCCGCTTCCGTGTCGACCCTGGCGGGCGTAAATGCCGAAGCGAGTTTCTGTAGGAGAAAGTAAATTTTCTCATACAAAACGAGTGCAGGCATAAAAAAGCCTACCCTTTTAGGATAGGCTTTTTAGCCATTTTAATGCAATTAAAATGGTACGCCCGACAGGATTCGAACCTGTGACCCTCTGCTTAGAAGGCAGATGCTCTATCCGACTGAGCTACGGGCGCACCGTTTTATACTCTGGTGCGGATGGAGGGATTTGAACCCACACGGTAAAACCACTGGCTCCTAAGGCCAGCGCGTCTGCCAGTTCCGCCACATCCGCTCGTTCAAAACTTCAATATACTAGTACTGGTCGGGAAGGTGGGATTCGAACCCACGACCCCCTGCTCCCAAAGCAGGTACGCTAGCCAGGCTGCGCCACTTCCCGATCTAATGACAAAGTTTCCTCATTATATCAACGCGATTTTCCTAAGTCAAGCAAAGTAGGGCACGTTTAAACGTATCCTACCTTGACCGGCCCGACCTGTTTTGTGTTGACTAAACGCATATAAGTTCATAGAATAATAACTCATTCTTGTTGTTTTTGTGGTGGGCGTAGCTCAGTTGGTAGAGCGCCTGACTGTGGCTCAGGTGGTCGTGGGTTCAAATCCCATCGCTCACCCCACTTTACGCATCATGACGAAAATTTTGAAAATAGTATTGCTTCTCATACTGCTGATCGCCCTGGCGTCGGTAATCACGTATTCAGCCTACAAAGACAAACTTTACGAAAAAGTACAGATCTCTCTCGAGTTGAAACTATCCGAAATAACCCGCCACCCGGTACATGTAAATTCTGTAAAATACGTTCCTTTCCAGTCTGTTTCCTTGCATGGCGTGACAATACTATCGAAAGACGAGCCCGAAAAAGTCATAGCCAACGTCGATAAGATCACTATTGCTATAGACGTCCTTTCGCTGGTGAAGAACCGACAGCTCGAAACCACTATTGCCGCCGATGAGCTACGTGTCGGCGACCTTATCTGTAACGCCGTAATACGCACAGATTCGCTCAAAGCGGATACTTACAGAGAAATCTTCGACCCCTCCCTGGTTGACTCTGTTTTTATCATAGAGGCGTTTATATCAACGAACCACTTTATTTTGCGTGACGTCTTCGGCGCTCTTCAAATAGATAAGATGGCCGTCTCAGGGGGCAAGGTCCATCTTACGCATAACTCGATAAAATACCTTGTCGAGTTCACCGCCATTGCACAGGAGGATCGCGGTTATGATCTTTCCGTACGTTCGGACAATCTAGGACTGCAAACAACACTCACGAAAAACGGCGACCATCTGATCGTTGAGCCCCTGCAGGGAATGTATTATACTCTGCATTTCGATCTAAAAGGCGAAGTCCAGTATTTTCAAACGCCGGAGAGGACCTGTTCGCTTAATGGGACGATTGAAACCGATCTGGGAACGTTCGCCTCCCTTCCAGGTAAAATTGGAAAGTTTGCCCAAAACCATCCCATGTCCGGACCGGTGAAATGCAGCGTCTATTTCAAGGGGAAAGAGGCGGATATCAGTAAACTCGAACTTACCTCCACCCTCCAGGCCAGTAATCTAAAAATAGACAACCTGCGCGTAAAAGAAATAATGACAAAACTGTCCCTGGACCGCGGCAAGCTTGATGCTCCTTTCATTTATGGTAAACTTTACGACGGTGCGCTCCGTTGCGGACTCACGATGGATCTAATAGAAAAAAATATACCCTATTCTTTATCTATGGAAATAAGCAATATGGACTTTGGGAGCTTAATGCGAGATATAGACGAAGAGGGAGATGAACTTTACGGAACGCTTAATTCTAATCTGTCCATTAAAGGTTACGCGGGCATTCCCGGATCAGCCGAAGGCAGCGGAAAACTAACTATATCAGACGCCGACCTGGGGCCGATGCCCATACTTATGCCTCTATTGGGTGACATGTTTTCCGCGGCCCAGAACATTATGCCGCGCCTGAAAGAAGTGAACATAGACCATGCCTCTGCGGATTTTGACATAGCTGCCCGAAAAATAATGACAGATAACCTTGTTTTTCTTGGAGAGGATTTCTACATCACGGCGGAAGGATATATGGATTTTGACGGCAAGTTGAACTTTACGTTTCAAAACCAGTTCAGACAGCCACCCCAAGAAGAGGACCAAGACTGGCAGGTAGCTTTAAGAAACGCGATCATTAATTTCGGAAAGCTTATAAGCAGAGCGCGTTTGAGGGGCACCATCAAGGACCAGAAATGGGACTTTGAATACAGCAACCCGATAAAAAACCTTACGAACCAAAATATCAGGAATTCTTCAGATACTTTTGAATAGACCTTTTGAGCTTCTTCAGCGCCAGAGAACGGTGACTGATCTGGTTTTTATACGAAGCCGCCATCTCGGCGAACGTCTTCTCATGCCTTCTTGGCACAAAGAGCGGGTCATAACCAAACCCGTTCCTGCCCCTTGATGTAAAAAGGATTTTCCCCTTAACGGCGCCTTCGAAAGTACCCAGCAATATGCCCTTTCTAGCAAGAGCGATATGGCATACAAATCTCGCGTGTCGGTTCTTCTCCGGAACGTTGCCAAGCAGTTTAATAAGTTTTCTGTTGTTCTCGATATCGGTAGCTTTCACCCTGGCGAATCTCGCCGAGCGGACGCCGGGCCTGCCGTCCAGGGCGTCCACTTCCAGGCCGGAATCGTCGGCCAGGACCAACCCGTCAAAAAACCTTGAGATGGTCACAGCTTTCTTGACGGCGTTCTGCCGGAAAGTCTTACCGTCCTCGACAATAATCGGCGGCTGTACATCAAGATCATCCAGATTCATAACCCTGGTTCCTTTGAAACTTTTCAAAAGCGTTTTCAACTCGCACCTCTTTTTAGCGTTGTGAGTCGCCACCAGTATCCTTGTCATGAAACTACTCCTTTCAATGCCTCTTTTTGTTTGCCAATAAGGGTCTTGATCCCGCTCTGGGCCAACTCAAGCATCTCCTCCATCCGTCCGCGATCGAACGGTTCCTTCTCGGCCGTCGCCTGTATTTCCACAAACTTCCCGGAATCGGTCATGACAACGTTCATGTCCACATCAGCGCGGGAATCTTCCTCATAATTAAGATCGAGATAACTTTCACCTCCGACAATGCCGGCACTTATGGCCGCTAAAAAATGTTCGACGGGCATCTCTTTGAATATCCCCTGTTTTTTAAGATGGTTAAGCGCCAGACATAGCGCCACGAAACTCCCGGTTATACTGGCACAACGCGTGCCGCCATCCGCTTGTATAACGTCGCAATCCATCCAAATGGTCCTCTCCCCGAGAACGTTCATATCAACAACGCCCCGCAGGGCCCGGCCGATCAAGCGCTGTATCTCGTGGGTCCTCCCGCCCTTTTTTCCTTTTGAAGACTCCCTGGATACCCTCCTCTGACAGGACCTGGGAAGCATCCCATATTCAGATGTTATCCAACCCGTTCCCTTCCCTTTTAAAAAAATAGGGACGCCGTCTTCGATACTTGCCGTGCAAATAATCTTGGTG
>JBDRIH010000083.1:0-6238 GCA_043816025.1 Candidatus Omnitrophota bacterium
GACACGCTCTGAAGCGAACAAAATAGTGGAATCCGAAGGCGGGGAAGCCACCTCAAGCGTAAGTTCCGATACGGATTTTGTAGTTTGCGGTGAAAAACCCGGATCAAAATTCGATGAAGCGCAGAAAAAAGGGATAAAGATCCTTACGGAAGAAGAGTTCAGGAAGCTTACCAACCTGCCCAACCCAGAATAAACCTATATAAACCCACACAAACTTGTATATCCTGCCAGATCTGACCCAAAACAGTTAATTGGTTGACAGGATAACCCATAATAGATATAATTGGGAAGTAAAAATCACTATTAATATTATAGTAACCCTGCTTGCGTGTTGTAAGATAAGCGGGCAGAGGCAGTGCCTGAGTTTATCAAAAGGAAATTATCTATGGAAGAAAAAAACGACCTCATCGAACAGCGGTACAAGAATCTGGAGAAACTCCAGAAAGAAGGGATAGATCCTTTCGGTGAAAAGTTTCCCGATGTCCGGAGTATAGAGTCCGTGAAGGCCGATTATGCCGATGGACGCGTCACCCGCATAGCGGGCCGGATAATGGCCAAACGCGAGCACGGTAAAAGCGTTTTTATGGACCTCAAGGATTCTACCGGCAGGATGCAGGTGTACCTTAAGAAGGACCTCATAGGAGAAGGAGCTTTTGATGTCGTCAAGGCGCTTGACATAGGGGATATCATAGGAGTCGACGGCGAGCTTTTCAGGACGAGGACCGGGGAAGATACCGTGCAGGTCAAGGAGTACCGTGTGCTTTCAAAGTCGCTTCTGCCTCTTCCAGAAAAATGGCACGGGCTGAAGGATGTGGAGACCCGGTACCGACAGAGATACGTTGACCTTATTGTGAATGACCAGGCGCGTGAAAAGTTCAAGGCCCGCGTCAAGCTTATCAAACATATCAGGGAAACGCTTAACGGGAAAGGTTTTCTTGAGGTGGAGACGCCGATGATGCATCCGATCCCCGGCGGGGCTGCGGGCAAACCTTTCAAGACGCATCATCAGGCGCTGGATATCGACCTGTATCTGAGGATCGCCCCGGAGATATACCTGAAAAAACTTCTTGTGGGCGGGTTTGAAAAAGTGTTTGAGATCAACCGTTCTTTCAGGAACGAAGGTATCTCCACGAGACACAACCCCGAGTTTACCATGATGGAAGTCTATGAGGCGTATTCGGATTGCGAAGGTATGATGAAACTTACCGAGGAATTGATACGTTCCGCGGCGAGGGAGATACTCGGTACGGAGAAATTTACCTATCAGGGAAGAGAGGTGGATCTTTCGGTATGGAAGAGGGTATCGTTCGCCGAGCTTATGGAAACCACTTTTGACATCAAGGTCGACGACCCTTTGAAAGACTGGGTAAAAAAGCTTAAAGCCAAAGGTATCGAGGTAGAGGGTGACGCCGTCAGCAAAACACAGATCATCAATATAGTCGGCGAGCTGGTTGAACCCGAGACGGAAACGCATCCGGTGTTTGTCGTTGATATGTTCAAGGAACTCAGTCCCCTTGCGAAAGAGAAGAAGGACCAGCCGGGACTGGTCGACAGGTTTGAGCTGTATATGGGCGGGATGGAGATAGCCAATGCTTATTCGGAGCTGAACGATCCGATCGACCAGCGCAAAAGGTTACAGGAGCAGGCAAAAGCGGATCCGGACGCGATGGTAGACGAGGATTTTATAAGGGCGCTTGAATACGGGATGCCGCCGGCGGGTGGGCTCGGTATCGGGATAGACCGCCTGACGATGATATTTACGGATTCCGCGAGTATACGCGAAGTGATCCTGTTCCCGCATATGAGGCCAGAATAGGCTGCAGGCTGCAAGCTTCAGGCCTGTAGCTTGAAGCCTGTGGCTTGAAGCTTGCTTAGCTTTTTAACTGGGTGAAAAAAATGTGGACTTTGTTTATAAGCATCAAATATTTTCTGTCTAAAAGAAAAGAGGGTATGATATCCCTGACAGGGGCGATCTCGGTTATCGGGGTGGCGCTGGGAGTGGCTTCCCTTATAATCGTTATGTCGGTGATGAACGGGTTTGATTCAGAGGTCAAGAAGAAGATCATAGGGACTTACGCCCATATAGTTATTACAAAAGAGGCGGGTATAGAGAATTATCCGGCTATGGTCTCCAGCCTTGAATCCATGCCGGAAGTGAAAAGTGCCTCGGCGTTTATAATGGGCCAGGCCATACTGAGGAAGGATGGCGGTGTCTCGGGTATCCTTCTTAAGGGTATCGACACAGAGAAAGAATCGGAAGTCACCAGTGTGATAGAGTATACCTCAAGTGCCGGAGAAGCTCTGGAAGGCGATACGATCGTTCTGGGTAGTGAGCTGATGAAGAACGAAAGGATTTCCGCGGGCGACACAGTGGAGATCCTGGTGCCGTATTCGCAAATGGACCTGGAGAAAGTGAGGATGAAAGTTATCGGAAGTTTTACCTCGGGCAGGTACGATTATGACGCGAATATAGCCGTGATCAATCTGGATGAGGCGCGCAAACTCTTCAGGACGGGTGACACGGTGACGGGTATAGGCCTCAAGGTCCAAGACCATATGGAGGCCGGCGGCGTAAAATCGCGCCTGCAGTCAGTACTGGGGTATCCGTACATAGTCAGGAGCTGGATGGATCTTGACCGTAACCTGGTGACGGCGCTTGCGCTGGAGAAGAAGATGATGTTTATCATTCTGGCCCTCATAGTCATGGTCGCCTGTTTCAATATTTCCGGTTCGCTGATAATGATGGTCATGGAAAAGACCAGGGATATCGGCATACTTAAAGCGCTCGGAGCCAATTCGCGCGGGATAAGTCTTGTTTTTCTTCTGGAAGGGGCCGTGATAGGACTGATGGGAGTTGTAGTGGGGGGGTTTTCCGGTGTTTTTATCGCCAGGAGGGTCAACGCGGTGGCTGATCTTATAGAAAGGATTACCGGTATAGCGGTTTTTCCGAGCGACGTGTATTATTTTACCGAGATCCCGGTTAAGGTGAGCCCGACGGATATTTTTATGATAATTTGTGTGGCTATGATGCTGACGCTGGCGGCGGGTGTATATCCCGCGTGGAAAGCGTCCCGGCTGGATCCGGTGGAAGCGATAAGGTATGAGTAATCTGACAGCAAGCGCGTGGGGAGAATATGCTCGTTGCCGAGAATGTAAATAAAGTCTTCAAGCAGGGTACGAAGGCCGTTCACGCGGTGGAAGCCGTGTTTATGCGCGTCGCGAAAGGCGAACGCGTATATATTCACGGTCCTTCCGGTGCGGGGAAGAGCACCCTGCTTCAGGTGCTTGGGGGTCTTAGTCTGCCGACGGAGGGAAGAGTTATATTCGATGGCAAAGACATATACGGCCTGCGGGACTCAAGGAGAAGCCGTATTAGAAACTGTTGTTTCGGTTTTATTTTTCAGTTTTATCATCTTCTGCCCGAGCTGAATGTTCTGGAGAACGTGATGCTGCCGGCGATAATAAAAGGAGAGTCTCCTCGAAAAGCAAGGCCCAGGGCCATGGAACTGGTGGAAACGGTGGGTATGACTGAGCGTCTGAGACACAGGCCGAGCCAGCTTTCAGGCGGGGAGGCGCAGCGAACGGCCGTGGCCAGAGCTCTGGTGAATTCGCCCGAGGTGCTGTTTTGTGACGAACCGACCGGCAACCTGGATTCGGAAATGGGCGGCGAGATCTATGCCCTTATCCGCAGGATCAGCGAGAAAAGTGATATGAGCGTGATAGTGGTTTCGCACCAGGAGGTCGATAAAGATTTTTTTCATACCGAATACAGGATGAAGGACGGGGTACTAGAAAAAGTGTCAGAGCATGAGAGAAATTCATGTGCAGGGGGAGCGATCGGCGTTAAGTCTGAGGTATAAACGTCTTAAATAAAAACCTGCAGCCTGTAGCATGAAGCTTGTGACATGAGAAAATGAAAGGATCAGTAGATGGAGCTTAAAATTTTTCTGGACGGAGAATTCGTCGACAGTAAAGACGCGAAAGTATCTATTTTTGATCACGGACTTCTTTACGGCGACGGCGTATTTGAAGGTATAAGGTCTTATAACAGGAGGGTGTTTCGTCTTGATGAACATCTTAACCGTTTGTACGAAAGCGCCGACGCCATAAGGCTGGAAGTGCCGATAACAAAGGAGTCTTTCAGGGATAAGATACTCCAGACGCTTAAACTGAACAATCTGAATGACGCGTACATCCGCGTTGTCGTGACCAGAGGCGTGGGCGATCTGGGGCTGGACCCGCGCAAGTGCGAGAAGCCGACGGTGTTCGTCATAACCGATAAGATAGCGCTTTATCCCGAGGATTTTTATAAAAAGGGACTGCCTATCATGATAGCCCGGACAAGACGCAATCACCCCATCACACTGGACCCGCGCATAAAATCCCTGAATTATCTGAACAATATCCTTGCCAGGATAGAAGCCATAGACGCGGGGGTCCCGGAAGCTCTTATGCTTTCCATCGAGGGGTATGCCGTCGAGTGCACGGGCGACAACATTTTTATTTTTAAGGACAACAAGCTCCTGACCCCGCCGTCTGAGCTCGGAGCGCTTGAAGGGGTGACGCAGGATGCGGTGATAGACCTGGCGAAAAAGATGGGTATCGGTACCGAATACAGAAAGATGCTTCCCGAAGAAATCTTAGAGGCCGAGGAGTGTTTTCTTACGGGCACGGCGGCGGAGATCATACCGGTTATAAAAATAAACGAGAAGACCATTGGCACGGGCAGTCCCGGAGAAGTCACCATAAAGCTGCGCCAGGAATACAGGAAACTGACCGAGACAGAAGGAGTAGGGTATTAATGAAATGCGATGCCTGCGGCATAAGAGAGGCCAGTGTTCATCTGACCGAAGTTATTGACGATAAGGTTACGAAACTTCATCTCTGCGAACAGTGCGCGAAAGCGAAAGGCGAAGAGATGCAGGCTCATTTCGGCCTGACCGATCTATTGGCGGGTTTGATGGATCTGGAGCCGCCCGTGTCGGAAGAAAAAGCAAAGAGGCGTATTGAGCTGAAATGTCCCGCATGCGGCATGACGTATTATGATTTTCAGAAGACGGGCCGCCTGGGCTGCGGCAAATGTTACGCGACATTCGCTAAAAAGCTGAGTGAGCTCTTACGCAAGATACACGGTTCGGACAAACACGTGGGCAAGATGCCTTTTAAAGGCAAAGAATCGCTTAAGGATCAGCATGATATGCAGCGGCTGAAAAACGAACTGAACGAACTTGTCCGGGCGGAAGAGTTCGAGAAGGCCGCTTTACTCAGGGACAGGATAAAAGAGCTGGAAGAGAAGCCGACCAGCTAGGACTAAACCATGACACTTAATGACCTTGTGCATAAAAGGAGCGAGTGGCTCAAGGGTGAAGGCCCCAGATCTAATATCGCTATATCCACGCGCGTGAGGATAGCCAGGAATGTGGAAGGCCGTATGTATTTTGACCAGGCGGATAACGCTCAGCGTGAAGAGACGCTTAATACGGTTACCTCGGCGATAAAGAAAAGCAAGTTTCTCAAAAACGCACTTTTTCTGAGGGTCAAGGATACTTCCGATCTTGACAGGATGCTTCTGGTGGAACGGCATCTTATGAGTCTGGAACACATGCAGGAGGTGGCGCACAAGGGCCTTGTGGTGGAGGAGAAAGAAATAGTAAGCGCCATGCTGAACGAGGAGGACCATATAAGGCTCCAGGTACTGCAGTCAGGTTTCAACATAATGGAGGCCTGGAGGATCGTGGACGATATCGATACCGAGCTGGGGCAGTATCTGGCGTTTGATTATTCCAATAAGTTCGGGTACCTGACGAGCTGTCCGACAAACACGGGTACGGGTCTCAGGGCGTCGGTCATGCTGCACCTTTCGGCGCTGGCGATGACCGGTCAGGTAGAGAACGTATTTGATGGGATCGCCAAACTGGGATTGACGATGAGGGGTTTTTACGGGGAAGGCACGGAGGCGTTTGGGGATTTTTTCCAGATCTCCAACCAGTTGGCACTGGGGCATTCAGAGATGGATATACTTGATAACCTGGAAAGGATCATAAACAAGATCATATCCAGGGAGGAAGCCACCAGGGAGAACCTCCTCAAAAAAAAGAAGCAGGAAATATCCGACGGGATCTCCCGGTCTTACGGAACGCTGAAAAGCGCCAGAATAATAACGTCGAACGAGACTATAAAATTATTGTCCGCCGTCCGGCTTGGAGTGGATCTGGGGATAATAAACGATATAGACATG
>JBDRIH010000084.1:0-13200 GCA_043816025.1 Candidatus Omnitrophota bacterium
TTCCCGCGTGGAATATCTTAAGGTCAAAGGGCAAAACATGCAGGCCGATTTTCAATACATTTCATCAGAAGAGGATGTTGACCTGGCGGAGATGATCCTTTTTCAGGCCATGAACATGGAGCCAGATCAGCATATCGAGATCAAACCCGTTGCAAAACCGGCAAACCCGCCGTCTATCGGGTTGGAGAATTGTTACCGCCTGGCTGTCGCCAACCGGCCTGATTTCAAGATCAAAGCGAAGACCATCGAGTATTATGATTTTGACCGAAAGATGATGAAAGCAAAAGGATGGCCCAAAATAGACTTCACCGGTTCTTTTGGACAAATGATCGAAAGATTTGAACCGATGTTTCTCCCCGGCGATTGGTTGACTCCTCAAGCGGGAGGGCGGGGCACCGGGGGTGTTGCCAGAGCGATCGGGGGTTGGAACCCGGAGTGGTATGCGGGTGTCCAGACAAGTCTTCCCCTCTGGGGAAATACGCTTGAATACAACTACGTGAGGGAAAAGTGGGCGCCGACCGTATCGGCGTTTCGTGGTTCCGAATCCGCGACAAGTTATCTAAACTTTAAATTACTGGACGACCTGGCGTATTTTTCGAATCTGCAGGAAGCCAGAGCCGGATTCGAAAGCGCGAAATATGAATATCTTAAAGCCGAGAATGATCTTATGGTGGAGGTCAAGGAGCGCTATTTCAGATACAGGAAGGCGCTTTTGCAGATGGACGTGGCTCAGGCGCAGGTTGAACATCAGAAGATGTTCGTGGATGTGCTTGAGGAAAGGCTCCGTTACGCCGAGATGGAAGTGTCAAAGGTTATAGAGGAACAGGAAAAACTTGCCGAGCATGAATACGGTCTGGTGCAGGGGGACGCCAACTATTTTATATCCCTTACCGAGCTTAACGGCACAATAGGTATCCCGGATTATTTTAAGCCCGCATACGAGAACCAGGAGTATGACGAGTGGAAGAAGAAACTTGCCGAAGAGAAAGCTGCCGAAGAAGAGGCAGAACGAATAGACGAAGAAGAGAAAAAAGCGCAGATACGCGCGAGAGTAATAGCAAGCTATTTAAAGAAAGCGCAGACGCAACTTGAAAGCGACAAATTTGAACGCGCACGCGGTTATGCGGAGAAAGCGCTTGGGATAGAGGAAGACAACAGTGAAGCGCAGGCGCTGTTAGATAAGATAGACGAGGCAGAGAAGATTTACGAAGAAGAGCAAAAACTGTCAAAGGCCGAAGAAGAAACGCTGAGTAAGGCTGAGGAGTATGCCCGCCAGAAAATTAAGGAAGAGCAGTAAGCCCAAGGGCAATTCGAGTAGGGCGAGGTTAAACGTGCCTTGCCTTGGACCCCCGGTCACGCGGGGATGACAGATGCACTAAAGATGATTAATTCCAGGGGGAAATTATGGACAAAGAAAAAATAAAACAGTATTTAGATAAGACAAGGGAATATTTAGGTAAAGGATTAGAGCGAGGGAAGGAGTACCTGAATAAAGCAAAACAAAAAATAAGCCAGATAGATCTAAAGAATATAGATCTGAAGAAGATCGATTTCAAGAAGATCGATCTTAAAAAAATAGACCTTGCTAAGGTAAAAAAGAACTATATATGGATACTTCTGGGCATTTTGATAGTGGTGTTTGTTTTGGCCCGCACAATAGGCAAGATAAAGCAGACGTTTTCTATAGCAAAAAAAGCGAAGGAGATGGTGGAATTTCTGGAAACGACCCCCGTGAAGGTCTACAAGGTCAAACGTATGGATTTCAGGGATACCCTTCCGGTTATGGGCAGGATAGAGGGGTTTAAGGAAGTGGACCTGGTTTTTGACGGGAAGGGCGTGCTGGAAAGCTTTAATTTTGAGGAGGGAGAACGTATCCTGGAGGGAGACATCATCGCCAGCATCGATCAGAAGGATGCGCTTCTTAAACTGAAATATGCGGGGCTTGAGATGGAAAAGACCAACAAGTTATATGACCTCGGCGGGATCGATAAATTAGCGCTGGACCAGAAAAAACTCGAATACGAGTCAGCCAAACGGGATCTTGAGAAGACAAATATATATGCCCCCAGCGATGGATATCTGGGCAGCAAGGAAAAAGATACAGGCGCTTTTGTGACTTCACAGGACAAGATAGGGATCTTTGTTGATCTTAGCGAGGTGTATGCGACATTTGACGTGATAGAAGAAGACTCGCCCAAATTGGAACTGGGACAGAACGCAGAGATATTTCTGGACGCGTATCCCGGCGAATCATACTCCGGGACTGTGGATATGATCTCTCCCATGATAGAAGGAAGGACGCGCACGCAGAAGGTCAAGATCGAGCTGGCTAACGAAGAGAACGAGATGAAACCAGGCATGTTCGCCAGAGCTATCATCAACACGTATGAGAAGAAGGACGCGTTGATAATCCCGGCATCCGCCTTCAAAAAACAGGAAAACAAATATTTCGTTTATGCGGTGCATCCGGAAGCCGAAGAAGCCGAGGCAGTAAGCGAAGAATTAGCGGGAGCCGAAGTCGGCATCGTCGAAGAAAGGGAAGTGGAAATAGAATACCTTACACACGATGTGGCGGAGATCAGCAAAGGGCTAAAAGAAGGGGAATTGATAATTCGTGAACTGCACCGGGAGTACAAGGATAAGGATAAAGTCGAGATTACCGAGGTCCAGGAAACTATCTTCTAAATAAAATATGGGACTGCCTGAATTTTCTATAAGAAAACCGGTGACTACCGTCATGATATTTGTCGGGGTCATGCTTTTTGGGATTATCTCATTAACGAAGCTCCCGCAAGAACTTTTCCCGCCAATCACGTATCCCCAGCTAACTGTTTTTACCGGATACGCCAACGCTGCCCCTGAGGAGATAGAGACGCTGCTCACAAAGCCCGTTGAGGAGGCTGTCGGGACCGTGAGTGGCCTTAAAGGGCTGCAGTCGATATCCAAAGAAGGCGTGTCCCTTGTTATCGCGGAGTTCGACTGGGATCAGAACATGGATTTCGCGTCACTCAGGACAAGGGAAAAAGTGGATCTTATAAAGGCGCGCCTGCCGCGGGACGCCACCGAACCCCTGGTAGTCCCCTTTAACCCGTTTGAATTGCCCATAATGACGATCAGTGTTACGGGTGACCGCAACCTGGTGCAGCTCAGGCAGATCGCTACCGATACCATAAAGGAAGAACTGGAGAAGATCGATGGAGTCGCTTCGGCTTCAGTCGAGGGCGGGCTTGAGAGGGAGATACTCGTCGATGTCAACCAGGGGAAGCTGCAAACATACGGGGTCCCCATACTTGATGTGTCTGACGCGATCACCAACGCAAACCTTAATTACCCGGCCGGAACGATCAAGGAAAGTTTTTACGAATATCTCATACGAACGCTGGGCGAGTTCAAAGATGTCCGGGAGATAGGGGATGTTGTCGTGAAAAGCGCGGCGGATGACCAGATGGCCCTTCCTTTTGAGCAAAAGATGGCTCAAAGAGAGATCAGTCCCGAAGCAAAACTCGTTCTGGTTAAAGACGTTGCGGACGTGCGGGATACATTTAAAGAGAGGAGCAGTTTTTCCAGGTACAACGGGGAAGAGAACGTATCTATATCGATACAGAAACAGGCGCAGGCCAATACGATGCAGGTTATAAACAGGATACGTGCTTCGTTCGGCCGGCTTAAAACAATATTGCCCGATGATGTAAAAATCGAAGTTATATACGACCAATCCATCTTTATCCGGGATGCCATCAACGGCGTCCGTGACGCCGCTCTGCAGGGGGGGGTCCTGGCGTTTCTGGTGCTGCTGGTCTTTCTGCGCAGTATTAAGTCATCGGCGATAGTCACGCTTAGTATGCCCATATCGATCATGATAGTCTTTACCTTTATGTATTTCGGCGGACTTTCCATAAACATAATGTCGCTCGGCGGGCTGGCGCTTGGTGTAGGTATGCTGGTGGATAACGCTATCGTCGTTATGGAGAATATCTTTCGGCACAGAGAACAACTTGGCAAAACACCGGAAAAGGCGGCGACCGATGGCGCCGAGGAAGTGTCGAACGCGATCGTGGCATCCACGCTCACTACGATAGCCGTTTTTCTGCCGATGATATTCGTTGTAGGCGTAGCCGGGCAGCTCTTCAAGGAACTGGCGTTCACGGTAACGTTCTCATTGATCGGTTCTCTCTGGGTCGCCTTGACCCTTATCCCGCTTTTAAGCTGTAAACTTGGCGGCGGGGAAAAGGAAACGGCGAAAGGGGCCGCCTCCTTCACCGGAGGAGAGGTCTGGAAAAAAATCCTTAGAGAGTACGAAGTTCTCCTCAGGAAATTCCTAGTCCATAAAAGAATCGGGCTCTGGATCGTGACGGCTATATTTATCTCAAGCCTGTTTATTTTTAACTTCCTCGACAAAGAGCTTATGCCTAAGACAGAGCAGGGACAATTTATAGCGAAGATAGATATGCCGGTGGGGACGAAGGTGTCGGAGACCAACAAGATCGCGCTGAAAGTCGAAGACAAAATCCTTGAATACCCTGACGCGGAATCCGTCAGTTCCATTGTTGGGTCAACGATGGGGGGATCTGCCAGGGACATGGTCAGCAGGATGGGGTCGCATCAGGGGCAGCTTATAGTTAATCTTAAGGAAAAGAGAAAAGGGAAAACGATCGATGCCGTTCAGGAACTCCAGGAACAGTTCAAAGAAGATAAAGCGCTCAAAGACGCCAGGATAAAGTTTTCTTTGCAGCAGGGGGTCATCTCCGGGGCGTTCGGAGGCGGTGGCAAACCGATAACGATCGAGATCAAAGGTGAGAAACTGGAAGAGATGGAAAGAATAGCGCGAAAAATAAAAGAAGAGCTGGGACAAATAAAGGGGATTTTCGGGATCGAGGATGATGTCCCGGAACCATCCCCGGAGGTAAGGATAAATGTCGACAAAGACAAGGCAGCGCTATATAACATTTCAGTCGTCGATCTTGCCAGGATCGCGCAGATGGTCTTAAGGGGATATATTCCGTCTCGGTTCAAGGAAAAGGGACACGAGATAGATATAAGGGTAAGGTTAAGGGAAGAGGACAGGAACAGTTATGACAAGCTGTACCGTGTCCGGATAAATTCGCCCGGAGGGGGGATGTTTCCGCTGGGTTCGGTTGCCGATTTTGAGAAGGGAAAGGGCCCGAGCGAGATCAAGCGCCTCGGACAGGAAAGAACGATCATAGTCTCTGCCAATGTCGCCGGCAGGAAGATCGCGGATATCGTTGCGGATGTGTACACAATGCTTAATGGAATGGAACTTGAAAGCGGATATATGACCAAACTGGCCGGCGAGTCGGAGGAAATGGAGAAGTCTTTCAACAGTCTGCGTTTCGCGCTTATCCTGTCCATAATAATGGTCTACATGATCATGGCCGCGCAGTTTGAATCCCTGACTCAGCCGCTGATAATCCTTTTCACGGTCCCGCTTTCCCTTATCGGTGTTCTTCTGGCATGGTTCGCGACGAGCACGTCCGTAAGTGTTGTGGCACTTCTGGGGGTTATCATGCTTGGGGGCATCGTGGTCAATAACGGCATTGTCCTCATAGATTACACGAATCTTCTAATGAGCAAGGGGAAGGGCGTGGTGGATGCCGTTGTTGAAGCGAGTCTGGCCAGACTGAGGCCCATAATCATGACGGCGCTCACCACTGTGCTGGGGCTGTTTCCCATGGCGCTGGCAGTTGGCAGGGGTTCCGAGCTGCGGGCACCTTTGGCCATAAGCGTTATGGGAGGTCTCATAATCGCCACTTTCCTTACGCTTGTTGTGATCCCTTCTATCCTTGTCATTGAGAGTGAGATCAGGGAAAAGATCACGCATTTTTTTGCCAAGTAGCCAATTAATATGAGCTTGTCCCGATTTTCCATAACAAAACCGATAACCACCATAATGATCTTCGCCGCGTTGTCGTTGATGGGGATAATATCCCTGACGCGGCTGCCGGTGGAACTGTATCCGGATATTTCCTTTGGCCAGATCAGCATCATCATATATATACGCGGCGGCATCCCTCCTACAGAGGTAGAATCCATGGTCACCAGACCCATCGAAGAAGCGGTAAGCACCGTTTCACACCTGGAAAGAATACTTTCCATATCAAAGGAAGGGGAGTCCACGGTCGTTCTTAGTTTTGAGCGCGGTCTCGACATGCAGCTGGCCGCCATGGAGGTCAGGGAAAAGTTCGCCAAGGTCAAGGAAAAACTGCCCAAAGAAGCCGAAAAACCCATTATCGCCCAGTTCTCCCAGACGGATGTCCCCATTGTTATCTTCGCCCTGACGAGCCGCAAGCGGACGACGGAAGAACTGCGCAGGATCGTCGATGAAGAGGTAAAGGACCGGATCAAGAGGATCGGCGGTGTCGCTAATGTAGAAGTCGGGGGCGGACGGGAACGAAAAATAATGATCGAGGCAGACAAGAAAGCGCTGTTCCGTTACGCGGTTTCCCTCAACAGGCTTATTTCCGCGCTGGGGACAAGCAATCTTAATCTTCTTACCGGGGAGATCGAGACGTACAAAGGCAAAGTGCTGATAAGGGCAGTAGGTCAGTTTGTCACCGTTGACGATATTAAGAATACGGCGGTATTGACCAGACCTGACGGGTCTATCGTGAGGGTAAGGGATCTGGCGGAAGTCAAGGATTCTTACCTGGAACCCAAGACCTACGCCAGGATAAACATAAAACCCATTGTTTCGGTATACGCGCAGAAAGAGTCCAAGGCCAACACGATCCTGGTCTCAAAAAAAATACTTGAGGAGATCGAGAACATCAGGACGATGCTTCCCGATGATATCGAGGTCTTTGTGACCAAGAACCAGGCAAAATTCATAAAAACATCCATATCCAACCTGCGCGATTCTCTCTTGCGGGGCGCGGTTATGATCATATTTATTCTGATGCTTTTTCTGGGTAAACTTGGGGGGAAAGCCAGTTTCGTTGTCCCGGCGGGACTGGCCGGGGCCATATTTCTGCCGAGCGGACCCCTTTACTTCCTGCTGGCAGGGCTTATTCTGTTCCTCTTATTTTTCAAAAAACACAGGCCCATCCTCATAGTGGCGCTGTCGATACCCATATCACTTATAATAACATTCGGGTTCATGGATATGTCAAATATGTTTATCCCGAGCATAATGGACCTTACCATCAATTTTATCACGCTTTTCGGCCTGGCCCTTGGGGTAGGGATGCTTGTCGACAATTCCATTGTCGTATTTGAGAACATCGTCACAAAAAGCGAACAGGGGATGGATCGGATCGAATCCGCCGTTGAGGGAAGCACCGAAATGAATGTCGTGATCTTTGCTTCCACGTTGACCACCATCATTGTGTTTCTGCCGATGCTTTTTGTGAGCAAATCCATGAGCCTTCTTTACGGGGGGGTCGCGTGGACAGTAACATTCTCCCTGTGCGTGTCGCTTTTCGTCGCGCTGATGATAGTGCCCCTTATGAGTTCCAGGATCAGTATCGCGGCAAAAGGAGGTGCATCCCAGCAGGTCAAAGAGAAGTTTCTTTTGCCATTTTACAGGGCGCAGGAAAGGGCGCTGCTCTTTGTTTTCAGGAGAAGATTTTTGATAATCTCGATCGCAGTGGCCCTGTTTATAGGGGCTATGTATGTTTACGGGAAGATGGGTAAAGAATACATGGGCACAACGGAACAGGACAGGTTCACTATATTCATAGAATTGCCCACAGGGGCCAAATTGGACTCGAGTGACGAGGTAGTCAGACAGGTCGAGGCTATGCTGAAAGAGGTGCCGGAAGTGGAGGATTTCACCGCGCGAGTGGAAGCCTGGTCGAGCAAGATCTATGTCAAGCTGGTAGACCTGGAAAAGAGGAAAAGGTCCATAGCTGAGATAACAGACAGCTTAAGGCCTAAAGTCGCCCGGATGCAGCCGGCTTTCATATATTTTGAGGAAGAGCAAGAGGTGGGAACGAAAGAGATCATCCTGAATATCTATGGCCATGATTACGATATACTGAGAGAGATCGCGATCGCGATAACCACAAGAATGGGGCGCATTCCGTATTTTACCGACACCAAGATCCGCATGAGGGAGGGGCGTCCGGAGCTGGATCTCAGGGTAGATAAAAAGAAAAGCGCCCAATTCGGATTTAGCACCCGCGATATAGCCGATATGGTGCACGCGAAAGTCAGGGGAGTAAGGGCGACGATGTATCATACAAAATCCGCGGAAGTCGAGACGATAGTGCGTATGCAGGAAAAAGACAGGCGGACCGTAAAAGACATACACTCGCTTACCGTTTCCAGGGTCGGGGACGACAGGGCGAGACTTGACCAGATAGTGGATTTCGAATACGGTCTCGGCCCCAGCGAGATCTGGAGAAAGAACCGGGCACGGATGATCCAGGTCAGCGCAAATATAGGAAAATTGCCGCTCGGAAAAGCGGTGAGGTTATTGGATGAGGAACTTTCGGATCTTAAACTTCCGGAAGATTATTTTTATGAAGTGGGAGGGGACTATCCGACTCTGGTCAAGACACAACGCGAATTTCTGCTTACCATTGTCGTTATAATCATACTGATCTATCTTGTCCTGGCCTCTATTTTTGAATCTTACCGCCAGCCGTTCATTATAATGGTGACTGTCATGCTGGCAACAATAGGGGCTGTGGGCGCACTTTACATGACCGGCACCTCCATAGGAATGGGGGCCCTTATCGGGCTGATGATGCTTGCGGGTATAGTCGTCAACAACGGTATAATCCTTGTGGATCACGCGAATGAATTAAAAAAAGAGCGCCGCAATCTTTTCCGGCTTTTAATGCAGGCGGCAAGGGACCGGTTAAGACCGGTGCTAATGACATCGGCAACAACGATCTTTGGTCTGCTTCCGATGGCTCTGGACAGAAGCGCGGGGGCAAACCTTTGGAATCCTCTGGCTGTTACCGTGATCGGCGGACTTTTATTTGCCACACCTTTAACTCTGGTACTAGTCCCGGCTATTTATTCTATTTTTGAACAGTTCGGGCAGATCGTCAAAGAGGCATTGCACCCAAGAAACTTGGGGAATACCATCAAAAAGCTATGGCGAATGTTTATGGAGATGCTGCAACGGATCACATGGCCTAAATTTTGGAAAAAACACAAGAAAGACGACTGACCATTTCTCCAATTTGTTATAACCAGATCCAACCTCCCGCATTCGCGCCATAAGACACTTAAAACAGATAACTTACAGATTTCCTCATTCGACACAAAAAAAGTCCAATGAATTGTTAGTTTAGAAAAAGCTAGCGAGAAAATGGATAAATTTGGACCCAAAAAAAACCGACAAATGGGTGCGGTTTGTTAAAAATGTGTTAAGAAGTAACATTTTAAATAGTTAGAATTTATTTTTGCTCTATATATACTTAATATGATATACTTGAATAGGCGTTTGAGGGGAAAGGTAACTAAAGTAGACCCCAGGCGCATTTTTTTAGAACACTTATTAAAAAGTTTAAAAAAGTATTTTCCCGTAACCCTAAAAAGAGCTGGTAGCTGGTAGGTGTCCAAATGAGTACAGATGGTAGTGGCGGTAAAAAAAATAATATTAATACTTCGTCAGACAATGGATATTATTCGTCTGATGATCTGTTGCACCCGATAAGTTTTATCGAGGTGCAATCCAATGAATGCAAAAGGATATGGCTTAAAGTCATATCCTTTTTTGTTGCCTTTATTTTTCTATTCCAGCAGATCGGCGTCGCGGACATGTACAGGCACAAAAGACTCGGCGGTGTTGCTGAAAAACTTCTGTCTTCCTCCCAAGAATACGAACAATCCGGCAGGTTCGCGCCCAGCTACCTGAAGCGACAGCAATCCAAGCACGAGGAAATCATTCGTCAGAAAACGGGCAAGGAAGCGCTTGTAGGACAGCTCGGGCGCAGAAAGCCCGAGGAAGAATATGAAGCACCTATGCCGCTGAAAAGAAAAAGAGGAGGAGGAGGAGGAGGAGGAGCCGCTGATTACACATTGACCCAACCGGATGACGAAGAGTGGCCGCATGAATATAATGACCTTCAGCAGGAAGGTGACGTTCTCGAAAAAATAGACACATTCGATATAACCCGCTATCCCGTTATAGACGTGAATTATTGGAAGCAGGGCGCCGAAAAGAAAGAGGACGAGAAGTCAGGACTTGATTACTGGGTAGGATTCGAGGGCAAGGATGGGCCGAAAGAAGAAAGAAAGATCAAAGAGGTCATATATTTTGGCGATAGCGAAAATGAAAAAATAAAATACATGCTATCGGGATACGTGGAAACTCCTGATGCGCTTGTTGAAAAGTATAAACCTAAGTTCAGGACCGAATACCAGTACGAGGGCGACTCCATAAGCAAAACCCTCAAATATTACGTGGAAGGGCAGATAGATAGAACGAAGGGTGGGGTCTTGGTCGAGGAAGCTTTCTTCGAAGGCACCGAAGACGACAACAGAATAGTGCGAAAAATAGAGTATGACAAGGACACTGCCAGCGCTATTTCTTATCAGGAATTTATATACGACGAAGAAGGGGAAGTAAAAAAACAGGCTCTAAGGGAAGTGCGAAGCTATGATACCAGGAATAAGGATTATGATGCAGACGGTGACGGCGATAGTGACGATGTGGACAAAGACGGGACGATAGAAGAGCCTGTTTTAACCAATGTGACTTATTTTGTCGGTGAAAAGGACAAGGAAATCGCCGATTATACCATAACGAAGTCGGATGAGGGAAATACAAGCTCTACCATTATCAACTACTACCGGGGAGGTAAACGGGCAGCTGAGGCCGATTGGCGCGACCCGAAAGAACGAGTGGTAACGTATCAGGGCGAGGTAGATATAGATGCTGTAGAAGCATCTTCCGATGACGACGGAAACGGTATCCCGGATAAGGATCAAGACAAAGTGATAAGCATTTCATTTTACCACGCAGAGCATCGCTTGCCTGGGGAGGAAGTGCTGGATTATACGCTGAGTTATATAAAGGGAAAGGTAAGCCGTGCCACGGTTTATTTCTACGGTGAAGATGAGACCAGGGCGACCGGGGCTAATTACAGATGGCCTATGTCAAAATCCGTTGTGTATTGGGGCGAGGGCATAGACGAAAACGGAAATATCAAGGAAGATGCCCGGGCAAGGTCCGCAACTTTCTTTTACATCGAAGGCAGACTTAAGGGCGAGGAAGTTCAGGATTATACCGTGAGCTATCTTACGGACGGAGTAACCGTCAAAGATACCACTGTTTATTTCTACGAGGAAGACAATAGAGCCAGCGAATCGGATGTCGATGACAGGATGAAGCGTACCATTACTTATTGGGGCGAGGCGGCAAACGGGGATGGTTCGATAAAGGATGATGCCAAAAAGAAGAGCGAGACGATATTTCAATTTATGTCCCTTGCGCAAAGGGGCGAAGAGGTTTCCGATGTAACGTTCAACTACTATAGGGACGGCGAGACGGTAAGGGACACCACGGTGTATTTCTATGAAGGGAACCTGAGGGCGAGCAAAGCTACTAACAAGAAAGGTATGGAGAGAAGCGCTACTTATTGGGGAAATGCTTTTGAAGAAGTGCCGCTTGTAGCCGAGGACGGCAGTTACGATCTTGATGGGGTCAAGGAATATCTGTGGGACAAATTCAACATTGACTGGACTCCGGCACTTACAAAGGAAGGTCTGCAAAATAGTCTCCTGGATAAGGCTTCGGGCGGCGATGGCGAACTTATAAAGTTTATTCTGGATTTGAAAGAGGGTGATGTCTTTAATGCGGAAGAGATGGCCAAAACATTATTGTCAGTTTTTAATAACGACAATTCGATAATATCGCTTCTTCTGGCAGTTGACCTGGCAGGGCTAACTTCAAGAGATGATCTTATAGCTGCACTTTTAATAAAAGCCGGTCTGGATGCAGGGATGGCTGATATGGCCACGATACTCCTTACTATGGATCTAGCTGCATTCACTTCTACCGATAGTTTTCTGAAGAGCTTTATTTCTGCTGCCAAAAGTAAAGGGCTTTCTCAGGATCTTATTGAGTTTTTGGTCCTCTCGGCCATCTTTAGCGACAGAGACGTAAAAGATCTGCTTGCCGATTTAACAGGTTTAGCTAGCGGCAATCTCAAGACGTTTCTTGAAGGGCTTGATCTGGACGCGGAAGGCATAACGACGGCAGCGGAACTTATCCAGCACTTGAAGGACAATGCGGCAGCGAATGGATACACGGAAGACGATGTTATGACACTTGTGGCGATTCTTGCTGTCAGTGGAAAGGATCTCGAAGGGCTTCTGAGCAGTCTGACGAACATGGCCGAAGGCAACCTTAAGGCGTTTCTTGAAGGGCTTGATCTGGACGCGGAAGGCATAACGACGGTAGCGGAACTGATTCAGTATCTTAAGGACAATGCGCTGGCTGAAGGGTATACGGAAGATGATGTGATGTCGCTTTTGTTATTGTTGGCGGCGGATGGCGAAGAGGTGCAAGGGTTATTCGATGCATTGATGGCGGTGTTGAGCGGAGGAGATGGCACCATATCCGGGTTAATAGCTACGCTGCTGGCGACAGATATGGGCGGCTTGGAAAGCGCTAACGACTTATTAAACGCACTTATCATAACCGCGGGTGGAGCTGCTACAGGGGAACTCAAGACATTGCTGGAGGAACTTAAGAAAACGAACCCCATAGGCGACTATACAACTGCATCAAAACTTTTAGGGGATTTGACATCAGTTGTAGATGCCCAGGCACGAGAGGCTAACCAGACGGGCATAGATCTTATAGCTCAATTGCGGGACAGGCTCGACAATGGCGATTTGGATGACGCAAGTCTATTGGCTGCCTTGAATTCTCTTGCAGGCGGGGAAGGTCCGGCGGAACTTGTAAAACTTCTTTTGACTTCAAATATGAATGAGGAGTTGATGCAATCATTGCTGGATGTATTTACGGGCGGGGATGTGGACCTTCTAAACCTGCTGATAGAAGTCGACATGACCGGTGTCAATACCGCTGAGGAATTCCTGGAAGCGCTGGTTAATGTAAATTCGGATGATGATTATAATGATGGAGACCCGGCAAACGATGTTCCAGATCTTTTAGAGATCCTGCTTGGAACCGACCCCAGCGATAACACTTCCTACCCTGAGACGTTCACATACAGATACGAAGTGAAAAGCGATGCGAAGCTGAAGTCCCAGACA
>JBDRIH010000085.1:0-5452 GCA_043816025.1 Candidatus Omnitrophota bacterium
TCAAGACGATCACTCGTCTTACCGTAGGGCTCATCCTTCTTTACGGCATATATATCGTTCTTCACGGTCACCTTTCGCCGGGAGGCGGTTTCGCCGGAGGGGTAATTATAGCGCTTTCCTTTATCAATCTTATACTGGCGTACGGCAAAGAGGAGGCCTTTAGGAAATTTTCAAGAAAGGCCGCTTCGCTTTTTGAGAGTACGGGGGCGCTCTTGTTCCTGAGCATCGCGCTTCTTGGGTTTACCGGCGGATATTTCTTCCTGAATTTTATTTCCAAGGGTACGCCCTTTAAGCTGTTTAGTGCCGGGATCATACCGCTGTGTAACATAGCCATAAGCTTCAAGGTAGGCGCGGGTATCTTTGCGATATTCGTCGCGCTGATTTTACTGAAGCTTGACGTAGACAAAAAAGAATGAGGCTTCTAAGATGACGGTATATTTACTTACACTTGTGCTTTTTGTTTTGGGCATTTATTGCATCCTGAGAAAACGCAATGTCATTAAGCTCATAATCGGGGTTATCATTATGGAATACGCGGTCAATTTGTTTTTTATACTGACAGCTTATCGCGTCAATGGGCGCGCTCCGATATTCTCATCCAGCGAAGACATCCTGAACATGGTGGACCCCCTGCCGCATGCGCTGGTCTTGACTGCGATCGTCATAGGTCTGGCGAGTACGGCTCTACTTGTGGGTATAGCCATGCGGATCTATGAAAAATACGGCACGTTTGATATTACAAAGATAAGGGAGCTTAGAGGATGACCGTAGCCGCTAATCTGATACCTCTTTTTGTCGCTGTACCTCTGGCGGGCGCTTTTCTTACCACCTTGATCGGCAGGAGAATAAAATGGTTGCCGGACGTCATGGGAAGCCTGTTTACATTTGTTCTCATGGTTCTTTCTGTTCTTTCGGTTGTGGCCGTGAACAAGTACGGCGTTCTTGTGTGCAGCGTCGGCGGATGGAAACCTCCCATAGGTATAGCGATGGTGGTGGACGGTTTTACCTCTTTCATGTTGGTAACCGTAAATCTCTTGGCGTTTGTCATCGCCGTCTTCTCCGTAAATTATATGGAGAAATTTACCTCTAAATGGAAATTCTACTCTTTGTTTCTCTTGATGCTTGCCGGCATGAACGGCGTTGTCGCCACGGGCGACATATTCAACCTTTTTGTGTTCCTGGAGATCGCCGCCGTCGCGAGTTACGCGCTGGTTGCCTTCGGAACGGAACGGCACGAACTTGAAGCGGCTTTTAAATATGCCATCATGAGTACGGTCGGTTCGCTTTTTGTGCTTTTGGGTATCGTGTTCCTGTACAGCTACACTTCCACCTTAAACATGGCGGACATGGCTAATGTTTTAATGCAAAAGGGCGGCGGGAACATCACGCTTATGGTAAGCGTTTTGTTTCTTATGGGGTTCGGTCTTAAGGCGGCGCTTGTTCCTTTTCACGCGTGGCTTCCGGACGCTCATCCTTCCGCGCCAGCGCCCATATCGGCCATGCTCTCGGGCGTTCTCATAAAATCGCTCGGCGTCTACGCGCTGTGCAGGATATTCTATAACGTGATAGGGATGACCGCGGAGGTTTCCTCGGTACTGCTTTTTCTGGGGGCCCTCTCGATGGTTATCGGGGTGTTCCTGGCCATAGGGCAGTGGGATTTTAAACGCCTCCTGGCGTATCATTCAATAAGCCAGATAGGTTATGTTATTCTGGGAATCGGTCTCGGTACCCCGCTGGGCATACTGGGGGGACTCTTTCATCTATTTAACCACTCAGTTTTTAAGTCGCTGCTCTTTTTGAACTCCGGGGCCGTGGAATACTCAACCGGGACGCGTGACCTTAAAGAGATGGGCGGGCTGGCCTCAAAGATGCACGTAACGGGAACGACGAGCCTTATAGCTTCGATGTCGATCGCTGGGATCCCGCCTTTTAACGGTTTCTGGAGCAAATTGATCATTATAATAGCGGCTGTTCAGGCCGGCAGGTACGGGTACGCGGTCTGGGCGGTCATAGCGAGCGTCTTAACCCTGGCGTCTTTCATGAAGGTCATGAAATACGCCTTTTTCGATAAATTGAAGGAAAGATGGCAGAACATAAAAGAAGTGCCGTTTTTCATGAAGCTGTCCATGACCACCCTGGCGGTGATCTGTATTTTAGGCGGCGTTCTGGTTTTTGGCAAGCTGAACCAGGTTTTTCTGGGCCGGGCGACGGAAGTCCTTTTAGAAGGCACAAAATACGCGGCTATCGTCTTTAAGGGGATAGAATAAATGAAAAGCAGAATAGTTCTATTCATTTTGGCTTTTTTGATATGGTGCTTGCTGAGCTGGGTGCCGGACTGGCAGCATCTTCTAGTGGGCTTTTTTGTAGCGCTTTTTGTCGCGGCCATGGTGGGGGATCTTTTTGTAACCAGACCGCAGCTATTGAAACATCCCCGTCGTTACTGGTATTTTGTTGCGCACTATATACCCAGGTTCCTGTGGGAATGTTTCAAAGCGAATATCGACGTTGCGTATCGCGTTCTGCATCCGGCCCTGCCGATAAAACCGGGAATAGTCAAGGTAAAGACCCGATTAAAATCGGATATGGGTCTTACGTTTTTAGCCAATTCGATAACGCTTACGCCGGGAACCATGAGCGTGGATATAGACAAAGACAACTCGGTGATCTACATACACTGGATCAATGTGGAATCGAAAGAGACCGAAGCTGCCACGAAGATTATAGTGGAGAAGTTCGAGAGGATTCTCGAGAAGATTTTTGATTGAGGGATTTGAATAAGGAATAGGTTAATGAAAACAATAAGATGGTTTTTAGGAGCGGTTCTTCTGATAGGCATTATTACCTGGATTATGATAAAGCCGTTTCCTTTTCTTTTCTATCCTGATCTTCCGTTCATCGGATTTCTCGGCCGGGCGATTTACATACTCATACTGGCCTGCGCGCTTTGCCTTTACCGGATCTTCGCGGGTCCCACCGGTGCGGACCGAATCGTGGCTATAGACATCTTCGGTATTATGATAGTGGGCTTTTGCTCCATACTGACTATTTCAACCGGCAGGTCCTGGTACATAGATATAGGAATAGCCTGGGCGCTGCAGAGTTTTATAGGCACGCTTGCGCTTTCAAAATACCTGGAAGGAAAGGGTTTTGATGAATAATATTATAGGGCTTGTGTTCATAAGTATCGGTCTTGCTTTTGACTTTTTTGGTTGCCTGGGGCTTGTGAGGCTGCCGGATGTGTATAACCGTCTGCAGGCCGCCACGAAAAGCGTTACCCTTGGCACGTGCAGCATCCTTTTTGGGACGTTCCTCATTGTGGGGCCCACTGCCGCCGGTTTAAAATCTCTTCTCTGTATTATGTTTCTTTTATTAACAGCCCCCGTAGCCGCCCACGCGGTCGCAAGAGGCGCGCACAGGGCAGGATTCAAGCTCTGGGACAAAAGCGTCGTTGACAGATACGCCGAAGACAAAGAAGGCGAAATATGAGGATACCGAAACCGAAGTTAAGGGAACTTGTAGAGGCGATCAAGGCTCTCATAAAAGGGCCGTATACGTCCAAGTTTCCCAAAGAGATGCACATACCGCATCCGAATTTCCGCGGACAGCCCAAATATGACGACGCAAAGTGTGTGGGTTGTCTTGCGTGCGTGCACGTGTGCCCGGCAGAAGCGCTCAGCTACCAGGATTTGACCGACCCCGCCGGGGCGAAGCGGACGCTGGCGCATCACACGGATACATGCATATTCTGCGGGGAGTGTGAAGCCGCGTGTATTGCCGATAACGAAGGCATCAAGCTTTCTAACGACTGGGAACTTTCCTTTTTTGACAGGAAAGAAGCCACCGAAACAATAGAGAAAGAGCTGCAGCTCTGCGAAGTATGCGGCGATGTGGTTGCCTGTAAGGATCACCTGAAATGGATATCCGAAAAGTTGGGAGAGCTTACATATTCAAGTCCTACCCTTTACCTGTCCCGCCTTAAGAGCCTTGGGATTGTAGATGATAATATTATTTCCGCGATGAAAGATTACGGCCGTTCTGACAGGACGAAGATCCTCTGCGCCCGTTGCAGGAGGGAAACCACCCTTACCACGAAGGCACCCAAAGAGAAAAAGAAGTAACCGATTTTTTAATGACCATCCGAGAGAACGAATCCAGCAGGCGAAAGATCACCAGCACTCTTTCGCGAATATTTAAAAGCAAGACCGTTATAGTCGGTGTGGGTAACGTTTTGCGCGGGGACGACGCTTTCGGTCCGGCTCTTGTCGAGAGGCTGAAAGGGAGCGTAAAAGACGTATGTATCGACGCAGGAAGCGCCCCTGAAAATTATCTCGGTAAAATAGCCAAAGAAAAGCCCGACGCTGTTATCATCGTCGATGCGGCGCACCTGGGTCAGCCGGCGGGAGGATACGATCTTTTAAAAAAGGCAGATATAGCCCGGTCAGGCTTTACGACACACGACTTATCGCCGGCCATGTTCATAGAGTATCTGGAGAAAGAGACGGGCGCAGACATTTACATGCTGGCCGTCCAGCCGGAAAATTTGTCTTTTGGGGACGAAATGTCCGATAGCGTCAAAAGGACGCTTGAGGAACTCGCGGCACTGATAGAGGAGGCGCACGATGCATGAGACACACCTAATAGAACCCATAATAAAAGGGATAGCAGAACACGCGAAAGAAGAAGGCGCAAAATCCGTGACTAAAGTGAAACTTAAAGTGGGCGATCTTACCGGCATCAAGGAAGAATCGTTCAAAGAAACTTTTGCCGTTCTGGCCAAAGGGACGATCCTCGAGAACGCCGAGCTGGAGATCACGCTATTTCCAGGTACGATAATTCAGGTTCTTTCGTTCGATGTTGAGTGAGACCACAACTTATGGAGCGAAGTGACATAAGTTGTGTGGACGAACTCAATCCTGAGCGAGCGAACAAAGTGAGCGAGTCGAAGGATCTAAAAAATAATCGGTATCATGAAGAATAAAACGATATTTGCGGCAGGCGCGGATATAAAAAATAAGTTTATCGTTGCTAAAGGGCATGATCTCTATCTAGGCCCGGACATAACGGATCTGAGCAGCGCGGAGAACTATGAACTGTTTAAGCAGGAAGTCCGTAAAGCTACGGAAGAAAATAAGCCGGACATAATCGCTTGCGACCTGCATCCGGGATACTTCTCCACCAAATTTGCCAAGGAATGCAGCTTGCAGCTTGCAACCTGCAGCTTGCAGCCTGTCCAGCATCATCATGCCCATATCGCAAGCGTGATGCATGAGTGCGGCCTGGAAGGACCTGTTATCGGCTTCTCTTTCGACGTAACGGGTTACGGAACCGACTCTAATATATGGGGAGGAGAGTTTCTTCTTGTCCAGAGAGATGGGTTCGAAAGGGCGACGCACCTTAAATACTGGAAGATGCCCGGGGGCGACAAAGCAGTGTCCGAGCCGTGGCGTATGTT
>JBDRIH010000086.1:0-2189 GCA_043816025.1 Candidatus Omnitrophota bacterium
AATTTTATGAAAGGTTCCTCTCCCTTAAACGAAATTATACCTTTCCTGCCCATAGGATTTCTCTCTTTTAATTCAAACCCTATGTTCCCGGGAAACCCGAACACCAGGATATCTTTTGGCGGTTCGGGGTCCTTTTCGGCGAACTGGTCTATAAGGCCCTCTCCGGGATCATAATGCGTGAAATGTTTTATGTCCCGATCCTTTATGAAAGATATCTTCATGACGGCGATATCCACTCCATGCGTGTCTTTATCTCCCCCCTCGGGATGGAATACCCATCTATCTCTCGGAAGTTTCATCAATATAATCTCGTCCGTCTCTGTTTCTCTGTTCCTGGATTTTACATAGGCATGAAGGTCATAGCCCTTCTCTACCACGTGGCGGGTAGAAACAACATATAAATCTTCGTTATAGAGAATAAAAAAAGCGGTACCTTCGGGAATGGATTTTATCTCTGCTTTTTCAGCGCCCTCCTTTTTCGCTTCTTCGAAGTGCTCAAGACGCACTACCCCGCGCGTTAACTGGTTATAGAAAGACTCTTCCCCCCGGGCCGCCCGGGTAAAACAGGGATTAAGAACGAAAAGTGCCAGAGCTATCAATAAAAATTTCTTTGCCATAATATAAAGGTTTTCCTCCACCCTTTTAGTTATCTGGTTCACCCCGTTAGAGAAGCTTATTCTAGATTTCTCTAACGAGGTTCACTTGACCGGTTTTAATCGCGCCGTGCGGTTGCTCTTTCTGCCAACCTTTGAGCAGTGTTTCCGGTTTACCTTAACAATGTCCGCCGTAAAATCTATTTTCTCCCGCATAAGCGCCGAGCCCACTCCCACGGCGTCAAATGGGACTTTCAGTTTGATGAACCTTCTGATCTTCTCTTCACTAAAACCGCTGGAGACGATTATCTTCACGTAATCAAACCCGTTTTTATCGAAGACTTCTCTTGCCTTAAAAACAAGTTCGGGACACACGCCGTAAGAATCCTTACCTCTCGCCTTGACGGATTTGTCTCTGACGTCCTCGGCCGTGTCAAAACGTACGCCCCATAATCTTCTGCCGAGCGCTCTGGCGACCTCCAGCGAAGTCCCGATGCAGTCGTTATTAAAATCCACCAGGACGACCCTCTGGATATCTTTCGGCATGTACTTATCAAAAGCTATCGCCGCCTTGACGGTATCGCCATTATACGCGGCTATTAGACCATGGGGGACAGTACCCAGCCCCTTTTCACCCCACCACAGACCCTGCGCGTCTGTCGAAACTCCCAGGGCGCCCGAGATAAAAGCGGCGTATCCGTCCGTAGTCTGCACGCGGTAATGGTCGAATCTCGCGGGAAAGAACAGGACTTTTTTGTCCCTGGCGGCCTTGACGACCTTTTTTACAGCCGTGGCTATCGCCGTGGGCCGGGCGATAACGCCCAAATAAACGGTTTCAAGATGCGCGAAAGTACTGTAATCGCCCTCTATCGTCATCACGGTTTCCCCCGCTTTGACCTCGTCGCCGTCATAAAGCGCCCTTATGCGGAGTTCCCCGGGCCTGTCGGCGCACAACTTGAGTATCGCGACCGCCTCGTCGAGACCGCAGACCACAGCGTCTTTCCTGCAAAAAATCTGCATCAATACTCTCGCGTGGTTGTTGTCTTTTTCCAGTATCTTTTTAGTGCGGACAAAGTATTTATCGCTGTACCATCCGCTTTTTATCTTCCTTACCGGTATATCAAAGACCGAGGGATCAAGCCTTTTTCCGTACTGCCATCTGGCCATGCCTATTCTATCCTCGCTTTAAAGGTTCTTTTCATCCTCTCCAGCGCCGGCTCATGGGCGCCCAGGTCAAAATCCGCGACTCCATTTTTATAAACTACGGTGTTATATCCTCGCACCCTCAGCCCGCCGACGGCCTCCATCACGCATATGGAAGTGCATACACCGACAACACCCACCTCGTGGGGATTAAGCTCCTTCAAAATGCCGTCAAGGGCGGTCTGATAAAAAGGTCTCAAGGTCTTCTTTTCCAGAACGATATCGGACCCGCCGGGCTCCAATTCGTCGATTATCTCCGCCCCTTCCGATCCTTTTACGGCATGCGGATCATACATGCTGAACTCTTTGTCTTCGGCGTCGTGCGTATCGCAGATATATATTACTTTCCCTCCCGAAGAGCGGTATTCCTTGATCTTCTCTTTTATAAAGGGT
>JBDRIH010000087.1:0-3125 GCA_043816025.1 Candidatus Omnitrophota bacterium
ACCGCTGCCGGGGTCGCGGACATCATGGCGCATGTTTTTGAGTATTATCTAAGCCCTGTGCCTTATACGGAAACTCAGGACGCTTTATCGGAGGCGCTTTTGAAGACATGTATCCGCTTTGGCGGTGTCGTGTGCGAGAAGGGCGATGACTACGACGCAAGAGCTAATATACTGTGGGCCTCCACGCTGGCTTTAAGCGGCCTGATCGGTAGGGGCAAGATATCCGACTGGACCTGCCACGCCATCGAGCACGAAGTAAGCGCTATATATGATATCAGCCACGGCGCGGGACTGGCGGTGCTTCTTCCCAGCTTTATGGAGGTAGTTGCCGAGAAGTACGGTTCGGAAAAACTTGTGGATTACGGGGCAAATGTCTGGGGCATCGAAAGAAATAAAGGAGATAAAGTAATAGCCGCCGAAGCGATCGCGAGGACGAGGGATTTTTTTAAATCACTGGGGCTACCCTCAAAGCTGAGCGAAATGAATATATCCGATGACCATTTCGAGATAATGACGAAGAATGTGCTCCAGGCAAGGGCAGTTGTAGAAGACTTTGACCAGCTTTCTGAAAGAGATATCCGCAGGATACTCCAGGCGGCTCTTTAAGCCGCGGGAGGCGATTTTTTCTTGACTATTCGTGGGAATTTAGAGATAATTGTCAGGCTGATACAGCGTTAGTATCAGGAAAGAACAAAGGCGTTCTTCCTATATAAAGGGGAGGGAGCGCCTTTTTTATCTTAAAGCACATGCCCTCCTTTTTGTGAAAGAAAAAGATAGGTCAAACAGGAGGGTGATTATGACAAAAGTAGCAACGGAGGTGGCGAAAATGACAAAGGGGTCAAGTTATATCGCGAAAGTATGGGAAACCGTACAAAAACGCAATGTCGGTGAGCCGGAGTTCCTGCAGGCGGTCAAAGAGGTGCTGGATTCTCTTGAGCCTGTAATGCGGAAACACAAGAAGTACGAAGAGGCTCGTATCCTGGAACGCATCGTTGAGCCCGAGCGACAGATAATGTTCCGTGTACCCTGGCAGGATGACGCGGGTAATATCCATGTCAATCGCGGGTTTCGGTTTGAGTTCAACAGCGCCCTCGGTCCGTACAAAGGAGGACTGCGTTTTCATCCGACCGTGAACCAGAGTATTTTAAAGTTTCTCGGGTTTGAACAGATCTTTAAGAATTCTCTGACCACGCTCCCCATGGGCGGCGGCAAGGGCGGGTCTGATTTTGATCCCAAAGGCAAGTCTGACAATGAAGTAATGCGTTTCTGCCAATCTTTTATGACCGAGCTCCAGCGTCACATCGGCGCTGATACCGACGTGCCTGCCGGCGATATCGGTGTAGGCGGTCGTGAGATCGGATTCATGTTCGGACAGTACAGACGTATTCGCAACGAGTTCACAGGTGTTCTTACGGGCAAGGCCCTGAGCTGGGGCGGTTCTCTGATCCGTCCGGAGGCTACCGGGTACGGGGCGACCTATTTTGCCGAAGAGATGCTTAAGACACGCGGTGAGGACTTTAAAGGTAAAACCGTTCTGGTTTCTGGTTCCGGAAACGTCGCTCAGTATACGGTCGAGAAGGTTAATCAGCTCGGCGGTAAGGTTGTGACGCTTTCCGATTCCAATGGTACGATCTACGATCCGGACGGTATTGACGACGAAAAACTCGCTTTCGCTATGGAACTTAAGAACGTGAAGCGCGGCCGCATCAAGGAATACGCGGACAAATACGGATGCGAATACAAAGAGGGCGAAAGGCCCTGGAGCATCAAGTGTGACTGCGCGTTCCCGAGCGCTACGCAGAACGAGATCGACGGTAAAGACGCCAAGACCCTGCTGGATAACGGATGTTATGTTGTCAGCGAAGGGGCGAATATGCCGTCAACCCCGGAGGCCGCGGAACTCTTTGTGGAAAAGAAAATCCTCTACGGACCGGGCAAAGCGGCTAACGCCGGTGGTGTCGCTACTTCCGGTCTTGAAATGAGTCAGAACTCGCAGCGTATGGGGTGGTCGCGTGAAGAGGTCGACCAGAAACTTAACGGTATTATGGTCGCCATTCACAAGCAGTGCGTTGAAGCGGCCGAAGAATACGGTCAGCCGGGCAACTACGTCATGGGCGCTAACATCGCCGGTTTCGTGAAGGTTGCGGACGCCCTGATCGATCAGGGGCTAATTTAGTAAAACGGATAGGATAGGGACGGTTCTGAAATTAAGAACCGTCCCTATTGACAAAACAAGTAAGACGCGGTAAAATATAAATTGTTATAGCACGAAGTGGTGCACATGTTAAGCGATGAGGCGTTCCTGAAGAACGCCTTTTTTGTTTTAAGGGCACCCTGTAAGTGCCCACAGGCATAATCAGAGTTAGATTTATAGGATAAAGACGTCCTTTTATGTCGCATCGGAAGCGACTGAAAGGACGTTTTTTATTTTGTTGTGTTAATTTCAGTTATTGGTAAAATAGTAGTTATCAAATATCGAAAAGGAGCGTGACCATGAAAAAGAGCAATGAGGCAAAAAGGATGCTGTCTGTGACAGAGATCTACGGGGAGAATGTTTTCAGCCTTAAGACGATGAGAAATTACTTGTCGGAAAAAGCTTACAAATCACTCAGGGCCACTATAAAGGAAGGACGCACATTAGATCCCGCTATCGCGGATGAGGTGGCGGATGTTATGAAGAATTGGGCGGTCGAAAAAGGAGCCACGCACTTTACTCACTGGTTCCAGCCGCTTACCGGTGCCACCGCCGAAAAACACGATTCTTTTATAGCCCCGGATGAAGAGGGAGGGGTTATACTCAAGTTCTCAGGCGAAGAGCTTATCAAGGGCGAACCGGATGCGTCGAGTTTTCCCTCAGGCGGATTAAGGGCAACCTTTGAGGCGCGCGGTTATACTGCCTGGGACTCGACAAGTCCCGCTTTTATAAAAGAAGGAAAAAACGGGGCGACGCTTTGTATCCCTACGGCGTTTTATTCTTATCACGGAGAAGCACTTGACAAGAAGACCCCGCTTCTCAGGTCGATGGCGGCTCTTTCCAAACAGGTATGCAGGCTCGGGAAGTTGTTTGGTGTGGATAGCGAGAACAAGCGCGCTTATGCGACGCTTGGCCCGGAGCAGGAATATTT
>JBDRIH010000088.1:0-12857 GCA_043816025.1 Candidatus Omnitrophota bacterium
AAAGAAGTGTAAATTATTTTTATCCCATGGGGAAGATAACTTTACACCGTGCTCGGACATGCCCATCACATCAGGCAGGACTTCCGCGAACTAATCTGTTACGACAAATCGGATAGTCGGTGGCATGACAAACGGCCGTTACGTTAGATGATGAGCACCTGAGTAATTCCTTGGAGAAGCGAAAATGGACAGGATCGATGTAGCGATTATAGGTGGCGGTGTGATTGGTCTGGCGGTTGCCGCCGCTATAGCCAGGCCCGACAGGGATATCTTCATTATCGAGAAGAACGTATCCTTCGGCCAGGAGGCCAGTTCCCGAAACAGCGAAGTCATCCATTCCGGTATCTATTATCCCGGGTATTCGCTAAAAACGAGGACCTGTATTGAAGGGAATAGACTACTTTACGAGATATGCCGGGAGAACGGCATCCCCCACGCTAGAACAGGAAAACTCATAGTTGCCAGTTCTCCCTCGGAAATCAAGCCCCTGGAAGATCTTTTCCGCCAGGGATGTAAGAACGGGCTGGAAGACATCATAATGCTGAGCGCGGAAGAGACCAAGAAGTTGGAGCCGTCCGTGGAAGCTATTCAGTCCATATACCTTCCCATGACAGGCATAATCGATTCTCATTCGCTGATGGAGTATTTTCTTTCCGGAGCAAAAGACGGCGGCGCTGATATTATTTACGATTCGCAAGTGCAAGGGATAGAGGCCCAAAATAGCGGTTACCGGCTTACAGCTAGGGATAGTAGCGGCGAACTCAACACCTTTCTGGCGGGTGTTGTCATAAACTGCGCCGGTCTGGGCTCGGACTCTATCGCGGGAATGGTCGGCATCAAAAACGACGACTACACTTTATCATACTGCAAGGGTGATTACTTCCGCGTAGGCAACAGGAAAAACCTTCTCGTAAAAAAACTGATCTACCCGGTAACCGGACCCGACGACACGAGTCTGGGCATACATGCCACACCCGACTTAACGGGCGGGGTAAGACTCGGACCCGATGCCGAATACCTTGCCTCCAGAGAGATCGATTATTCCGTTGACCCGTGTAAAAGGGATCTTTTTTATGACAGTGTTAA
Source organism: Candidatus Omnitrophota bacterium (assembly GCA_043816025.1). Lineage (GTDB taxonomy): Bacteria > Omnitrophota > Gorgyraeia > Tantalellales > Tantalellaceae > JBDRIH01. Next base: position 1,087 of record JBDRIH010000088.1, read on the forward strand.
GACCTTTCTGCCGTTTATCGAGAAAGAGGACCTTTCGGTTGACACTTCCGGTATCAGGCCGAAATTACAGGGACCCGGCGAGGGGTTCAGGGATTTTGTTATCGAACATGAAGAGAGCGCCGGGTTCACCGGGTTCATCAATCTCATAGGCATTGAATCCCCGGGATTGACGGCTTCCCCGGCGATAGCGCGTATAGTCAAAAAAATAGTGGACGGGCTTGTTTAGCGGGAAAAGAATAGTGGCATTCAAAAAAGTTATGTATTATATTGTCGCGCTGGCAATCATCGTATTGTTCATTGCGCTCTATGTCAGGTGGTTTGAGAGAAGCAGTATATTTTTCCCCAGCAGGCAGATCGTGGCCACCCCCGATTCTATCGGCCTGGCTTACGAGGATGTATATTTTAAGACCTCCGACGGCGTGCAACTGAACGGCTGGTTTGTCCCCGACGGGGATTCGCCGAGGGCGACAGTTCTTTACTGTCACGGTAACGCCGGGAACATCAGCCACCGTCTTGATATCATCAGGATGTTTAACAGTTTGGGACTGGATGTTTTTATATTCGATTATCGAGGATACGGCAGAAGTAACGGCGGGCCTTCCGAAGAAGGGACGTATCTGGACGCGCAGGCGGCGTATGATTATCTTGTGAATACAAAAGGGATAGATCCTGAAAGAATAGTGATCTACGGCAAGTCCCTCGGAGGAGCCGTCGCGGTGGATCTAGCCACCAGGACCGAAGTTCGTGCCGTGATCTCCGACAGCGCCTTTACTTCCACCGTGAATATGGGTAGAGAGATTTATCCTTTTCTTCCCGTGGAACTGGTTATTACCATGAAGTATGATACTATTTCCAAGGTCAAGGGACTTTCCATGCCAAAACTGATAATCCATAGCTCCGAAGACGAGATCGTTCCGTTTCATCATGGCGAGGAGATTTTTGAGAATTGCGCGGAACCCAAACATTTTTATCGTATGCTCGGCGGGCATAACGATGGGGTTTTTATATATGAAGACAAGTTTACGCACGGTATTGACGAGTTTTTGAAGAGAATTGGCATATAGGAGGCAATGATGGGAAGAAGATTACTGGTTGCGGTTATAGGCGGGCACGAGTGCGACAGTCGGGTAGAGGCCCTGGCGGAAGAGATAGGCGGCATAATAGCTCGGGCAGGGGCCGTTTTGGTGTGCGGGGGACTGGGCGGGATAATGGAAGCCGCCTCCAGAGGTGCTAAAAGTTCGGATGGATACACTGTAGGTATTATTCCGGGTGAGGACAAGAGCTCTGCCAACAAGTTTATCGATATAGTTATAACGACAGGTATGGGTTATTCGAGAAATGTGATAGTCGCGGGTACGGCAGACCTGGTCGTGGCGTTGCCGGGCGAGTATGGTACTCTTTCGGAGATAGGAATTGCCCTCAACGCCAAAAAACCCGTGTATGGGTTCGGCACCTGGGATCTCCCTGGTGTAGAGAAACTCGCGTCACCCGAAGAATTAAAGAAAATACTCAGGGAACACATGAAGGAGAGGCAATGATGTTGATCGAAATTGAAACCACTGTATTTCATTTTTTTTACACGACGTGCCACGACGCTCTTCTCGATAAATTGATGCCGTTTATTACGGAACTGGCAAGCGGGAAGACCCTTTTTATAATTGCGGTAATCATGCTGTTTTTTGGCAGGCGCCGCGTCAGGATATCGGGGATACTTCTCCTGGCGGGTCTGACGGTTTCCTATTATGTGGTTCATCTTTTAAAGTATATGGCGGCCAGACCACGTCCTTTTCTTGTCCTGGAAGGCGTGAGTCCTTCCATCGCGGCCGATGGGTTCTCTTTTCCGTCAAACCATGCGGCCATGGCTTTCATGGCGGCTTTTATTCTGTCAAAATGTTTTGGAAGATGGTATATATTCTATCCCATTGCCGCTCTGGTAGCGGTATCAAGGATTTATCTGGGTGTACATTTCCCTTCGGATGTGTTTGTCGGCGGGTGTATCGGATTGAGTATTGGATATATCCTGGTGCGTGTTGAGAACACACCCGTATTCTAACAGGGTAAGGGAGGAAACGATGATAAAAGATATAGTAAAGCAGTCCAGAAGTTACAGAAGATTTGACGGGAAAGTTAAGATTCCGGGCACCACACTGCGTGAACTGATAGAGCTGGCCCGGTTTTCACCTTCCGCGCGTAACCAGCAGGCGTTAAAATTCATGATCTCTGATACCCCGGAGAAAAATGACCTGATATTCCCGGCCCTTAGCTGGGCGGGTTCCTTAAAAGGGTGGGAAGGTCCGAAAGAAGACGAACGCCCGGCGGCATATATAATCGTGCTTGGGGACAGTCAAGCTTCCAAGGATTTCGGATGTGATCACGGCATAGCCGCTCAAAGTATGCTGCTGGGGGCCGTCGAGAAAGGTTTTGGCGGATGCATGCTGGGTGCCATTAAGAGAGATTTACTGAGAGAAAACCTCAAAATACCCCAGCGCTACAAGATACTCCTTGTCGTGGCCCTGGGAAAACCCGCCGAAAAGATAGTACTGGAAGACACCGAAGAGGGTGCCGGCACGGAATATTACCGGGATGAAAAAGACGTCCACCATGTCCCCAAACGCCCCCTGGATGAGCTGATCATTTCTTGAGATGTAAAAGTCATATTCTTTCCTCGCGCAGGATTTATTCACGCATTTTTCGAACTTTTTAAAGGGTGTAAATTAAACTCGCCCTTGACATCTATGATGTCAAGGGCTCAAACAGTAATTTACACTTTATCCTTTTAAAAGTTGTAAAAATGCTAAAATCCTGCAATGCTCATCCAGAACATAACTTTTACATCTTAGGTACTGATCTGATCGCTGTATAAAAGACTAGAGCTTCTAAAAGAAATGGATCTGAAGCCTTTTTCTCTCAGAATTCTAACCTGGTTAGATTTTTATTGAAAAAGCCGTTTGCCATGCTCCGTACAGGGAGGATCCACACCGGGCGGAGGGGCCCTGGTAGGAGTATGGTAAATGGCTTTTACGTTTGCCGAATGGAAAAGGTTTCAGATCCATTTCCTGGTTGAACCTTAAAGCTAATACCAGGGAACCTTCTGGACTCGCTTCTTTGGCTCACACGGTTTCTTCTTGAGGATTTAGATGCTGAGGCTTGATATGAGGGCGCGTGCTTTATCCAGGGTTTCCAAGTATTCCGCTTCCGGATCGGAATCGGCTATGATACCGCCTCCGGCCTGGAAATAAACGTCTTTACCCTTCATTATCATTGTGCGGATCGCGATATTCAGCTCCATAGTGTCATGAAAACTGATATAACCAATAGATCCGGTATAGATTCCTCTTCTGGTTGGTTCTAGTTCGTCAATTATCTCCATTGCGCGTATTTTAGGGCATCCCGATATAGATCCTCCCGGGAAGGTGGCCTTTATCACCTCGACAGGGTTTGTTTCGCCCCTCACCTTGCCTTTTACAACGGATATGGTCTGGAACACTGTCGGATAGGATTCTATTCTTCTGTGTTCGTCAACCTCAACGGAACCAGGGACTGATATTTTGCCGAGGTCGTTTCTTTCCAGGTCCACTATCATAGACAGTTCAGATTCGTCTTTTCGGCTTTTCTTCAGTTTGTCTTTTAAAAGTTCGTCTTCTTCGGCAGTTTTCCCCCGCGGACGTGTACCTTTCATCGGTCTGGTTTCGATTGTATTGTCCGCGAGTTTAAGAAAGAGTTCCGGAGAGGAAGAGATGATTTTGCTGCTATCAAAATTCAAATATGCGCTGAACGGCGAGGGATTTATCTTGTTCAGTTTCAGGTACAGTTCGTACGGAGGAAACGGCCATTCGGTCTTAAACCTTTGAGAGAGACACGCCTGGTAGATGTCACCGGCACGGATGTAATCTATGACTTTTTGTACGGATTTCATATAAGTTGTTTTTGAAAAGTTTGATTCAAAGACGGGTTTATAAGATTTGTCGCATGAACGTGTGTTTATTTTACCGGGTGCCGACCTGACGATCTTTTTTACCTCTTCCATCAATACAGTTACCTTTTTGTGTTCGGGGGAGTCGATGTCCACGATGCTTATGTGTAGTTCGTCGGGCTGGAGCCGGTCGAGGATGAGCAGAGTTCTATAGAAAACAAAATACATGTCAGGCAGCATCAGGTCGTCTTTTGCTTTTTGCGGCAACTTTTCCAAAACGTCTTTAAGGTCGTAGGAGAAGTATCCTATGCCACCCGCCACGAATGGCAGAGAGGTAGTGTTTTGTGTCCTGTATGTCTTTATGAGGGAGGCCAGGCATTCAAATGGATCGCCTTCCGTTATAAGGTTATGGTCGCCAAACTTCAACTGGACCTTTTTGCCTTTGGCGCTTAAAGTTAGGAAGGGTTCTATCCCTATAAAAGAGTATCTGCCGACATCCGTTTGGAGGGAGCTATTCAGCAAGGATGTGTCGGCAAGATGCTCAAAACGCGCAAACAGCTCCTCCGGCGGACAATTAATGCCGACTTTCTCGATTGCCAAGGTTTGTTTTATCTTGGGAAGACACTCTTTCATTTTACAACTCAATAAAGTTTTTGATAATCTTCCGGCCGTTTTCCGTGAGAAAAGATTCAGGATGAAATTGAAGGCCTATCACCGGACGCTCCCGGTGTTTAAGGCCCATTATGATTTCGTCGTCGGTCCATGCGGTGACTTCCAGACAGGGCGGCATATCGATCGCTTTAAGGGAATGGTAGCGCGCCCCAGGGAAAGGACTGACAATGCCTTCAAAGATCCCCTTACTTTTATGGTGAACGGGCGAAGTCCTGCCGTGCACTAGTTTTTCGACCTGCGAGATCTTTCCGCCAAAAGCCGTGGCAATACACTGGTGCCCCAGGCAGATCCCCAGTATGGGCACGCTGTGGAAAAATTTCTTTATAACCTCGTTTGAGATCCCCGCCTCCCGCGGTGTTTTAGGCCCCGGAGAGATAATGATCTTATCGGGTTTCAGCTCCGCGATCTCTTCAATGGTGATTTTATCGTTTCGTTTTACCAGGAGTTTCGCGCCCTGCTCGGCGAAGATCTGATACAGGTTATAGGTGAAGGAATCGTAGTTGTCGATTAAAAGGTACATAGTTCGCTTTTAGCCTATTTTTTTAAGTTTCGCGACGACTTCACGGGTGATGCGTTCGGGTGTCGATGCCCCGGCCATGACGCCTGCTTTTTTGATGTTTTTAAACCACGCGGGCTTCAGGTCTTTTGCGCATTCTATCCAGTAGGTCTTTTTGTTTATGCCCTTGGAGATCTGATATAGCCTTTTGGTGTTGGCACTGGTTTTTGACCCGATGATCAGTATCAGATCGTTCTTTTTGGGCAGAGATTTAATTTCCTGTTGTTTTACCACGGTTGTTCGGCATGTTGTATTGTAAAGAGTTACCCGGGGGATGATCTTTTTAAGCCGTTTCATTATTTTGCTGATGTTGTCTATTGTCTGGGTTGATTGCGTTATTACCGCCGCTTTTTTTAGGCGGGCCAGTCTTTTTAGGGGAATATCGCGGGGGGACTCTATGGTTACGGGTTTTTTCTTTAGCTGCCCGGCGATACCCTTGACCTCGTCATGGTTATTATCTCCGATAATTATCATCGTGTTATTCTTTTCCAGGCGTCTGGCGATTTTATATATATCCTTGACCATCGGACAGGTCGCGTCCACTATTTTGTATCCGCAATCCCTGGCTTTTGTGAATACGCTTTTCGGCGCGCCGTGCGCCCTTATGATGAGGATGGAGTCCTTGACGGGTTTTATCCGCTTGATCTTTCTGATACCTTTTTCTTCCAGTTGGCGGACGACAAAACTGTTATGAACTATATCGCCCAGGACATAAGCGGTCTTTTTCCCGCCAGCGAGGGCCTTGCTTATATCTATCGCCCGTTTTACTCCGAAACAGAAACCGGAACTTTTCGCGATATTGATTTCCATGGTCATTTTATAGCGTTTTTAAACGCGTATGTGTTTGTAATAAAGTTTTCTATGAATCGCTTTAGCAGGGCCCGGTGCTTTTTTTTCATCCGCACCCCGAGAAGGATCGAATCCGCCTCCTGAAGAAGGAGCATGATCTTGTCCAGACACCAGTTGTGAGCGTCCGTACTTTTGATTAATTTCCGGAACTTAAGGAGGTCGCTGTATGTTTTTTTGTCCTTTTCCAAAAGACGCGCAAGGAGTTTTTTGCCCTTTACGGTGAGTTTTTTATATGTTTTCCACGCGGGAAGCGTCTTTTTGGATTCGTTGAGATCAGAAAGAACGGGTTTACCGATTTTTTTACTTGTGGAAAATATGTCAAGCAGATCGTCCTGTATCTGAAAAGCCTGTCCGAGAATGATGCCCAGTCTGGAGAGCTTCCCCAGCTCTTCAGATTTTGCCCCTGCCAGTATGGCGCCGACAAGAAGCGGACATTCAAAGGTATATTTTGCCGTTTTCAGGGTATAGGTCAAGAAGACATCTTTTTCCGTGATGTTCTCGATTTTCTTTATATTGTTGACGACATCGATGAATTCCCCCATACCTGTGGAAGCCGCCGCTTTGACGAATTCCAGGAGGGCCCGTTCCTTGCGGACGGGGTTCTCGTCGAACGAAAGCAGCGTCTTTACCGCGAGGGCGAATATTATGTCTCCGGCGGCTATACTCAAATTGGGTCCGAGTTCATTTTTCGCCCCGACGCCAAGAGCGGTGTTAAAAAGTCTGTGCAATGTCGGTTTTCCGCGGCGCAGGTCAGAGTTGTCAATGACGTCGTCATGCACTAGAAAAAAATCATGCAAAAGTTCCAGTGAGAGGCTCGAGCGGAGGAGTTTTTGGTAAGAAAATTGTTTTCTCCTTGTATACCCTTGATAGCTTATGAGGAAGAGTATGGGCCGTATCCTCTTGCCGTCTCTTTGCAAAAAATCCTTGATCCCGCCATAAAGGAGAGGGGAAACCCGCCCCATGTTCAGGTCGGTTTTTAGCTCTTTTAGATAAGCCCCGAGCGCCTTATCGACGTCTTTTTTTAGTTTCTTTAACATGCTTATTGATAGGTGGTTAAGAGATCCCTCGCTTTGCTCGGGATAAATTCGCTCATACAACTTGCACTCCTTTCAGTCGTGTAAGTTGTGAGCTCATTTACTTTAACATACCCGTGAATTAACGGCAAGCAATTCTGTATGTGCGGTTCAAATCTAACCAGGTTAACGCGACGCGGGCTTACACCCTGTTAACCTGGTTAGATCTGTCAGGTTGCCAGGTGTGTGGGGCTACTCCGTACAGGGAGCCTCCCACACCGGGCGGAGGGGCCCTGGTAGGAGTAGCCTCACCCACCTTGCCGTTGACTGGTTAGAATTTAATATGGACTTATGTACGGATATTGATCGGGAAACTTCAGGGGCACCCCGTGCCAGGGATGCCCCCAATAAGCTCATCTTAACGGCGGGCGACGGACATCGTCATCTTCATGATCTTCTGGAAATGTAATTCTTCTGCCAAGGGATCCATAATAAAAAGAAGCACCCCTGCATCATCGGTCTCGAGCTGAAACAACACCACAAAACAAACAACATCTTTACCGTTTGCTTTAGCGGTAGCCTCATATGAATATGCGGGCAGTCCATTGATCGTAAAATCTTCAATGGTTTGCACGACCTTGATATCCGTAAAGGCTTTTTCCATTTCGCTCTTTATTTCATCTGCTGCTTCCGTGATGCCTTTAATCCCCTTTACATCGCCGAGAAAAAACCACATCATACCATCTTCTGAAACACCTGTAATATCCCCGTTATCCATCCGGACATCCCAGATAGTGTTATCAATGTCCACCGAATAAATGGGCTCGTATTCCTCCATATAGATTATCCGCTGAATCCCTTGAGCGGACGAAGGTAATACCGCCATCGAAAACACGAATATTATCGACAATATCGCAACGGTTATTCTTTTCATTTTATTTCCTCCATATATTTAAAAACGTCAGTTCTTTAAATTCTCACCGAATTTGTCGATATGATCCCGGTCTTCACCTTCTTTATAATGCACACTGCCTCCGTCTTTAATCCCTTTCTGATACGCGTCCTGCAAGTCCTGCTGGCGCTTCTGCTTCTCCTGGTCCTTCGAGGAATCGCTGATCGCTCCGCCGGCCAAACCAATGCCGCCTCCTATAAGGGCGCCCCATCCGGCGTATCCGCCCAATGACCCCGCAAGCGCTCCGATCAAACCTCCACCGATTCCATCTTTTACGGTATCGGAAGTTTCAGCAAACGCAACGCTCCCTGCAAACGATAACGCAATGAAGCAAAAAAGTACCGGATAACTCAGATACCTTCCCCTTGTTCTTAAAAAGTTACTGACCATATAAGCCTCCTTTCTTTAGAAAAACACCACTCTTATTTTAACTCACAAAAGGCCATATCTCAATATATATCTAACCTGGTTAGAATTGTCAGGTTAGAAAGGTGGGTTGGGCTGCTCCGTACAGGGAGGATCCACACCGGGCGGAGGGGCCCTGGTAGGAGTAGCCCAACCCACCCTGTCGCTGGCAGGTTAGAAAGGGTCTGTAATCCACATATGATAATGTCCTAATTGGCACATTTAGAAATGTCCGGTTTTCAAGATGTTATAATTACCTTTTCAAAGGGAGGTAATTATGACAGGAAAGGACATTATCATAATGAGTCAAAAGGAGTTAAAAAGACTGTATGTGGTCAGGAAGCTGTTTGACAAGAGATTAAAGCAGGCGCAGGCAGCTGAATTACTGGGTCTAAGTATTCGTCAAGTACGAAGGATAATAAGGAGGATAAGAGAAGAAGGCGATAAAGGGATCGCTCACCGCTCACGTGGCAAACCTTCCAACAGAGCGTTGTCGAACGCTTTGAGAAGCAAGGTAATAAAGCTATACAGGGATAAGTATTGGGATTTTGGACCGACATTGGCGAATGAAAAGCTCTTTGAAACAGATAAGATAAAAATAGGCGATCAGACCCTCCGTAATTGGCTTATGGAAGATAAGGCATGGGAAGTTAGCTATAAGCACCGGAAACACCGCAAGTGGCGTGAAAGGAAGCATCATTTTGGCGAGATGCTGCAGGGAGACGGGTCACATCATGACTGGTTTGAAGGACGCGGTCCGGCATGCGTGCTTATGGGATACATAGACGATGCTACAGGTACTGTATTTGCGAGATTCTATGAATATGAGGGGACAAGACCGGCCATAGACAGTTTTAAGAAATACATTAGAAACTACGGCATACCGCACAGTCTTTATATGGACAATCACTCGACGTACAAGTCTCAGGCCAAACCTAGCATAGAAGATGAGTTGGCTGGTCGGAACCCACTCAGTCAGTTTGAAAGAGGGGTCAAGGAGCTGGACATAAAGTTCATACACGCCCGGTCTCCGCAGGCTAAAGGCAGGATAGAAAGGCTTTTTAAGACGTTCCAGGACCGGTTAGTCAAAGAGATGAGATTGGCAGGGGTCAGATCCATAGAAGAAGGGAATAAGTTCTTAAGGGGCTATCTGCCGAAGTATAATAAGCGATTCAGTGTAGACCCATTGGAGAGGAGTGATATGCATAGGCCTTTATTGCCTGAAATGGATATAGACTCGCATTTATGTGTAAAAACGGATCGTATTTTGAGGAATGACTTTACCGTGGCACACAGGAAGAAGTTGTATCAGATTATAAGCAAGACAAGGGCGAAGAAGGTCACAGTTGAGGAAAGGGTTACCGGAAGGATAATTATAAGCTACAAGGGAGAAAGTCTGGGATATAAAGAGATCAGCCAAAGCTCGGTAAGGAAACAGGTGTTAAAGAAAGAGTTACGAGGAATAAAGAAGAAATATATCCCACCAATGGAACATCCGTGGAAGAAGCCTTTATATGATAAAAGTTATCCACAACTCGACAGTTATCAACAAAAAGAAAAAAGTAGCAAAAAAGAAAAAGAGCTGCTACTAGTTCATTAAAAAGAGGACATTTCTAAATGTGGTTGACAAGAAACCCGAAAGCCTATTGACTTATATCCTACTTCTATATATAATACCCCTACAATGAAACCCCCCAGAAAAACTTTGTATATCTTAACCTTTACCTTGATCTTAACCTTGGCTTCTGTCTTAACCTGTGCCTATGCAGAGGAGGCAGCCGAGGAACAAGCTCTCCTCGGGTATCAAATAGGTCCTGAAAACGTTCTTTTAATAGATGTTTATTATGGCAGGGATGAAAACCTCTCACGTAAGGTACGTGTCTCGGCTAAAGGTTTTATGACATTTCCTCTTCTGGGGGAAGTTGAGGCAGGTGGACTCACGATAGCAGAACTTGAGAAGAAACTTACCGAGTTGTTAGAGAAAGACTATCTTGTGAACCCCCAGGTTTCGGTGTTTATAGAAGAATACAGCACCGTTTCGATCCTTGGGCAGGTTAAAGAACCAGGTACTTATCCGATAAAAGGTAGACTCACAGTAGTTGAGGTTATTTCCACGGCTGGAGGTTTTACTAAAATCGCTGCTACTAACAATGTCAGAATAATGCGGACCGATCCGGACGGTGATAGAAAAACCATGGTAGTAAAAGTAAATGACATCATAAATAAGGGCAAAGAGGAAGACGATGTCCGGCTTAAACCCGGCGACATTGTCACAGTGCCGGAGAGCTTCTTTTAACAGGAATTACAATTATGGAACAACAGAACCCCTTTTTAGAGCAAGAAATCGACCTGCGAGAATACTTCCGCGTTCTCTACGAGAGAAGATGGCTCATTATCTCCATTACGGTTATTTTGTGTACTCTTGCTCTTATGCGTTCTTTTATGATGAAACCTGTATATCAAGCTACAACTCATCTTTTGATACAAAGAGAAGCTCCACGTGTTGTTAATATCGAAGAAGTGGCACCGGCAGATTATACGGGGAGAGAATACTATCAAACACAGTACAAGATTTTGAAGAGTCGCACTTTAGCTGGAAGGGTTAACAAAGATTTAGGCGGGTACAAACCCTGGAGCGAATGGAGCGGTCGGAAAAAGAAAAAACCCGATAATCTATTAAATGATAACGATCGCATCAGGGCTCTTCTAAGCACGATCGAGATTAGGCCGACACCTAATACACAGCTTGTTGAGATAAGTGCTGAAGATGTAAATCCGAAACTTGCCGCGAAGATAGCCAATCTATGGGCTGAGAATTATATTTCTTATACCCTTGATATAAAATTCGATGCCTCACAATATGCTTCCGGATGGCTGCAGATAAAGATTCAGGAAGCAAAAGAAAAAGTAAAAAAGGCGGAAGTAGAACTTCAAAATTATAGAAAGAAGAATAAGATAGTTATCGATCCGACAGATAAAGAGACAAGCATGTTCCACCGGCTTTTGCAGAAGAAAGCGGAACTTGAAATATCGCTCTCTGAGAATCTGGAGTACTATAAAGAGAAACACCCTGAGATCATAGGCATAAAGTCTGAAATTACTTCGGTAGAAAAGAAGATTGAATCAGAAAAGGAGAAGGAGCTGGAAGCCAAGGATAAGGAGATACAATATACCGTTCTTAAAAGGGATGTGGACACGGACCAGGAAATATATGAGTCGCTTTTGAAGCGCATAGGGGAAACGGAAATAACAGGCGAGCTCAAGACCACCAATATAAGGATTATCGACAAAGCAACTGTGCCGGAGAGCCCCGTAAGACCCCAAAAAAGAAAGACTTTGTTAATTGCTTTTTTTATAGGACTTATAGGGGGGGGTGGTTTGGCATTTCTTTTTGAAGGACTTGATCAGAGC
>JBDRIH010000089.1:0-4839 GCA_043816025.1 Candidatus Omnitrophota bacterium
CTGAGTACCGATGTCAGCATCAGATTATCCACTGATGATCCCTCCAAACCCCATAAACGCCAGCGCGAGCATCCCCGCTATAATCAGAGTTATCCCCGCGCCTTTAAGCGGCTCCGGGATGTCGGCGAAATCAAGCTCTTCGCGTATACCGGCCATAAGAACAAGTGCCAGGGCGAAGCCGATACCTGCTCCCAAGCCGAAAACAATGGCTTCCAGAAAACCGTAGTTCCTGAGAACCATAAAAAGCGTAAGCCCGAGAATCGCACAATTCGTGGTTATCAGCGGCAGGAATATACCCAGCGCCTTATAGAGCGGCGGGGATGTTTTCCTTATAAACATCTCCACAAATTGCACAAGACTGGCGATTACTATAATAAAGGTAACGTACTGCAGAAACACCAGGTTAAACGGTACAAGTATATAGTGGTAAATGAGCCAGGTAACCGTCGCGGCCATTGTCATGACAAACGTCGTGGCTACGCCGAGACCGACGGCGCTGTTGATCTTGTTGGAAACCCCTATAAAAGGACAAATGCCGAGAAAGTACGTAAGCACGAAGTTGTGCGTGATACTCGCGGCTATCAGAATAAGAATAAGTTCTTCCGCTATCTTCCCCACCGTTTACACCTGTTTACCTTTTTTTGCCCCGCTTACTTTCTTGTCCACAATATTAAAAATCCCGACAAGAAGGCCCAATGTTATGAACGCGCCCGCCGGCAGGACCATAACGATCCAGTTGGTGAATCCCGCCCACATGACGCGGTATCCAAAAATGGTCCCCGCCCCCAGAAGTTCCCTTACCCCTCCCAGCACGATCAGCGCGCATGTAAAACCCACACCCATGCCGAGAGCGTCAAGGAGCGACCTGAAAACACCGTGTTTAGAAGCAAACGCTTCCGCCCGGCCGAGAATAATGCAATTCACCACTATCAAGGGAACATACGGCCCCAGGGCCTTGCTGATCTGATAAAAATTCGCTTTCAAAAAATAGTCCGCCGCGGTCACAAACGTAGCGATGATCACCGTGAACATGGGGATGCGGACCTGCGCCGGGACAAACTTTCTTATGGCTGAGACGACTATGCTGGAGGCTACCACGACGAAAAGGGTGGCCATGCCCATGGAAAACCCAAAAAGGGCTTTTGTGGTCACGGCAAGCGTCGGGCACATGCCCAGCACCTGAACGAACACGGGATTTTCACGCCATAGACCTTTTAAAAAATCCTTAACCATCATTCGCCTTTTAGCAGTTTGTTGATTTCTTCGATCCTTTCGTTCAGCAGGGTGACAACCGCGCGCGAAGATATCGTCGCTCCGGTAATAGCCTCTATCTGATAGGGCTGGTCGGGTTTCTGGTTCTTTACATATTCTATCGGGTGGTCAAGGGCCAGCCCCTCAAACTGTGCGCGAAAGTCTTTGCTCGCTATTTCCGCCCCCAGGCCGGGTGTCTCCTGCGACTCAAGCACCTCCATGCCCTGCATCTTTGAAACGCCGGAATCCACCCCGACTATCAGTTTAATTAGGCCCTGGTACCCGTTTCCTTCGGCCACAAAGGCGTACCCGAGAAGTTTGCCGCTCTTATCCAGAACCTGGTAGACATCTTTTTCCTTGAAGCTTTTTATCTGGTCTGCTTCGGGAAAGATGTTCTTTATCGCCGATTCCGTTTCCTTGCTGACGTTGATTTTTATCTTCGGCATCGCGTAGTTGTAAACTAATACCAGGGTACTGCCGGAGATGATCCCGACCGCCGTCAGGGCGACAATCATTTTAATAATATCGCTCTTGAATATGTTTTTCACGAGTTTATTTGCCCCTTACCGCTCCAAACCTTCTAGGCCTGGTGAGGCTGTTTATTAAAGGAGTGCACGCGTTCATCAAAAGAATCGAATACATCACCCCTTCGGGAAGCCCACCCCACATCCTGATCGTCATGGTTACAAGCCCGCATCCTGTTCCGAAAATCCATCGTCCTTTTCTGGTGACAGGTGAAGTCACCGGATCAGTCGCCATGAATACCGCCCCGATGAGAAGCCCCCCGGCAAGAACATGGAAAAGCGGCGGCAGACACTCTCCCGGAGCGATCATGTATGCAATGCCTGAGAAGACAACCACGGTCCCGATATACGCAACGGGTATCCTGTAATCTATTATTTTGTAATAAAGCAGATACGCCAGACCGATAAGCATGGCCAGCGCGGATGTCTCCCCCAGAGATCCCCCGACATCCCCCAAAAAAAGCTGAAGGTAAGGCGTTGCCGCGTGCCCAAACTTGGCCAAACCGAGAGGTGTCGCCGTTGTCATGGTGTCCAGCACAATGGGCTTTGACCACGTGGTAAGGGCCACCGGAAAAGCGGCCATAAGAAAAGCCCTCGATAAAAGTGCCGGGTTGAATATATTGTGTCCCAGACCGCCGAAAATCTCCTTGCCCAGACTGATGGCCACAACGCCTCCCAAAAAAGACATCCACAGCGGGATAGCCGGCGGAAGGACAAGCGCCAGTAAAATACCCGTCAAGATCGCGCTGAAGTCCGTTATTTTTACGGGCTTCTTTCTCCATTTCTGAAGCAGATATTCCGTTAAGACACAACCCGCGACCGAGCTGAGAATAACCCACGCCGCCTGCCACCTGAAGAAGTACAGACTGGCACCCACGGCCGGTATCAGGGCCTTTAAAACCCCCTTCACCATGTACCGGGTATCAACAGGCGAAAAAACATGAGGTGAAACGTTTATCGTCAGCTTTTCCATAAACTACTTCTCTTTTGCAAGGACGGCCTTGCCCTCTTTTATATACTGAACAAGCGGTATCCTCGCCGGACAGGTGTACGCGCAGGCGCCGAATTCGATACAATCGGCCGGATACAGCTGGCTCAGTCTATCCCAGTATTCTTTCTTGACGTTTTTCATGATATCGGTCGGGATGAGATTGACGGGACACACATCTACGCACTTGGCGCATTTGACACACTGGCCTTCCTCAAAATATTCCGCGTAGCGTTCGGACAAAAACAATATGCCCGAAGTGCTTTTCAGAACAGGAACATCCATGTGGGGCTGCGCAAAGCCCATCATTGGACCGCCCACAATGATCTTTTTAGGTTCTTTATAAAGCTCTATCCCGTGGTGCTCGACGATATCCTTGATGGTCGCGCCGACCCGTATTAAATAGTTCCCGGGCCTGTTGGGACAGTCCCCTGAGATGGTCACGATCCTTTCAATAAGAGGTTTATCAAAATATATAGCTTCATAAATAGCGTAAACGGTGCCTACGTTCTGTACCAGGAACCCTATGTCGAACGGAAGTTTCGCCGGCGGAACCTCGCACCCTGAAATAGCCTTTATAAGCTGCTTTTCCCCGCCCTGGGGATACTTTGCCTTAAGCGAAACGACGCGTATATGCGCTATCGCCCTGTGCGTGGATTCTTTTATCGCCTTCTGAAAAGCAAAAAGCGCCGCCTTTTTGTTGTCCTCGATCGCTATATATGTATTCTTTGGCTGAAGTATTCTTATAATGAGCTCGATGCCTCTGAGTATCTCCTTGGTCTTCCGCGTCATAATCACATGATCACAGGTAAGATATGGCTCGCATTCCGCGCCGTTGATTATCAGGGTCTCTATTTTTTTGCCTTCGGGGACCTTAAGTTTAACATGGGTCGGAAAAGCGGCCCCTCCCATCCCGACGATCCCCGCAAGCTTTATCCTCTCGATAAGATCCTCAGGGGAAAAACTTTCAGCATCCTGTTCGGTATACTTTTTTGGTTCCCTCTCTTTGTCTCTTTCGACAAAAACAGACATGGTGGGCCCTAAGGAGGGGTGAAACGCCTTTTTCACATCAAGGACTTTGCCGTAAACCGGTGAATGCACGGGACTTGAGACAAAACTCGTGCTTGTTCCCAAAACCTGGCCTTCCTCTACATAATCCCCTTTTTTTACGACAGGTTCGTTAGGGGTACCTATATGCTGGGAGAGGGGAATAACAGAAACCTGCGGGAGGGAAGCCGCTCTAAGCGGCTCTCTTATACTGATATCTTTATTATATGGGGGGTGTACGCCCCCGGGGAAAGTCAGTGACTTCATATTTATCTCTTTCGGGCATCCATATCAGGACGAATTTTCATTATACATATTGGGGATGGTTTGTCAATGTCGACGGACAGCGTGTCAACCACATTTAGAAATGTCCTCTTTTCCCACAAGTAGAAATGTCCTCTTTTTAATGAACTAGTAGGGTGCGTTTAAACGTGCCCTACTTTGTTCTTGCCCGAAAGAATCTTTCATTATATAATTATTTTATTGACCTTATAATAAAACAAGGAAAAATTTTATGGCCGCAAAAAAATCCCAAAAACTACACTGCTGCGAAAAGTGTCAGAATTACTGGACCTGCGAAACCAAATGGTACAGAGGCGAGCACGGCCAGGAAAATATCTGCTGCTCTCTTTGTGCTTTTTACCAATCCTGCTGGAATACCATCACCAAGCCCTCGGGCAAAAACCAAAAAGCGTTCAGACGCTAACCGAAGGGACTGTTCCGACGCAACGTCAAACCACCAATGTTAGTTTGTATCTTTGAAGGGCAAAATATGCTTTCTTGCTTTGAAGGGCAACGAAAAATGGAGCCCGCGAGTGGAGTCGAACCACCGACCTAAGCATTACGAATGCTTTGCTCTACCAACTGAGCTACGCGGGCCTAGCCTTTACGCGTTAAATTGTATAATTAAATGTCTTTTTTTTCAAGAAAACATTTGAGCCGGGTTGTCAACGGACAATTTAACCGAACCATGTGAGGTTAAATTGCCCGGACCTAGGCTTGGATTTTGCGACGAAAATATGGGAAAGC
>JBDRIH010000090.1:0-8380 GCA_043816025.1 Candidatus Omnitrophota bacterium
CAATATCAACGTAAATAAGGAGATTTTCATGCCTGATAGGCGCCCCGTGCGGCGCATGCTCCGGACTATCAATGCCGCCAGGAAAGCATATTCGAAAAAATGGGCTACTTTGTCGAAATAACCTATGGCAAGAGGCGGGCAGGCTTTACCGGGCAGGACGGAAAAGATTAAAATTATGCACGCCCAGATAAAAATCGGCGTCCATGCAGAAATCGGTTTCTCCTGCTTAATCCTGTTTATCATCTTGTTTGCTATAAGGGCAACGGTCGGCTTTTTCGCACTGAGCGGGCTTACCGTCATCGGAGGAAGCTTTCCCGCACTTTGGTGCGGGGCTTTTATAATCGGTCTGGTAAAAACCTTTACCTTTAAAAATGATACCGGCACCGGTCGAGATCAAACGCCTTACCGGCCCTTTGCATCTGGAACACTTCTTTACGGGACTATCCGTTATGCTCTGGAACTGTTCAAAATGATACTGGCACTTTTCACATCTATAGTTGTATGTAGGCATCCTTTTCTCCGGTTATATCCTTCTTATCATCGAAATATCTTCTTCATCTTGTCTACAAAGTTCCGCGCGTCCGGTTTGGCTCCCTGTTTCGCCTTTTGCCCCAGGCTGGATTCGAATTCCATTAAGAGTTTCTTCTGGTCTAAAGTCAATTTTTTAGGAACTTCTACCTGTACCTTAACAAGCTGATCCCCCCTGCCCCGGCCGTCAAGCCTTCTTATGCCCTTACCCTTAAGTCTGAACACCTCGCCCGAAGGCGTCCCTGCCGGGACGGAGACAGTCTCTTTGCCTTCCAGACCTTTGACTTCCACGTCTCTACCGAACACAAGCCACGTAAAAGGAACCCTCACAAGACAGTAGACATCATTATCCCTTCTGGTAAAAAACGGGTGTTCTTTCACTTCTATAAAAACATAAAGATCGCCCCTGGAACCGCCTTTGGAACCCGCCTCGCCTTCCCCCGAAAGGCGTAAACGGTTACCTGTATCCACGCCTGCCGGCACATCTACGGTTATTTTTCTTGAAACTTCTTTTCTGCCCCGCCCGCCGCATTCACCGCAGGGCTCTTTTATCACCTGACCCGTTCCTCCGCAGTCCGGACAGGTCGTAGCAAAGGTTATCCCCGCCATCGACCGGCCGATCTGTCCTCTCCCCCCGCAGGCCTGACAGGTTGCTAACCCGGTGTCGGGTTTTGCTCCCGTTCCGTCGCACGTCCTGCATTGCTCGAACCTGCGGACTTTGATTTCTTTTTTTACGCCTCCGACGGCTTCGGTGAAATCAAGTCCCAAATTATACTCAAGGTTGCGTCCCTTCCGAGCTCCCCCACGTCTAAAAGGATCAAAACCGAAAAAGTCGCCGAACCCTCCCATGGCCGAAACCACGCTCTCGAAAATATCAAAGGGGTCATGAAAATTAAAACCTCCGAAGCCGTTCCCGCCTTCAAAGACCGCGGACCCGAACTGGTCGTACTGTTTCCTCTTGCCGTGGTCTCTAAGCACCTCATAGGCGTGCGAGATCTCTTTAAACTTCTCTTCCGCCTCTTTGTTTCCGGGGTTCTTATCCGGATGATACTTTACCGCGAGTTTTCTGTACGCTTTTTTGATGTCCTCGACAGAGGCGTCACGGCTTACGCCGAGTAGTCCGTAATAATCTGCCATGTTTTTAGTTACTTCTTGTCCTTGTCTTCGTCTACTTTATAATCCGCGTCGACCACTTCTTCTTCTGTCTTTTTCTCGCCGCCCGTGTCGGCCTGCTGAGCTCCCTGGGCGCCCGAAGCCTGCTGCTGCTGTGCCTTTGCCTGGGCTTCCTTGTATATCTCTTCCGAAAGTTTATGGCTTGCTTTCTGCAGCTCTTCTTGGGCGCTCTTCATGCCGCTTAAGTCCTCGGATGAAAGGACTTTTTTCGCTTTTTCCACGGCTTCGTTAATTTTTTTCTTCTCATCGTCCGAAACCTTGTCACCGTAGTCTTTCACGGCTTTCTCGGTGGCGTATATCAGCGTATCCAGCTGGTTACGCCCTTCTATAATCTCTCTCTTCTTCTTATCCTCTTCTTCGTGCGCTTTGGCATCCTGCTTCATCTTCTCGATCTCTTCTTTGGAAAGACCGCTGGAAGATTCTATACGTATGGACTGCTCTTTTCCCGTGGCCTTGTCCTTGGCCGACACATGCACAATCCCGTTGGCGTCTATATCAAAGGCCACCTCGATCTGGGGGATTCCCCTCGGGGACGGCGGGATGCCGATAAGGTCGAAACGCCCGAGCGTCCGGTTATCGGTTGCCATCTCTCGCTCTCCCTGCAAAACGTGTATGGAAACAGCCGTTTGGCTGTCCGCGGCCGTCGAAAATATCGGGCTTTTTTTAGTGGGAATCGTCGTATTCGCCTCAACAAGTTTAGTCATGACGCCGCCCAGGGTTTCTATCCCCAGGGTAAGCGGCGTGATATCAAGAAGAACCACGTCCGAAAGGCCTTCTTCTCCGCTTAAGACGCCCGCTTGTATGGCAGCACCCACAGCCACAACTTCGTCAGGGTTTACTCCCTTATGAGGTTCCTTCCCGAAAATCTCCTTAACGATTTCCTGTACCTTTGGCATACGCGTCTGC
The DNA here is from genome assembly GCA_043816025.1 of Candidatus Omnitrophota bacterium. Classification (GTDB taxonomy): domain Bacteria; phylum Omnitrophota; class Gorgyraeia; order Tantalellales; family Tantalellaceae; genus JBDRIH01. The sequence goes on from JBDRIH010000090.1 coordinate 2,608, forward strand.
CCTCCGACAAGTATGACCTCATCGATATCACCGGCCGAATATCCCGAGTCCTTGAGCGCCTTGTAGCACGGCTTTTTTGTCCTTTCCACCAAATCGTCCACCAGCTGTTCCAACTTGGACCTTGTCAGCGTCATGGTCAGGTGTTTGGGGCCGGATGCGTCCGCCGTAACAAAAGGAAGGTTGATCTCGGTCTGCAGGTTAGAAGAAAGTTCACACTTAGCCTTCTCGGCTGCCTCCTTCAATCTCTGCAAAGCCATCTTGTCATTGCGAAGATCTATGCCGCTTTCTTTCTTGAACTCCTCGGCTATCCAGTTCATAATCTTCTGATCGAAATTATCTCCTCCGAGGTGTGTATCTCCGTTGGTTGATTTAACTTCAAAGACGCCTTCCCCGACATCGAGTATGGAGATATCGAACGTTCCGCCTCCCAGATCGAATACGGCTATTTTCTCATTTTTCTTCCCTTCAAGACCGTACGCCAGGCTTGCCGCTGTAGGCTCGTTGATAATCCTCAAGACTTTAAGCCCGGCGATCTCTCCGGCGTCTTTGGTCGCCTGTCTCTGGGAGTCATTAAAATAGGCAGGGACGGTTATAACCGCTTCGGATACCTTCTCCCCCAGATAATCCTCGGCTGTCTGTTTCATCTTTTGCAGCACCATCGCGGATATCTCCGGAGGTGTATATTTTTTTCCGTGGGCGAGGACCACGACATTACCGTTATCATCCTCGTCAACCTTAAAGGGAACAATTTTTTCTTCCACCGATACTTCGGAATGTTTACGCCCCATAAAGCGTTTTATGCTGAATATCGTATTATCCGGATTGGTAACCGCCTGTCGTTTTGCCGGCTGCCCTACAAGCTTTTCCCCGGTTTTGGTAAAGGCCACTACACTGGGTGTGGTCCTGGCGCCCTCGGCATTCTCTATAACCTTGGGTTCCTTACCTTCCATAACCGCCACGCAAGAATTTGTGGTTCCTAAATCGATACCTATAACCTTGCCCATCTCTTCCTCCTTCTTTCTTTATCGAATAATAAAATTACCTCTTTAACAAAATTTATTTGCGTCTTTTAGAAGTAGGGCACGTTTAAACGTGCCCTACTTTCACTCCGCTTCTCTAAACACCCTCTGTCTCTGTAGTCTGATCTAATGTTTGTTCTACATCTTCTGAACTGTTTTTCGCCACTTTGACCTGAGCCGGGCGCAGGAGCCGCTTATTCAGCGTGTATCCGGCTCTCACTTCCTCGAGAATAAACCCGTCAGGGTGTTCCTCAGTCTCAACGGCGAGAACCGCCTCGTGAAGGTTGGGGTCGAACTCTTTCCCCTCGGTTTCAATCCTTTCCACGCCGTTATCCTCTAATATTCTGTGAAACTCTTTCTGGACCATCCTTATCCCGTCCATGACTGCCGCTTTGTCTTCCGCCTTCTCCATCGCCCCGAACGCCATGTCAAAGTTATCCACGATCGGAAACAGTTGCAGGATAATGTCCTCATTGGCGAATTTTATGTGATCCGTCTTTTCCCTTTCCATGCGTTTGCGCGTGTTTTCATATTCGGCATGGATCTTAAGCCACTTCGCGTGAAACTCGTCGCGTTCGCTGGCCTTGTTTTTCAGCTCCTCATACTCTTTCTCGGTAATCTCTACCCTTTTTTCTTTTTCTTTGGCGCTTTTTTTGTGTGTCATTTCCTTACCTTAACCGTTGATCTCTTCTAGTTTCGTGCTTATAAGATCGGCCAGACAGCTTACCGTACTTAAAGCATTATCGTAATCCATCCGTGTGGGACCTATAACACCTATACGGCCGACCGTCTTACCGCGCAGGGTATAACCGCAGGTGATCACACTGCAGTCCCGCAGCATTTCGCAGCTGTTCTCCTCGCCTATATATATCCTCATCCCCTGGTAGGGGAGTTCTCTGCGCATAAGGCTGATCAGATCCTTCCTGTCGGAAAAAAAATGAAGTATCTGACGCGTGACTTTGAGATCCTGAAATTCCGGCTCATCCATAAAATAATTCAGGCCTTCCCAGTATATCTCATTCTCTATATTTTCATCTATAATGACATCGACTATCTTCAGCGCCGTCCCGGCCGCCTCAAGAACCTCTTCCCTGGCCCCGCCGGACGTGTCATTTAGAATGCGCCCGAGATCCTCATAGATAAACGAAACGGCTGAGCCCTCGTAGTTGTCATTGATATAATTCGCCGTCCGCTTAAGCTCCGATTTGTCGAGTTCCCGATCAAGTTTTATAATGTAATTCTTAACGTCATTGGTCATTGTGACAAGAACCGCCATGACAGTCTCCGCCTTGATCTTGACAAGTTCCATCTGCTTAAGCCAGAAATCCCCTATGCTGGGCCACAGGACAATACCGGCATTGTGCAATTCACGGCTGATCAGGAAGGAAGTTTTCTCTATTACATCTTTTATGGTACTTATCCGTCGGGTATATTCAGCGGACAGCCTCTCGGCCGCTTTCTTCTCCATCTTGATCTGATCTTTGACTATATCCACGTAATGCCTGTATCCGGACTGCGTCGGGATACGGCCGGCCGATGTGTGAGGCTGCTCTATCTGTCCCTCGTGTTCCAGTTCGCCCATTATATTCCTTACAGTAGCGCTGGAAATTTTTCCTCCCATTCGCTGTGCCACTGTTTTAGAGCTTACGGGCATAACGGTAGAGACATATTCATGTACTATATGCCACAAAACGTTGTATTTTCTTTCTTCTTTTTTGCCTATATTATAGTGATCCATTATGTGGTCGCCCCGAAAAATTGCGATATTTAGCACTCCATTAAGTCGAGTGCTAAATTATATCACTCTCACCTTTTTTGTCAAGGGATTTTGGGGTTGCGTGCCCTACTTGGCCTTAAGTTTCTTGAAGATAGAATATTTTACTTTTTTGGGAACACGGGCGCTTATAAAAAGGCCTTTATCACTGTATTCTTCGTGCTTTACCGTTCCTTTTTCGCGTATCATATTCGCTATAGCGTAATGCTTGTGCGGCAGGACTATCTCTATATCCTCCATGTCTTTCTGTATAAAATGCACTATACGGTCATTAAGCTCCTCGAGTCCTTCCCCATTAAGGGCCGAGATCACGACAGGGTTATGAAAGTGGCGTTTTATCCGTTCTCTCTCCATGGCGTCCGGGACATTGTCCGCCTTGTTCAGCGCCGTAAAGACGGGCTTCCCCTTGACATCGAGCTCTTCCAGGACCTGAAAAACAGCGCTTTTCTGCTGCTCCATATGGGGGCTGCTCATGTCAATTACATGAAGCAGGATATCGGCAACGACGACTTCTTCCAGCGTAGCTTTAAAACTCTCGATAAGGTGATGTGGCAACTCATTCAAGAAACCTACCGTATCGGATATGAGAACCGTCTGGTTATTCGGCAAAACCAGCTTCCTGACGGTGGGGTCCAGCGTACTGAAGAGCTGATCCCTGACCTTCACCTCGGAAGAGGTCAAGGCATTGAAAAGAGTGGATTTACCCGAATTGGTATAACCCACAAGCGCGATGGTCAGCATGGAAAATTTCTCGCGCTGAGAGCGTCTCAGATTACGCTGACGCGTGATCGCTTTTAAGTCTTTCTTTAGTCTGTCTATGCGTTCGCGTACGCGCCGTCTGTCAACCTCGAGTTTCTGCTCGCCCGGACCCCGGGTTCCCAGTCCGCCGCCCAGCCTGGAAAGCTGTATACCCCTGCCGCTCAGACGCGGCAAGAGATACACCAGCTGCGCCAGTTCCACCTGGACCTTACCTTCGTTGGAAGTGGCCCTGCGTGCGAATATGTCGAGTATAAGCTGCGTCCGATCTATCGTCTTGACATTTACAATCTCTTCGAGGTTGTTCTGCTGTGACGGAGAGAGATCATCGCTAAAAATAACCACGTCCGCGCTCGTTTCCTCCACGATCTGCGCTATTTCCTGCACCTTTCCTTTACCTATGAAAAGATTCGGTGTCAGCGCCTTCCGGCGGCAAGTCTGGCTGGAGGCGATCTGGACCCCGTACGACTCCGCGAGACGCTTGAGCTCTTCCACCCTGTCCTCGAGCTTCCACGACTCTTTCCCGACCTCTTCGACGGTAACGAGAACCGCTCTTTCCTGTTTTTCCGTGGTCGACTGTGAAGTAATGACCATTTGTTCTCCTGTGAATAAGCTACAAGCTACAGGCTGCAAGCTTGGAGCTTGTAGCCTGCAGCCTGTAGCCGATTTACTATATCCTCTACGATTTCTTCAACACCACGATTCGCGTTAACCCATATAACGCGTCTGTCCGGCCGGACCCAGGTAAGCTGGCGCTTGGCATACCTTCTGGTATTTTTTTTAAGCTCCTTTTTGGCCTTTTCAAGGTCCACCTGGCCGTTCAAAAAAGCGGATACTTCTTTTATGCCGAGGGCTTTCTCCGCGGTCAGACTAAGCCGGCGCGTATTGAGCCGCTTCACTTCCTCCACCAGCCCTTCCTCAAACATCTCATCCACGGCAGAATCTATACGCTCATACAACATTTTTCTCGGAAGGCTCAACCCGAACATCCTGCAATCATAGTTCATGGAAACGCCTTCTGATTCCGTTTTTTTCGCATTAATAGTTCTGCCGGTCAGCTCGTAAACTTCCAGCGCGCGTATAACGCGCCGTGTGTCGTTAGGATGCAGTCTGGAGGCGGTCTGTGGGTCGACTTCTTTAAGCCGGGCGTGCAGATATTCTTTGCCTTTTTCTGAAACTATCGCGCACAACTTCCTGCGAAGATCCTTATCCTTCGGCGGTGAAGGGAAGATTCCGTCCACAAGGGCTTTCATGTAAAGCCCGGTACCACCGGCAACTATCGGCACCTTGCCTTTTGATGAAATCGACTCTATGATGCCTTTGGCTTCTGCCGCGAACCGGGCGGCACTGAATTCCTCCTCAGGCGGGAGTGTTTTGATAAGATGATGCACAGCAAGGGATAAAAGATATTCTCCGGGCGGTCGCGTGATCACATCCATGTCTTTATAAACCTGCATGGAGTCGCACGAGACGACTTCGCCGTTTATCTTCCGGGCAAGTCGCGCGGCTACAGCACTCTTACCGGAAGACGTCGGCCCGACAATACATATAATAGTAGGTTTCATGCTCTCCGACTCGAAGACGAAACACAAAAATAGCGAATTTAGAACAAGATATAATTTATGGAATCAACTCCCCTTTAAGCGTAAAGGGGCTGACACTTTTTATCCGCACGCGGACAAGTTGTCCGAGAAGAGCGTCGTCGCCGGGGAAAACACAAGGAGTATTATTGCGCACGCGGCCTATGAGTTCCTTATTCGACATGCGGCTTTTTCCCTCCACCAGAACCTCCTGCTCGGTGTCGATCATGCTTTTATTCTTCGCATGCGATATCGTTTTCTGAAGAGCCAGAAGATCGTTGTTGCGCTGCTTCTTTGACGCCTCGGGTACGTCATCCACAAGGCACGAGGAAAGTGCCGGCGAACGCTGTGAATATTTAAAAACAAACGCCGCGTTATATCCTATCTCCTCCATGGCCCTGCGTGTCGCCTTAAAATCGGACTCTTTTTCGGACGGAAAACCCACAATGATATCGGTACTCAAAGCGGCGTCGGGGACCATTTTCCGCAAGAGTTCAACCTTCCGCAGGTATTCTTCGCATCTGTACTTCCTGTTCATCAGGTCCAGTATCTTGTCGGAACCCGACTGAAGCGGCAGATGCAGGTGTTCGCAGACCTTGTCAAGATCATGCATGGCTCTAAAAAGGCTTTTCCCGGCGTCTTTC
>JBDRIH010000091.1:0-8529 GCA_043816025.1 Candidatus Omnitrophota bacterium
TATTAAATTCGGCATACACCATAAAGTGGATTATGTAGCACAATCCTTCGTGCGCACTAAAGGCGACGTCCTGAAAGTCAAACAACTCGTAAAATCGGACCTGCCGCAATGTAAGATCATTGCGAAAATAGAAAGCAGGGAAGCCATAAAGAATATAGATGAGATCATCGACGTCGCGGACGGTATAATGATAGCAAGAGGGGACATGGGTATAGCCGTGCCTATCTATGAGATCCCGATAATACAGAAACTAATTATCAAGAAGTGCAATAAAAAGAAAAAATTCGTGATCACAGCGACTCAGATGCTTGAACACATGACGGAACACAGCCGGCCTACACGGGCCGAAGTAACCGATGTCGCCAACGCGATATTGGACGGAACCGATTTTGTCATGCTTTCAGCCGAAACGGCTTCCGGTAATTATCCCGTCGAATCGGTAAAGATGATGAACAAGATTATAAAATTTACCGAAGGTTACACCAAGAAGAAGCGTTAGAATGGAACTAAAGAAAAAGCAGATTATAATTTTACTAATCCTGATCGCCCTTATAGCGCTATGTTTGGTATTTCTCCGAGACGAAGCCCTGAACATGCTGTATGTCGGCGACTAACCTGGTTAGATTTGACCGCTTGAACCAGGTTCAACCCACAAAGTGGTAGAACCTGGTTCAGAATAACCACCCGCTTGAACCGGGTTCATCGAACGAAGTTCTGGAACCCGGTTCAGAACAAACCCATTGGAAAATCAGTCTATCCGCTATATAATAAACAAAACAGGTTTAACCTTAATAATGGGAGATCGCATCATGAAAAAGTTATTCGTGTTAGTCTGTGTGACCATCGTTTTCAGTCTTTTTCTGGCAGGTTGGGGTTATTCCCAAAGCCTGGAGGAAATACGTGCCCAGGCAAAATCTGAAGTAAGAAGCGAACTGGGACTGGACGCCCCCGCAAAACCGGCCGTAAAACAGCAGACAAAAAAAGTCACTCCAAAAGTCACGCCCATCAGAATCGGACCCAACATCATCCATCAATTGATGTTAGTCTCGATGATTATCGCTCTAATCCCGGCTACGATCGCCAAAGTAAAAGGACGAAGTTTTATCGCGTGGTGGTTTCTGGGACTGGTATGTTTTATTGTTGTTTTCCCTATTTCTGTTTACATGAAGAAGCTGCCGGACAATAAGGCTTTAAACAAAACAGGCGAGGAGACAGCTTAGAAAGTTTTATATGGACAAAAAGAAATTAGACCCGCAGGTAGCTGAGTTTCTGGATGGGTTCGCCGAACAGTTATCCCCGACCGAAGTGTCTCTGGAGGAATCACGCAAACTCCTGGAAGAGATACTGCCTGTTTTGAACTTATCCGTAAAAAAAGTCGAAGACCTGAAAATTCCGGACCCCGCGGGTGAAATCCCCATACGCGTATACACTCCTTCGAATACAAAAGATGTCCCGGTCATAGTCTATTATCACGGCGGCGGGTGGTCACGCGGAAGCCTGAACACCGCTGAAAATATGTGCGCCGCACTGGCTAATAAAACAGGGTTTATCGTTGTTTCCGTAGATTACCGGTTAGCCCCGGAACATCCTTATCCTGCCGGGATCGATGATTCTTACGCGGCGCTTAAATGGATAAGTAAAAACGCAAAAAATTTCGGAGGAGACAACCGTCATCTCGCAGTAGCGGGCGACTCGGCGGGTGGTACCATGGCGGCAGTAATGGCCCTACGAGCGCGTAACGAAAACGGTCCCCTCATAGGCCTCCAGGTACTGATATGTCCCGCGATAAATCTTCTTGAGATGAACACTCCATCGTACGAGATCTGTGCCAAAGGGTACATGCTCTCCAAAGAGTGGATGGAGCATTATAGAGATATATACGTCCCTGACAGCACAAACTGGTCGGACCCTTACATATCACCGCTTTTTGAGAAGGATCTTAGCGGCCTACCGCCTGCGGTGATCTTAACAGCCGAATTTGACATCCTGCGTGATGAAGCGGAAACGTATGGGGAAAGACTTAAAAACTCCGGCGTGCCTGTGGTGGTTTCCAGGTACCCGGGAACAATCCATGACTTTTTGCTTCTTTTGCCCCGGATCAAGGCCTCTGAAAAGGCTTTCGACGAAATAGCCTCAGTCCTTAAAGAACGTTTATAAAGGATTTTAATCTTTCCGGTGCGCTCGCCATATCTCATAATCCAGCTCGTCTTCAGGACCAAAGAATGGGTCGTCCCAATCATACCATACAGGGGCAGGGGGTATGGATTGCTCGTACATCTCTTTGCGGCTGAAGGGCTGTACCGTATCAACGAGTTTTGTCCCGCCGTTTACCGCGGTGTCGAACTGCTTGAGGGCTTCTTCGCGCTGGGCGTCTTCCGGATACGCTGAAGCGCCGATCACGCACATTGCCATAGCAAAAACAAAAAATAACAGCCTTTTCATGGGCGTATTATAGCACATGTTAAATAACAAAATTTAGATAATTAATCTTGCTTTTTCATTGTTTAACATGTAATCTCTATTGTAGAACCACTTTAGTTCTTTATTAATAAGATATGCATACGATAAAGGCAAACTATTCGAAAGAATAGGACGCAAAGTTTCGAGCCTAAATCCTTTAAAAGAGCAGGGGACACGGCAGTCGAACCACCGAATTTGCATAAAGGCCTGTACTGACTACAGGGTCTTAATTTTGAGACCGACATAGTTTGTCCTTTATCGATGACCTGCACGCACCAGGAGGACAAAGATGTCGGTTTCTTTTTATAAACGCACATTACGATATTTACTTGTATTTATACTGTCGGCAACCCTCGCGTTATGCCCCGCACTCGACAACGCTCTAGCAAAAGCCCCGGAACCGGAAAACCTCGCATTCCAGAGAGGCATGTGCTATGCCGACTGGAACGGCAGTTCTTACAGCGGATCCCACTCAAAAAAATCAATAAAAAACCTAAAAGAACTGAGCGTTGACCATGTCGAGATAATCGTGACCCAGTATCAAGACCGGGTTAATTCGCTAAAAATAAAACCCCTGTCAATAACACCTACGGATTCCAGTATTAAAAAAGCTATCGAATACGCCCACAAAGAAAGCATGAAAGTTATGCTAAAACCTCATATTGATCTATTGGACGACGAAGGAGAAGGCTATTGGAGGGGAGACATCGGTTTCTATGACGAGGAAAACTGGAAAAAATGGTTCGATAACTACGAAAAGTTTATCACCCATTATGCTGAATTAGCCGAAAAAACAAATGTTGAAATCTTCTGCGTGGGAACTGAACTGGCTTTTGCCGCGCAAAAGACAGACTATTGGAGAAAAATTATCGCGAATATAAGAAAGGTCTATTCAGGCAAGCTGGTTTATGCCTCTAATTGGGACAATTACATGAATATCGAGTTCTGGAATGATCTGGATTACGCGGGTATCGACGCGTATTTCCCGCTTTCCCATGAAGACGATCCTTCCCTGGATACCATTACAAGGGGATGGAAGAAATGGCTGCATGAGATCAAAAAATGGCAGTCAACCGTAAATAAACCCGTCCTTTTCACCGAAATTGGATATCCCAGCTCCATCCATGCCCCGAGCCAGCCTTGGGCTTCCGGGAAGGGAAAACCTCACCTTGATCTGCAGGCAAAATTATATACGGCCTTTTTTGAAGCCGTCGGCAACGCGCCATGGCTTGCCGGTGTATACTGGTGGCAGTGGGGACCCGACGTATATGACGGAGGAAAAGGGGACAACCATTTTACACCGATGAATAAACCCGCAGCCGACGTGGTAGCGAAATATTATGAAGCGATCGGCCTCAGAGGCGTTTTACCATCCACCCCCACTGTAATCGCCTATACTGAACCTCTAGAGGAACAGGGCCTGCCTTCCATCGACACCCTCATTACCGAAAAAATAGCACCTTTAGACATCGCAGGGATGGGCGTGGGCATACCGTCAGCCAATCTCTTGGCTCCCCCTATAGCCGGTGACCTTATTACCAGAATCGAAGTGGAAGTGGATCTCTTACCGAACACGAAAGAATTAACCATGCAAAACGGCAATGAATATAGAGGTGAGGTTTTAAAGAATTATCCGGACGGAAGGGGCATAATGTACTACAAAAACGGCGATAGATACGCCGGGGATTTCAAGAACGGAATGCGTGAAGGAAAAGGCGTCTCTTTCTGGAAAAACGGCAATATCTACGCGGGAGAATTTAGCAACGGTTCCAAAGAGGGTCCGGGAGTGTTTTTCTGGAAAAACGGGAACATATATTCGGGCGAGTTCAATAACGATCTACCACACGGCATAGGCATAGAGCTAAGAAATGACGGTTCCCGTTATCAGGGAGAATTCAAGCTTGGTTACCCCAACGGAAAAGGCGTAATGCTCAAAAAGACCGGGGATAAATACGAAGGTGCATTCAAAAACGGCCTCCCGGACGGGCGCGGGATCTTGACCCAAAAAAACGGGGACATCTGGGAGGGTGAATTCATCGATGGCTACCCGCAGAAATTTTGAACCGGGTTAAACCAACGAATGATTGAACCAGGTTCATCGAACGAAGTTCTGGAACCTGGGTTGCAAGAACAAAGCCTGAACCAGGTTCATCGAACGAAGTTCTGGAACCTGGTTCACGACGTTCAAAACGAGTAAAACAAACGTTAAGTAGGAGGCTAAGAAATGGAAGATCAGATATGCGTAATGCTATTATTTTTTTCATGTATGGGCTTGGTTTGCATGTATCTAGAATCGAAGTTCTAAAAGCCGGCACAGGTATCTCTCACTGAATACACTGTCGGAGGTGAAGAGATGAGAAAAATGGTAATTATAATGCTGTTATTGTTTGCTTGTATGGGCGTGACTTACATGATCGGCCGTATCCATGGATGGGATAAGGCCGTAGCCACAATAGAACAGAACTTACCATACATAAGGGGCTGGGATATCGCCAAAGTTTAACCCGAAAAAGCTTGAACCAGGTTTCACGCTTGAACCAGGTTAACCCCACAGAAGAGACTAAACCAGTTTAACCCACAAAAGCTTGAACCAGGTTAAGCCAACAAGGTTGTGATAACCTGGTTCAAAATAAACGAAATTCTGGAACCCGGGTAAGAGGAAAGAACCAAAAACATTGGAAAATCAGGGTATTAGCCGTATAATGGAAGGGACACCTTTAATCTCAAACACCGTGCGACCTTGCGAGGCTATAAGAAGGGGCCTTGGTATCAGAGTTAAGTTGTTAACCAAGACACCGTGCGAGCTTGCGAAACAGTTAAGAAGGAGCCTCGGCATGATAGTTAGCTTGTTGGCCGAGAAAAGGGTACACTTTGGTGCTTAAAATTGCACACGGTACAAACAACACATAATGTTTTAAATAAGATAGGATATGGAAAAAGTTCGATACGAAATAGACCCCTACAACAGGCTTGTCCTTGATAAAACAGGCAAGAAAAGCAACCTCTCGAAGTTTCGCAACGTCCTGGACGGGCGATTCAAGATAGATAAGAACAATAACCTTTCCTGCCACATAAAGGCTCCTTCGGCGAAAAGGGAGGGAGTACCCCACCAGCTAAAACTTAAAGGCGAGTGGCGTCTCACAGACGACCATGACCTTTGCCTTACCCTGGATAAAAAGGGTAGAGATACCCTCGGTGACAAGATACTTCTCAAGGGCAACATACTGGACGTGAACAAAAATTCTCTTCTTTTCGCCGTTACCACAACGACAAAAGAAAACACCCGTCTAACATACGTCCTGGAACTCGAGGGCACGTGGACAGCAGATAAGAATAACCGCCTGACTTTCCATGTAAAGAGGGAAAAAGGCGCGCATGACATCCTTACCTTTAAAGGCGCCTGGAAGATCAATAAAGATCACCAGATCATATATGAATACGAAAAAACATCTCTCACAAGAAAAAAGAAAAAGCTCCATACGCTGACATTCAAAGGACACTGGTATATCAGAGACAAATTCCGGATTTCGTATGTATTAGGCAAAGGCACCGATTCCTCCTTTAACTTTGAGACAAGTGCCGGTATTTTCAGGGATAACTGCATCAAATATGAATTAGGAATAAGATTAACCACTCGGGCAAAACCGATAAAACGGTCCGTCATTTTGTTCGGCGAATGGAAAATAAAAAAAGCTGCGGGGCTTGTCTTTGAAGTTAGATGCGCAGATAAAAAAGTACAAACAATAGTTTTCGGGGCAGAGGCAAAACTCACGAACAAAGATACGATATCGTTCAATCTTAAAAATGATATAGAGAACAAGGATGTGGGCGTAAATTTAGAGCTGTCCCATAAAATACTAAAAGGGGATGGCGAAGCTTTTATACGTCTCCTTAAAGCCAAGCGTGAATCCGCTGTTTACGCCGGTGCCGTCTGGAGATGGTGAATAAAAGAAAAGGAGATTTTTAATGAACAGCCTGTTTCCCCGCGCAATTCTTGCGCCTTTATCGGGGATAAGTTCTTTACCCTTTCGCACACTTAATAGAAATGCTGGGTGTAAATTTGCTTTCCTGGAAATGCTGAACGCTCGCTCTCTAGGCTGTTCAAGTAAAAAAAACCTTCAGCTGATGCTTACCAATAAACATGACCGTCCTTTAGGCGTACAGCTCTTAGGAAAAGATCCTTACTACATATCAAAAGCATTAGAAAAATTAGAAGACTACTCGTATGATATCTTGGATTTTAACGCTGCTTGCCCTCAGAAAAAAATAACCAGTCATGGCAAAGGAGCAGCCCTCCTTAAATGCCCCAAAGAATTGCAAAAACTATTGACCTTTATCGTTAAAAAAGTGACTGTTCCGGTAACTGCTAAATTACGGCTTGGCTGGGACAACGAAAAAAATATTGTCGACATAGCAAAATATATTCAGGACGCAGGCGTCAAAGCTGTTTGCGTGCACGGTAGAACCCGGGCACAGGGATATAGCGGTCCCGTCAGCTATTCGGCAATAAAAAAAGTAAAAGCCGCCCTTAGTATTCCAGTTATTGGTAGCGGTGATATCTGGTCGGCTCAAATGGCTAAAAAAATGTTTGATGAGACCGGCTGCGATGCAATTACAGTAGCCCGGGGGTCTTTCGGTAATCCCTGGATATTTAATGAAATTGACAAATTTTTCGCCACAGGCGAAGTCGTATCCAGACCAACTATAATGGAAGTCGCACAGGCGATGAAGCGTCACCTGGATTTATGTCTGGATTTCTATGGTGAAAAGACAGGTGTTATACACTTTCGCAAATTTTATATCTGGTACACCCGCGGGTTATCAAAAACCAAACCCCTGAGAGCTAATGTTTCTCGTGCCTGCAACAAACTTGAGATGACCAGTCTTATAGAAAAATTTGTCGCCTCTCAAGAATTAACCGTTTAGTTGTTCCTTTATATGGAGCTTTTGCGCGGGTTTTAGTGTAGAATGGACACAGTTTTAATGTACAGAGCGAAGCATATAAATAATGTAGGATAAAAAAATGAGGTGTGAGGAAATATGATGAAAGAACCGGGAACAAATATCTCTTTTGACGGGCTGGGTATCGCCCCAAAAATACTCGAAGCGTTGGACCGCCTGAAGTTTACTCACCCGACCCCAATCCAGCATAAAGCGATCCCCATCGCGATAGAGGGTACTGATATTATCGGGGTGGCACAGACTGGCACAGGCAAGACTCTGGCTTTTGCTATACCCGTTATCCAGCGTCTTTCCCGCAATAAGGGACAGTGTCTGGTGCTTGTTCCTACCAGGGAGTTAGCTATACAGGTAAATGAAGCCTTCCAGGAGATAGCGCCCTTATTCGGCATAAAGACTGTGGTTATTATAGGAGGGATTCCTATGCAGGCCCAGCTGAGGGTGCTGAAAAAGAACCCGCGTGTTATTATCGCCACGCCCGGGCGGCTTGTCGACCACATGAATCAGAGAACAATGCGTTTGAATGAAGTGGAGGTCCTTATCCTGGACGAAGCTGACAGGATGCTGGATATGGGGTTCAAGCCGGATATAGAACACATTCTTAAGTTCGTCCCCCGGAAAAGGCAGACTATGCTTTTTTCGGCGACTATACCCGGGGAAGTTGTGTCTATAGGGGCCGCGCATATGAAGCTTCCCGTCCATGTCGAAATAGCGCCGTCAGGGACCGCCGCGGAACGTATTGTCCAGGAGTTATTCATCGTTAAAAAAGAAGACAAGAAGCAACTGCTGGCTAAACTACTCGATCAGTACCGCGGTTCGGTGCTGCTTTTTTCACGGACAAAAAGGGGGGCGAGCAAGATTAAACGGCTGATCAAAGAAATGGGGCATAACGCGGCGGAGATACATTCGGACCGTACACTCCGGCAGCGGAGGGAAGCGCTTGAGGGTTTTAAAATGGGAAAGTACAGGATACTTGTAGCGACCGATATAGCAGCAAGGGGGATAGATGTTGTCGGTATAGAAACGGTCATAAATTACGATCTTCCGGACGATACAGAGAATTACGTGCACAGGATCGGACGCACAGGCCGGGCCGGGCATAAAGGGCGC
>JBDRIH010000092.1:0-2618 GCA_043816025.1 Candidatus Omnitrophota bacterium
CCCCAGCGACAGCGATCTATTGTCCAATTACAGGCATGCCAAGTCCCTGCTGAAACGGCAGGATGCGCCTGAGAAAAGGCTGTGGCCGTTGAAGTGGCTGGACAGGGTGATGGCTTACCTGACTTTGAGACAGGCAGCGATACTCGCCAGTGTCCTTTATTATTCTATTGTCCTTTTGCTGATAGCGACCAAAGTCTTCCAAAAATTCAGAGCCTATTCCACATTAATGATCTTTTTTTTATCTCTTGCGCTGGTTATTGTGCTTATGCCGCTATACCATAAGATCAGGGACCTTAGAGAAGGGGGCATTATAGTTTCCAGGATAACAGACGGCAGATTCGAACCATTTGAAGACGCGACAGTCCATTTCCCGCTTTATGAAGGCATGAAAGTGTACATCCTCAGGACGAAAGGTGACTGGTGCAAGATAAAACGGCCTGACGGAAAGATAGGCTGGGTCGAAAAAGGTGCCGTAGAGCTAATAGGGATGTAGCACCCATTCCGATATGGACTTGAGGTTGCTTGTTTTTGGGAGTATAATTGATAGAAAAGAGCTAAGTACATGGGGCGGGAAAAAATGATCTTTAAATGGGAAAGCGAAGAAGAGCGTCTCTTGAGGTTCATGAAAATACCTCCCAGGAAGAAACTGGAATGGCTTCGCCAGATGAATGAATTTCTCGCTAAATACACGCCAAAACGTCAGAAGTCAATAAGGCAAAAGCTGAGAGAGATGCGCTGATTGCGGTTACTTTGGCGGGGCGGGAGGCTGTTTCAGGGGCAATGTATCTAATTGCTCCAAGGACTTTCGGATCGCGTCCTGCTCCGGCATGATCTCCAGGGACCTCTGGAAAGCATTTTTTGCTTCGGCGACTTTTCCTGTCTTCAGGTACACGCGGGCCAGCATGTTCCAGGCCTGATAGAGCTGCGGCAATTGTTCCGTAGCCGTTGTTAATTCCTTTAGCGCCTCGTTGTAACGTCCTTTTTTAAAATTTATTATCCCAAGATTATAGTGGGCGATAGGGTAGTTGTCCTGTAATTCGACCGCTGTGGTGAGGTATTCTTCGGCCTTATCGATGTCATTTTTGTTAAGATAGGCGCTTCCTATATTTCCGTAGGCGACCGCGTAATTTTTATTTATTGTTATGGAATTCTCGTACTGCTCTATGGCCATATCGATCTCCCCTTTTTCATAATAGGTGTTGCCCAGGTTCAGGTAAAGCCGCGCGTTTGTCGGGTGGTATTCCAGGGTGCTGTGGAAGAAGGAGATCTCGTTATTCCAGTCCCTGTTCCTTGTTATGGTTGCGTTCATATACAGCCACAGGGTGAAGACAAATGCCAGAACAAACCCTATCCTCAGGGACCTGCCTTTGAGGGGGATATTGTTCCATAACCAGGCCAGGACAAGCCCCACGAGCATTAGGGGCCCTATGCAGGCTATGTATATCCAGTGTTCGGCCAGGAAGCTGTTGATGGGGAAGATATTCGAGACCGGCAGGAGATTGGCGAAGAACCACACAATACCGAAAGAGATGATCCTCCTGCCGCTTTTATACGTCTTATACGCTATCCACGCTATGCCGGCCATCATGATGAGGGCCAGAAAGGATTCTATATCGAATAAGCTCTTTGTTATCCTTATGGATCTTTCCATATGAAGGTCGGCGGGGAAGACGAGAAGCCTGAAATATACGGCAACGCACCGGGAGAAGGTAAGAAAGCGGTGCAGGAACGGTATCTTGAAGAAAGCCGAAGCCGGGGCGATATCCGCGAAGCTTAGAACGGTTGCGCGTAATATTCCGTAAACCACGATGATAAGGGCATAAGGCGTCCACCGCCATTTAAAGGTGTTGTAAAGATGGTCGTTCTCTGTACCCTTGAGGAAGTAAAACATATAAAGGAAGACCAGAAGAGGCAGGACCATTACCATTTCTTTTGATAGGAGGGACAGCACGAAAAAGAGGATAGATGCAATATACAGCCCCAGGTTGCTTCTCGCTCCTTTGGGGGCGCTTTTCACCGACCTGATAAAAAGCACAAACGAGATCAGCATAAATAGAGAATAAAGCGAATCGGCGCGGCCCGCCACGTATGCTACGGCTTCGGTATGAACGGGATGCACCGCGTAGAATAGCGCCGCGAAAAAGGAAGCCAGCATATTCTTTGTAAGGGCGAAGACAAAAATAAGCACCATTACCGCTACCAGCGAGTGGAGGAGGACGTTTGTGAGGTGGAACCCGGAAGGGTACAGGCCCCACAGGAAATAATCTATCATGTTGGATATTTCCTGCAGCGGGCGGTAGAAATTGTTTATGTTTTCGCTGCCATAACCGACATATGTCTTAAAGACGTTGCCGATATGGGAGAAACTCTTGATCTGTGAATTGTTAATAATAAGATATTCATCGTCCCAGATAAAGTCGCCTATAAGGGTATTGGCGTATACTAAAAAACTTGCTATAAAGATCACCACGCAAAGTACGGCTATTCTAGCGCCGGGGGAGAGTTCCTCGAAACGCGACTTTATCGACCGAAGGAGGGTCATTCCGGTCTCCGGGGTTTCGGTTTTTTCCCTGTTTTTCAAGAGCAGTCCTTTCCGGTATATAACTCTAAGTTTTCGA
>JBDRIH010000093.1:0-20245 GCA_043816025.1 Candidatus Omnitrophota bacterium
TTAAAGCGTTGGTTACCAGGAATACAGAGAGACTATTTTGGCAAAGGAATTACTATGAGCATATAATACGCAACAAAGTTGCCCTATCGAAAATACGAGAATATATACAAAATAATCCATTAGCTGAAGAAATAAAATTTGAGGGATTCTATGGAGCGTCATGAACCTTTATTCGGGCTTGATGAATCAAGCCCCTACATCTCCTGTAACCCTTTTTTTTCGGGCTTGATGAATCAAGCCCCTACACTTCCAATCCTGTAGGGGTTCAATTTATTGAACCCGCAAAAAAAGGGGACACTTGCAAAGCTAAAACGGCACACCGTGCTAGCCTCGAATGCTAGCACAGAAGGAGCCGTGAGCCGAAGGCGAAACGAAACGGTACAAAAAGGGGTCGGATGACTCCGACCCCTTTTTGTACCGTTTGTGTGTTCTGGATTATACGGACTGTTCTAATTTCTCTCTTCGTTCTTTCAGCATCTGGAGTTCCTCGCCGGCATACGGTTTGATCGGTATCTTCAGAAGCAGATTCTTCACCAGAAAAGCCAACCATTCCAGCGGGTTCTTAAATTCCTTCGAAACCTCGTTCCATGAGAGAAAGTATTTCAGGTCATCCCATGAAATTTGCCTTCCGGTCAGCTGTGTCATCAATCTCTGGAAATCAAGCGCTATAGGCTGCCTCTCTTGAATCGCTTTAGGAGTAATAGCGGTCATGAAGACACCCGCGTATTCTATTTCCCTTGCAAAAAACCATCCCTTTCCTTCTATCTCGAAAAGGTCCGGAATAGTCAGAACCTGGAGTTTTCCTTTTTCTCCGGAGAGGAGCTTCATTACTTCCGCGTCTTTTGAGGCAGCTGCTTCGTCAACACTCGATTTAGTCGCAGCCAATATGGCGCTGGCACCGGGTCTGATCTTTATACGGGCAATATCATCCAGCCCCCTGCCCTTGGTCGCGTCATATGTCTCGATCCGGATCAGCTTCTCGCCTCTATTTTCCTTCACTAACTCTCTGTATTTATCTGACAGACCTGATTTTTGATAAACATATTCAATATATTTATTCAGCTGCTCCTCTTCCCACTCTTTGGAGCCTACGCCTGAGGAGACAAACATCTGTTTCGGTAAGACCAGGTCCACCGGTTTATCAAAAATCGCAAGGTAATGTTTGCTTATCGCGTCATGAACCGCGTAAACTACATTTTCATTCTCGGTGTTCACATAATCGATCTTGACGACAGGATTATCCAGACTGTCTTTATCTTTGATGATTACATAATCCTGGTCACCTTTTATCTCGTATCTGGATCCTTCCGTAAGTGTCACCGGCCCTTCTTTTAAGCCTTCCACCCTTACAGTGCCTTCCTGGACTATAAGTGTGTGATCACGGTTTTCTATAATATCCGGTTTCTTGGCTTCACCAGGAATGGTAAGTTTCTCCGTTAATTTGGTCGTAGTCCCGTAATCCTCACGGACGACACCCTGATGCGCGGGATATACCCCGGTACCCGCTATATCCTTTTCCTCTTTGCCGTTGGGCAAAGCCGTCTCACGGATATCGGGAACCGGCGAGAATATGTCGATAATTTCCGTTTCTCCACTCTCGGCGATAATAGTATATTCCTCAGCTGCCGCGGGAATAAGAAGCATACCGCCAAAAAGTTCAGCCTCATTAGCGGCCCGCTCATTCTTCTTTACCGACGGGATCTCGTAAGGTATTTCCTTACCGTCAATTTTTACAACAGCCTTCGCTGCTCCCTTGGTCGCAACAAGCAAATGGTAACTGGTTATGCCAGAGACAGGTAGCCTGTCGCCCGCTTTTTTCATTGTTATTCTATGAACTTCCAGCCCCTTATCCTCAAATCTTCCGGGTAATCGTTCCACCATTTCACTGATAGGAGTCGGCTTCTCTTCCGCCGGGACCTCATATCTTATCGCTTCAAGCGCTTCGGTCAGATGCATCTCCCTTGACGGATACCACGGGACCAGGTCGCATACTCGCTGCGTTGGCCCCGGTATCTGCGGTTCGAGTACCGTAACCCCGCGACCAAGAGCATGCAAAGTTCCTGCCGGGATCGGAATGACATCCCCGGCTTTTACCTTGTGCTTGTTAAGGAACATTTCGAACTGTTCCCTGGCCTCTTCTACTGCTTTCCGAGCATCTCTTACATCTACTTCGTTCACAAACTTTTCAGCCGCTTTCAGCGCGTTTTTCGTGGCCTGGAGTTCTTTTAAACCATCCTCTCCTTTCTTTCCTATCACGCCGATAAGTCCTTTAACGGCACTGTTATATTTTTCTGCTGCAGCTCCGAAAGCAGCTTTCAAGTTATCCCCGTACTTTTTGACAGCCTCCGGATTGAATCCCAATATTATCTCCGCACCTGCTTCAGCTTCGGTTACAATCCAGATCTCATTTTTGGTATCGTGGACCTGCACGGAAAGCCACATGTCCGGAGTCAATATCTTTGTAAGAGGAAGTGACTTCCCGAAAAGTTCCACGACTTTTCTTCCTAATAATGATTCTGCTGCAAATTTTATCACTTCAGATAATGAAGCGCTGGCGCCCCCGCCCTTAACGGGAGACGTGATCCCCCAGAAAAACTCGCCGATTTTCTTTTTAAAGTTCGCGAAGGAAAACCATCTTCCCCATTCTTTTGTGGCATCCACCTCTTGCAGACCAACCTGTAACGCGCCCCCCTTCTTTACATGCTCAATCACCTTTGCCGCCTCGGGAGTAGGTATGAGGCCGCTTGTTGGGCTAGCTGGTTGCTGGTTGGGTGTACTTTCTCCCTTGGATAACGCCCAGACTTCATCAGCCAAGCTCGGGATTATTTCATTCACTCCGATCTCTACGATCGCTTTCGCGCGTTCCATATTGCTAGCCATAGCATAATTCCTGAACTCAGGCGCGTTCCCTGAAGGCCTGAGGTGTGAAACCTCGCCATTTTCAAAGACTATCTGTATACCGTCCAAGACGTTTATGTAGCGTATCGGGGAGAATCCTTTGGGTGTGAATACTCCTTCGAGTTTCTCTTTAACACGGTTCCATTTCTCCCAGTCGGAATCGCTTTTGGCGATCTTTATTTTCTCCACTTCGAACGTAAGAACATCTACGCCGTCGATTTTCTTTACTATACGCCTTTCCACTGTCATCTCATCAAAATCGATAGAAACCACTTTCTCGTCAGCCAAATCAGGTTTCAACATCGCCACTATTCCTTTCATTGTAGCGACCGCGATTTTTCTATCGGTGCTGAACCGCTCTTCGAACTTATCGTAAACACTCGCGTGATTGTAGAAATGCGGGATCTCCCGATCGATAAGTTCGGATGTTTTTATGTTTTTCTGCTTAGCCAGATAAAGCGCCGCGATCAACGGCAATACAGCATCCCTGGTGGCAAGCCTGGTTATTTCGCTCGCTCCACCTGGGATTTTGAACGCGCTGCCGAGCAGAAAACCACCGTTGGCTTCCCAGCCCACAGTTTTTGCAGAAGGGTTAACAGCAAGCTCATCGTTCATCGCTTTAACAACATGAGGTGAGCCTATACTGGTCAGGACCACCTTTATACCCATATTCCGCAATTCCTTGACTACTTCTATGTTAGTACTTTGAGGAATAGCGACAAACGTGGGTTTCAACAGCTTGGTGACCAATAGGCCAAGCTTATCTCCGGGGAGAAACTGACCGTTTTCATCGGCCAGGCCTGGCCTGTCTTTGTCACCATCCGTGAACGTAACCGCAAAAGGTTTTTCGAGCTGCACCGGTCTATCTTGCTCTCTAGACACCCATCGCGACAATTCCTCCGGGTTGGATAACTGCGCTAATAACACTTCCAGATTTGGAGTAATCTTTTCCGTATCAATAGGTACAAATTTTTTGCTCTTTCCTACCGTTACGACCGTCGCGCCCAGCTTTTCATATATCCTTTTTAATATATCGTTTCCAACCGCCGAATGCTCATAAAGAACGACGGTCTGGCCCGCAAGGGCATTTTGGGGCAAAAGAGTTACATATCTTTCAATATACTGCTCTTCCGCCTCTTTCTGATTAGCTTTAAGCGCGTACCTGTTCGCGGGTGAAGATTTAAACATTCCTTTTTCCTCAAAATGAGACTTGTCCCAGGTCTTTCCGTATTCTTCACTTCTTGCCTTAGCTACACCCGCGAGAATACCTTTTTCGTCAGGTCCTTTAAGGACCTCCTCGCCGGACCTTTTATAAAATTTAATTCCGTTCATGTTGAAAGGAATATGACTGCCGGTAACCATGATAGCTATACTATTCCTGGTTATTCCCCGGAAAGCCAGGGTCGGACTTGGAACCTCACCGATAAAGTCAAGTTCAAGCTCATACCCCGCGGCTTCTGCCTCATCCTCAACCGCTTTCGCGACCGCGACCATAAGCCGCGCTGTACTCGGACGAAGATCACCGGCTATGGTGACGAGATCTTTTTTATTCAATGAACCCTCATCGATAAGAAACTTAATATATCCCCTGGTGTTGATATAGGCTTCCATATCCGTCATATTAGAAACCAGGTCGCGCAATCCGCTGGTGCCGAATCCAAGCGTCGCGAAAACGTTCAGATATTCCTGCCGGTCCACCATGCCGAACAGCACCTGGCTGCGTATGTCTTTTTCTATGGCGTCGTTCTGGGGCCTCACGCATTCCATATCCCGAATTGCCTGGAATGTATATTTGTTGTCCCCGAAAAGCTTCGTATCTTTCATTTGTGTGCCTTTCGGATCGTACCCTAGAGGCGCCCGCATCCTGGTCTGTCCTTGGGAGAACCTCGAATCTTTGATTTGGGGTTCAAGAACACCGGTTTCTTTGTTTTTCGCCTCACCTCTGAACGCGTCAGCTATTATTTCTCTATCGGCCTTTACGGCCTTTTTATCTATTACCTTTAACAGAATACTATCCTTTGCACCTATCGCTGGTGAGGTGCTGGATTCAATATAGGAGTTTTCGGCCACGATCTTACCTTGAGAATCATTAATGACACTGTTAATGATCCTGGATCCCGGCAAAAGAATTGTGTGTCCCTGGATTATCGAACCCTTTACAACTATATCAAGCTCTTTGTCTTCCCATCCTTTCTTCATGTCCTCGGCTGTAAGACGAATTCGGCGTCCCTTTACTATAAATTCGCTAACGGCATTATTTTCTATCCCTCTCATCCGTCTTGCGTCTTCCGCTCTCACCTTATCCTCGTCTGTCGCGGAAGTCATCTCGAGTTTGCCGCTTTCTTCCCCTACCGGCACAAGTTCCTGGTTCCCGTCTATAAGATCGGCAAGCATAAAAAACTTTTCATTACCCATGTCAAGCAGTCTCTTGTAAGCGAACCAATGGCTATTCGCACCCAGGTCTACATGCCCAACGACCTTATCCAGATCCGAGAATATAACATCCTTATACAAGATAAAAAATTCAACGGCTTCAAGCACAAATGGCTTTTTCTTAGCGTCATTGTATACCTTTCCCAGCGCGGCTATGAAATCCTGGTTATCCATCACGCTGATAAGTTTTTTGTATGCCTCATCAAGCAGCTTATCCTTCGCGGGTGATTGCGGCGTTGTTCTTAACGTATTCGCGTCCGGCAGATCCGCGGGAAGCGTTTTACCTATTAATCCGTTGACCAGCGGAACGGCTATCTGAACCAAAGCGGAATCTATATCCCTTGATATAGGGGATCTACCCGTTTTATCTATCTCTTCGAATATCTTTTTCACGTTCGTCCAGTAATCCAGCAGGGCATAGTGCATTTCCCGGCTCATACTGAATGATCCGTAATCAAATACGCCTTTGGGAGCCGACAGAAGCTCCGTAAGCTCCTTCGTGAAATCGGGATTATCCTCATACAAACCATCTTTGTTTTTCCTTGTAAGGGATTGGTTCGCCAGGAACTTTATGATCTTGCCCGCCTTAGACAATACCGCCGTGCCATAATCGAACAGATCCTTTTTCTTCGGATTCTGCGGCACCCCTATCACAAACTTGTCAAAATGATAATTTGTTCTTTCCACATTGGAAAAATCTATCGTTCCAAAACCTATCTGATTGGCCCAATAGGTATCAATCCTTGAGCCGTCATTGGTAGCTGCCAGAGGGGCGCTTCCCAGCACGACCGCTGATATAAGTTCCAAGTCTATCTCTTCACCCCGTATATTTTTCACTCTACCAACAAGTCTCTGGGCCCCCCTTGAATTGCCCAGGGCCTGGGTAGCCGGTGAGGCCCTTTCACCCTTGCCTCCATTATGGTAAATTGCTATTTTCACTTTGTTGTCTTTAAAAAGATTATCCAGATCGGTCTCTTTAACTCCGTTTTGCTCGGCCCACTCTTTGAACATACTAACTGCCCGTCTCCAGGTGTTCCCCTGCCCGATTATCTGGCCGCCTTCGGCTTCGTCAAGCACAGATAAAATGCAGACCTTATTTTTCATGGATTTATTATTCGTGTCCCTGTCAGCGAACAGCTTCTCAAGAACTTCCTGCTGGTATTCAGCTTCATCGGGAGTAGAAGAACTTATCATGATAATATCGTAACCATTGTATTCATCAGCCGTTAAAATGTTCCGCATACTATCTATGTTAACCCTCCTAACACTCTCTTCTTCCATTTTCTCTTTAACTAATAAATCGATCTTCGCTGCTATAGCGGTGACATTATATCCTAATAGAAAGTTCACAAAGCTTTCCTGCGCCTGGCCCATGGGGCGGCCTGATCCTTCTTCCCATGTGTACCATATTGTATGAGCTGTCGTTCCTAATTGATCTTTTATCGCTTCTTCTATTTCCGATCTGGGTTTGCCACTCATCTTTTTAGCTATCTCTTCCGCATTAAAAATATAAAGATGCGCTAACTCATGATTAGCGATCGTGTCGCGCTCTGATTGGTCCAACTTCTCATAGATATAGCTATCGATATGGATCTGTAGTCCTTTATGATCCAGTGCTGCCCCTCCACGACCCGGATGCACATTTGCGGGCAATCCCGCAGCAACAAGAGCTTCGGTAAGACCATTGTGCAGCACAAATCGAAGCCCCTTAGCTATGTCGTCTCTCTCGACAAAACTAACATTACCCGAGGTAAAACTATCAGCTAACACTCTGTCGAATCTCTCCGCCTCATCGCCTGTAAGAACTGTGCCCGTAGGCTGCTTACCCGGCGTTTCTCCTTTTTCTTTGAATTTTTCTGCGAATACGTCGCGGATGATCTTTTTGGTTTCATCGCTTATCCTGAAATTTTTATTCCCCTTTTCCTGTTCCTGTTCTTCAAGCCTCTTACACAACATAAGATAGGCTCCTAAGAGCGTATCTTTATTGATACTTTTCCATAACTCGGGATCGGCTTTAGTTTCCATCATCTTGAGCCAACCCTCTACAACCGTTTCTACCATTCCTCTATAAATATTCTTTGCTTTCTCTTCAGGTGATAAGCCCCCTTCGACCCATTTTATTTCACTATCTAATTCCCTCAAAGACGAGTCATGTTTTAGATAAAGATCTACAAGTTGTGCCCTGGCCAGCGGGGCCAGTTCGTCTTCCTGTAATTTCGCCTTGCCCACACCGGGCATGGCGGCACTTTCTGTGATTATGTCCTCCAGGGACGTCCTCTGATTAGTTAATACCTTTATATATGGCGTTTCCACGTCTTTGGTTATCTTGGGGGTGACGACCGCGTATGAGATGCCTTTTCTCTCAAGAATATTTTTTATACCCTTTGTATGGAAACCTCCAGCTATCAGCACGCACCTGTCGGTCCCTTCTTTCTCCATGCGGTTTATCGTGTTATCGATAAGAGCGTTATCCCTTACCATGGCGATCTCGTAGAAATCTATCATCTTCGGTATCTGCTCGCTTATCTGGACCGGGATGCCGTCGATGTCATAATTAAGGTTATATTTGTCGCATAACCTCTCCATAAAGCTCAGGACGTCATCAATGGAAAACTCCTCCGAATACGCCTTAAAAAGCTCGTAATCTTCGTTTGTCAGCTCGATATTCACAAGGTTTATGAACATGTCGAGCATGGCGGAATATTTATCCAGTTTTTCCTGGGTCTCGTCCTTGAAAAGTTTCTTTTTAAGCCGCTTTTCCACCAGGTCTATCTCCCTAAAGAGGCTCTCGTTGTCTATGCCCTCGTAAAGCTTCGTGTAGATGTAATAATAGAAAAGGTTCGGGTATTCCCGAACCATGGGAATATCATGCTCCTTTGCCAGATCCCTCAGGTAGGAATAAAAATCAACCGCTTTTATATGGCCTTTCTTGAACCTGATACTCTGTGTGACCAGTTCCGTCATCCCCTCCTTGGAGAGCTTCTTGCTCAGGTCGTCTATATATTTGCTTCTTTCCTGGTCCACTACGTCGAAATCGATCTTTCTCTCATATTCCAGGGTCTGGAGCAGTTTTTTGAAATTGGCGCAGTCTTCAAGATCGATACCCAATGCCGATGTGTTTTTGTAGAGATACTCGGCATAATCGCTTAATTCCAGCTCTTTGTTCTCAAAAGCCCTTATCTTGGAATCCAGTTCTTTTAACTTCGGAGGATACACTATGGACTTCAGCCTGTTGGCTATGGTCCGGGTATTTACAAAATACTTCTCTATCATGTCCTTGTAAGGATAGACTTCCGTAAAAGACTTCAGGTTCTTAATATAATAGTCCCTCGTCTCGGCCCCAAAAATAGTACCGTTATAATCGGAAATGATCGAAAAGAACTCAGCACCCGTAATCTCCCCCTTTTTCATGAAATAGGTCGCGACCTCTTTACGTATCTCGGCATCCGGGAAGGCCCTGAACCACGCGGTGTCAACTATGCCCTCCGCGCCTTCAACGGATATCATGTTCATTCCGCACTCTTTTGTCAGCTGGTCCAGGATCTTATTGATATTAGTCTGGGCTTCATAATTACAGTGGGCGTCCTGTATATGCACGATGGTCTTTCCGTTGTCACCCTTATATGTAGATTTTATTGTACCGCTATCAATAGAGATACCGATGTCCTCAACGGACAAAACCGATTTTGTATCCGCGAAATTTTGCTCATCGACGCTCTTGTCCGTGACGGCAAAACTTACGTTTGACAAGGAAAACGCAAACACCAGAAAAAGACTCATCGTTTTGATGAACCGGGATCTTTTCAGTCTCAAACTTATCATGTTTTTCTCCTTTACTTTCATTAAAAGAAGACAAGAATGGAACACGATTTACGTGTCTCACCCCATCTACCTTTTTATTAATTTACTCACTTGTTCAGTATAACGCACTTCATGCAATATGTCAATATGATATATTCTAGCTGTTTTATACCTTAACATTACCCCACTTTATATATAATAATTCCTTAATATAACCGGTATACCGGTCTGACCGCCTTATGCCTTGACCCGGACCTCTTTCACATACCGGTCATAATACTTCCTTATGCGGTCCTCCAGATCGACCTCTTTCGCTTCCGGAAGGTATATGTAGAGGCCTCTCCCATCTTTAGTAAGGCCAGGCACACTGTAGAGACCATCCCCTGCTTCCCGGGATATGAGAAGGTTTACAAATACCTCATACTGGTTGACATTACTCGCGGCCTCCTGCGATATATCTACCTGCAAAAGGTCCAGATCCGCCGTCGCTTTATCATACTCCAGACTACCGTTCAGACACCTGAACCCTGCATTAGTCTTTGTCACCCCGGAATTACCATCATCCAGCATCAGATAAAGTTCACTCGTACGATACGCTTCGCCTCTCCGGTCAAGTATGAACACGTCTTCTCTCGAGACCACCCCATCCAGCATCCAGAGGTCCATCATGTCCGTCTTAAAGCGTTCCTTTTCCTCGCTTGTCATACCCTCTTCCGGGGCCACAATGAAGAATTTGTCATGATAAGTATCCATTTGGCGGCTGACCTTCTGAAACTCTCGCCTCTTCTGTATCTCAAGCCCCGCCGGGACGATCGCCGGACCCTTGCCGCTAAGAATCGCCTGTCCGTCGGCATAATGCGCCAGATAATGCATGCCGGAGCTATGAAGCGCGCCTTCGATATACTCTGCCGTTGTTTTCCCCTCATGGAAGGCTTCAAAAGCGTTTTCCACCCTCATCTGACTTACGCTCTTTTCGCTCATACGATACGAACGGCAAGGTCTCTGCATCTCGCTCATTTTTTCTTTCAACCCATATTCGTCCAATTCTCTTATATTTTTTATATTCCTGGTCTCCGACTCTCCTGCGTCTTCTGCGAGATCCTGCTCCGCGGGTCTTTTTATATCTTCTATTTCCCTGCCGGCCTTGCTTACAAAATCGGCGATAATGGGTTTAAGCTCTTTTATGATGTCCTCCACGCTGAACTCGGCGCTGATGACCTCAGGGGCGATTAACGCGCCGAAACATTCCCCGTCCCCTAACGCTTCGGCGGCCTCGCTGAACATTTCCCTCACCATACCCCCTTCACCTTCAGAGGGATCCACTCCTATCATAATGATAGGCCACGGGACATCGGGTATGAGTTCTTTTAATTTCGAGTTTCGTTCTAACTTGGCATATATTTCCAGAGAAACGCCGAGCACGATCGCGGGAGAATCGCTTTCTTTATCCGAGCCTTCCAAACCTTTTTCTTTATCAAAAGCACGCACGCACCTTAAAATACTTTTTTTAATCGCTTCTGTTACAAATTTTTCCGGATCATCTGTTATGGATAGCTTCTTCGCAAGCTCATATAATCTGTCTCTGGCCCGTAGAACGCTTTTGTCGCCCTGGGTGTACCGTCCGCAATCAAGGCAGACGATCCTTCTTTGTTCATCGCTTATCTGGTCAAATGTCTGGGCACCGCTAACCCATCGTTTCCACCTGTCGGTCGCCGCCAGGCTCCTCTCCACTTTATCCATGAAATCCGATGCCGGTTCGCCGATTGATCGAGCTTTCCTGTTCACTTCTTGCTCTAACTTCTCCAGCGCCTCATATTCCGCCTTTGAAAATTCAGGCCCTATGTTCACGGCCATTATTCCCGTTGCGGCTACCGTCTCCAGATCTTCATCGTTTAAATAGTCCAGCGAATGCTGTTTAAGTAATAGACCGTATTTTGCGGCAAGTTTTTTGTACGCTTCTGCGTCTTCGGCTTTAAACTTCCCTGCCTGCCGGCCCGCCTCGAGCTTCGTCCCGGTGTCCACAACCAGATAAAGAATATTATTCCATACATAACCCATATTCCTGTTGTTGAGTCTCGATCTTAAGGACATTAAAAACCTCTCGAGGGCTTTAATATCTCTCAGCCCGTTAACGAAATCATCGGAGCCTATCTCGTATGCCACAGGCGGCAGCTTATCCTTCCTGCGATAGTTTTCGCAATCCGCGATAAGCTCTGCCGTATATTCCGCGATATCGGCCGGGGTAACCGTTCGCCCGATTCTATCTTTATTTAAAAGTGAGCAGTCTATGTGGAGGATATTGAATCCGGCCTTTATGTCCGCCCTGTATGTCTCTTTTGCCTTTTTGACGGCCTCCTCAACGGATAGGTCTTTATACCTGGGGTTCTTATACGGTCCGCCGTGATCGCGCTCGATCAGGATCGGGCCGTCATAGCGTACTCCCCTGGCAACGTTATGCAGGTGTTCGACAAACTCATACTGGTCCAAGCCGATATACCCCCCGCCGACCTCTACCTGGCGCGGAGTGGCTATAAATGTCGGTATCAACCCCTTCTCAACAGAAACCTCAAAATATGCTTTTATGATATTCGCGGACATCGGACATACCCCGAGTAAAAGGGCTTTCCCCCCTTTAGCTTCCTGCGCCCTGACTTTGTCTATTACTTTTGAAAGCAGGCTTTGATTCTCCTCCAAATACATTTCCTTAAGCGTATCTATATACTTATACCATATCAAATTCTCCTGAGCCGATAGAACGGCGGACTTCCCGTGCAGATTGCTTAAAATATCCCTTAGCAGCTGGTCTGCGTCTTGCTTTTGCAATAGCCCGGGGTTTTTTAAAAACATATTATGGGCTCTCCTGATTACCCCGTAGACCCGGTTGCCATAGATAAGAGGAACGGCTAAAAGAAAAAGCCTTGACCAGTATAAATATGCGGGTCCTTTTTTTACGCGTATACCGGAAAAAAGTTCCTTTAGTTTTGCTATTTTTGATTCCAAAACAACCTTTTCGATGTATTCTAACTGATTTTTGGTTATCTGTATTTCCGTCCAATCCACCGTCACTTCCGTATCGAGTACCGGCAGGGTTTCTTTGTCTTCGCCTAATTCTTTTCTCACGCTTTCTGCTATACGCGTCAGCTTCTTGTCTAATTTGAAAACATCTATTCCCATTTTCTCGTTTAAAATATCGGCATACCGGCTTTCGGCAAGCTGTCCCTCTTTATGTAACACATAAATGGTCTCCGCTATTGTCTGGGTATTGACAACAACGATGTCTTCGTTCTCTTTCCTCTGCGCGGCGGGCTCGGTATAAAGTTTTTTCTCTGAATACCTCCTTTTTGCCACGAGGGCCATGTGGTCCCTTTCTCTTCGTTCGTATTCTTTCCTCCCTGTCTGCATGTGAAATCTGCGTCTGGCCCTTTCAAACGTAATATCCGGATGACAGGAAAAGCACATCTTTATGTTAAATTTTTTATCAAATGATGTATCGTACAGGACCAGCATGCCGTCTAATACATAAGTCGGCTGGCCGGGCTCTATCCTTTGTATCACATCTACAAAGTCTCCGGCCCTTTCAAACACTTTTCCCTTTTCCTTTACGACATATCTTCTGCCAATACCTTCCTGGGTTTCCCTCCTGTATTTGACGGTCTGCGCCTTTCCTGTCACCTCAACGGATTTGATCTTGCCTTCCGACAGGTTAATGATATTATCCGTACCATGCACCTTGAGTATTATTCTTTCGGAAGAATATTCCTTGATCATTATCTCGGTCTCTCCGAAATAAATTTCCCGGCCCACGTAATCCTTTTCTATGTAAAACTCGTTCTTTCCTATAAAAACCACCGGAGCCCCGTTTTCGTCCATTCCTATCCTCAGCCTGCCCCTGAGCATTTCGTCATAAACAGGAAATTCGATGGCCTTGCCTTCAAGGTGATCTTTAAACCTTCGGAGTAATTCATCAAATTCAAATTTGCTCAAAAGCTCTTCAGAGGGTTTACCTGTCTCCGGGTCCAGAGGCCTTTCTTCCTTATCCAGAAGAAAATCATCCGTCGAAATGACAACCGGTGAAACCCCGGAAACCGACCTGAGGTCCCTGTTCATAATTGTGTTAGAGATCGTTGTCTTCCCCGTAGCCGGGTCGCCCACCACGGCCACATCAAGGCTTTCTCCGCTTTTCAAAGCCGCTTCCAGTTTGCCCCTCAATACATCCTCGATACCCTGCCTGTATGTCATTTGACCTTCTTCGTTGAATAATCGTTTCCTTATTTCATCTTCGTAAATTTTATAAAGGTTTGCCGCCTGCTCGAGGTCTACTTTTTCTTTATCCAGAAGGATCTCTAAAAGTCCGGGGATCGGTTTTAAACTGGCCGCGACATAATCTATACCGAGTTCCTCCCCTTTCTGGATAATGGCCTCCTTATCGCTATACGCATTAACGGCAAGTATAATTATCGCCTCATCGCCCAGAACATCCTTAATTGTCAAAGCATCGTCAATAAAAACTACCTGTTCCGCCTTTAGTTCTTCTGACTGTCTTATCCTGCGCACGGCTTCGCGCTTTATCAGCCTCCTTTCCTCCTGAGCTTTTTCCTCTGATACGGCAAATATGTTTTTGCCGTCAATAAAACGGTCCAGCCCCGTTGCCTCAACAAACATTAGCACGCTTTCCCTGCCTCTGCAGGAAGCGATATACAATTCGGGCGGCTCGGGCAATGTCTCGATTTTCTTAAATAATTCCAAAACGTGCGGAGCCAGCAGGGCTTCCCTCTTATCCATTAACCCTTTAAGAACGGCTTCCCTTCTTTGCACGTATTCACTGTAATATTCTTCGCCGGTCCTCAGCGGTTCGTCTCTTTCTGTCTTCGGAGCCTTTTCAATAAGTTCGACGATAAGCCTTTTCGACGATATCCCGTCATGAGCCTCATAGAACGCCAGGGCTTCTTTCCTTACCTCGTCGACGGGTCTATTCATAATATCCGCATAGGTCTGAATCTGGGCATTTCTCAATGCCCCCAGTGTCACCTGGGACAAAACACCGTCTATATCAAAAATGATCGCCTTTACGTCTTTGGTTTTCCTTCCTCTAACCGCGATTAACTCTTTCTCCTGCTGCATGTAATGCATAACGGCCTGGATCATGCTCGAAGCTTCCGCCCCCTTAAAGGGCACCCCGATCTCACTTAAAACCTCTATAGCTTCTTCCAGCTTTAATTCGGAATAAGGTCCTTTATCCGGGATCACAAAAACCCCGCTCATCTCAACCGGACCTAAGACCCTTTTCTTCCTGCCACAAAACTCATCTACCCACCCTTTTCTGCGCGGATAGATATAGGCCCTCACCCTTCCTGTCTTTTTATCCCTGGTAAAAACCTTATCCACGTCAAGACCCCGGCTTCTGATTACCGATTCGACGTTAAAGATTCGTTTCGCCACAAGAAGCGGATCTTCGGTCGGCTGACCGATCACGACAAACGCGGTCACGGGGTCGTCTTCTGTAGGATATTCTTTTACGAGGCAAACCACGTCTTCCCCTT
The DNA here is from genome assembly GCA_043816025.1 of Candidatus Omnitrophota bacterium. Taxonomy (GTDB): domain Bacteria; phylum Omnitrophota; class Gorgyraeia; order Tantalellales; family Tantalellaceae; genus JBDRIH01. Next base: position 14,673 of record JBDRIH010000093.1, read on the forward strand.
GCGCGTTCTTGGCGATACTTATTACCGGATATTCTTCGATGGGAAAATTCCTGCCTCCTTCGATCAGATGAATATGCAGGTGTTCCTTGACGCTGGCTCCTTCCTTACTCGCCCAGTATATGTTATACCCGCCCGGGTCTTCCAACATCCTTAATACTTCCATGCACAAGTCCACGGTAATCGTGTCCTGTGCTATATGCCTGTGCGCGAACGCGATTATGTGTTTAAAGAAGATCGGGGCCGGGGCGCAGGTCAGTTCCCAATTCCCGAACCTTTTCCTCTCTTCACCTAACGCGACATTCTTGTAACAACCATGGCACCTATTTATGTGCAGGGATTTATACGTGCGTTTCTTCATGAACTGAGGATCGCGCCACGAAAGATATCTTTTTCTAAGATTAGAATCCGGGCTTATCGGTTCGCTTTCGATCCTCTGATGAAAATCCCTGTTCAAAAACTCACTTTTCAGATTTTCCCCCAAAAGAATATCGATCAGGTAAGAGATCGACGGCAATACCCGTTTCGAGATGGCTTTTATGCGTTTATCGGCGGCATCCAGCCTTTTTTCATACGCGTTTTTATCGAATTGGCAATCGAAGTCCTTATCTACAAGGTGCATGTATTCGTCTTCGTCCAGGATCATTTTTCGGAGCGGATCATCGGGGGAATCAAAAATCGAGGCCAGCAGGTGTTCACCAATGTATATACATCCGTCACGGTACCCGGTGTGGCTGACATTTAAATGTCTGATGCCGTCTTCCCAGCCCAGCGTGCAGTTGTTCAGCGCGATGCGAAAACGGATGCGTCGGTTATTCGGAAGGACGTGCCTGTGTATCCAGGCCAATATGTTTTGCTGCTGCTGCAGCGTGAACAATCCCTCGATGTCCATCTCTTCTCCGAAAACGCCTTCCGTTTTGCCGGGCCTGTACCCGTCTATCCACTTCATCCGGTAAGCTACAAGTTTACCGTCTCGCTCGAAGACCTCGACCATCCTTCCGTCTTCTATGAACTCCTGGATAAGCGGATTGGATTCGCCGGCTTCGGGACCGCTTAAGTCACGTACAGGCTGTTTTTTGCCAGACCTCATTCTCCTCAAAAGGGGTTTTAAAATGAACCTGATGTCATTTGCGATCTCCGTAGCCGAATCCATGAATTTCTCGGCCCAGTAGGCGACCCTCCCCAGTTTGGTCATAGTCGGCTTATCTGTTTCGGTTGCTTCCGATTTCTCCTTCATGATATTCTTTACCACATCGGGTATCTCGATTCTCTGGTATTTGTTTTCGCGTCCTTTTTTTGCCTGGTCGAAGATCTGCAGGCCGAGGCCTGCGGAATCCTCACTTATCCCTCCGACTTCGAAAGTATACTCCCTGCTCTTTGCGTACTTCTTTATTATTTCCGTCAGCGCCTTAACTTCGTCCTCGCTTATTCCCTCATCGAACACCCTCCCGATCGTCACATGGACTATACTCTTTTTAAGAAGCCCCAGAGTTTTTCGCATACCGGTCCTCACATGGTCCAGCAAGGGGTTACCTGCCTCGCCGGTAAGGATAATTTCGCCATTGTTAATAAGACGGATCCGGTCCAGGTTAAAATTTACCAATAAGCCGGCCTTTCTTTCAGCCAGCGCGTTCAGCACGATGTCTTCCGTTTTTCCTATCATGGCCGCTCTTTCAAGCTGCACGCTTTCGTCTTCGCTGGGTCCCGGGGTATTGGACTTTATTATGGTGATCGTAAAGTGAAGTTCGTCTTTGGGGGTTAATTGCAGCCTCTGGGCGGGGATCATTTCCGCCAGTTCTTCCCGCAGGTTTCCAAGAACATCTCTCAGATCCCTGCTGATATCCCCCACAAGCGCCAGGCCGTCTCCTTCTTTCCACTGCCAGATACCGTCTCTGAGTTCCATCTGTTCTTTTCTTCCTTTGTTCAAACGAAGGGTTTCCTTCTTTGTCATCGGCATATCTTTATCCAGCCTTTCATTAAGGCGCCTCGTCACGGATCCTTCACTGGTATGCCAATGGTAAAAGGGAAACGATGACGAGAGCATGCATTCCACCGGGTTTTCGTACATCTCCTGCAATTCTATTATTTTTTTAACCACTTTCGGCAATCTTAAGAATGCTTCGTAGTTCGTTATCTCAAGTTCTGACGGGAATCCTCCTCCGACCGGCCGCCTCCGGGCTATAACTATTTCTTTTGCCCCTTCGCGCTGATAAACGCGCATCTCTCTGGCCAGCTTCTCAAAATCCTTTTCCCCGGGCTTGAGGGCGTCAAAGACCCAGCCTGCTATCGCGTTAAATTCAAGCTCCGGGATTGCTCCCTCCTTGTACCCTTTCAGGTGCTCGCCCAGTTTCTTGCGGAATATATCCAGCCTTTCCTCCCTGGTTTTGTTTCTCCCGCCTCTGGCGTCCACAAATTTTTCCACAGCTTCTTCGGCGGGGTGCTTCCTCCCCAGCAAGAGCCCTATCAGCTTGAGGTATTCTCCCGCCCTGCCTTCTTTTTTCGCATCTTTAAGCCGTCCTTCAAAAATAAGCTTTGCCGTATTTATATCTTTACCCAGCAGGAATTTTTCGTCTTTCAAAGCAGCCATCTGCTTTAGAAAGATATGCATCCGTCCGGCCTTGCCCCGTTCGTCTTTGCCCCCGTTGTCATTTATAAGACTGTCTACCTCTTTCTTTATATCCTCGCCGCTATACGTGCCTGTCAACAGTCCATTGACGATCACTTTATGCCACTCTTTGATAAACTCGACTTCAAATGCCTCCTTACAGTTCTCGGCTATGGCGAAGAACCAGGAACTTGAAAGAAACATTGAGGCTCCGGACAGAAACAAAACGGTTGCCATCGCACCTGAAACCGCGGTAAAAAAACATCCGGAAAAGACAGCCAGCGCGCCCGCCATAATAAACCATTTCGCCCACCTGTAATACATCCCTACGGTAATACCTTCTTCGAATTTGTTATATTCCTCTATTACGCTTTTGTAGCTCTCCGGGTTCAGGTCAATGCCGGAATTCAAAAACCTTAAAAACATCCTGTCTTTATCCAGGAGCTGCGGATCCTCCTCTTTGCGCAACCTGTCCAATACATTGAAAAAACGTGAATCTCGAACGCGTTTTTTTAGCAGCTCCAGTAATTTAATCATAGCTTCCGAAAGCCACCTTGCGCCTTTCTCGTGAGATTCAATGTCCTTGACAATAAATTCTATCGCCTGAGGAACGGAATCGCTCAGCTCTCTTCCCATATCTTCCCGGACAACGCGGTCTAACCTGTTCATGAACATACTTGATACCCTGGTTATCGCGATAAGCATCTTCATCTTTTCGGGGGAAACAGCAGACTCCATCCGGATAAGGCCCTCGTCCTCTTTCAGATTTTTCAGGAATTCTCTGTAGTTACCGTAAAATCTCAACAGCATCTTAACGTCTTTCTTTAAATCCTCCGGAAGCTTTCCTGATAACGCGTTCATTCTTTTTCGTATATTCTCCGGAATATCCGTGCCTGAACCTTCAAATACATCCAGAGCATATCCCTTTGCGTCGAACATCGACCGGGCTGTCTCTTTCTGCTCGTCATTGAGCTCTTTCTTTTTCAATAATCCAGCCATCGTTTCGCAGAAAATCCTGAACCTTTCGTTTTTTGGCAGGCCTGTGGCCTTTTTTTCTTTCAATAAATCCTCCACCCCGCCCTGTACCCGCCATTGCTTATTCTTGTCGCCCGGATATTTATTGTATAATACGGACCTCATCGCGCTGTATTCTTCCTTGTACTCGCCCACTCTGGAGCGATGGCCGAGGTGATATACAAATATCGCTATCTTCAGAATAAATATATCATCATCCGACAACTTCGCCTCTTCCACCTTTTCGGCTATCTTCCCGGCAAGCTCCGCTTCCTGGGAAACGTGAAAGAAGAGGTCTGGTATACCTAGCTTCTGATACATTCTCGTCAGGTCCCTTATCAATTCTTCCGGTACGCGTTCCCGGGTCGCAGAAAAATCATTTCTGGATATATAAGTGGATCGCTTACGTATATTATCGGTCACAGCCTTGAATATTCCTCTGGCGGGCAGGGTCTCAAGTGTATTCTGTTTTAAGAGATCGGCAAATATCTTCAGCTTACTGTTCTCTATTATTCCCAGGGCTCCATCGCTGAAAACATAAAGACTCGCCGCTTCTCTCCCGAACAAAGCATAATCGATCCTTATACCGGTTTTCTTTTTATGGGAATCGGAATACCTTACGCGGATCTTCCGGGCCAGGGCTTCATATACTTCCTCCGCTATCGCGGATCTTGATTCAGGATCATGGTTTATTTTCCATTCGAATTTCTCTACATCGGAGAATTTTTCCTGAAATAGTTCCGCCAGGGCGATTATTTCGTCCCGGCTTTGGCGCGTAATACATGTATATATCTCGATGGTTTTTCCTTTATAGCTTCTTTTTATCCGATCCAGCACTTCTCTCAGCTGAGCGGTTTCCCTGTTCACTTCAAAAGATATCTTATCCGCTCCCGGCAGGATGGTCCGATGGATATAATCCAGGTATTCTTCGAGTCTCCCGGTCTTTCCCGCAAGATTTTTTATCGAAAGAACCGTCGCGATCCCTTTCTTTCTGGTATATTCCAGAAGTTCCCGCAGCGAGACCCACCTTTGGCTGACTTCAAGACTATCATCGGATAGATCAAGGACAAAATTTATCCTTTTTACGCCATTCTCTGACAAAATATTTATAATCTTTTTTTGGTTTTGTACATTTTCTGCTTCCCCTGTCAGTTTGCCGTCTTTGTCAATGTGATTATCAAACATCCTGAAATAAATGCTCGGCGGGAGCAGGCCCGTTCCTTCCGCTTCATCAAAATTTCTTTTTATTTCGTTACATATTTTTTCAAAGTTTTCATTCGTTTCGCGAAGGGTCTCTATGTTCGAGAAAATGTTCTGAACATTTTCCAGGGCGAATCTCTGATAATCTCTCCGGCTGTAAAGGGTCCAGACCCCGCTCATCGCGACAGGCCCGACCAGGGACGTGCCACTATCGGGGGAAAATTGAGCATAACCCTTTCTCCTCGGAAAAAAGTAGACCGTTACCGCCCTGTTCTCTCCCTCGCTAAAAACCTTATCCACGGTATACCCGTTATCCCTTATTATCTGTTCAACATCACGGCACCTTGTGCTTGTTAAATTCATGTTGTCCGGACTGTCCAGATAACCCCTGACGGCAAACACGGCGATAGGATTCTCTTCGTTCGGATATCCATGCAGGCGGGATATTACGCCCTTCCCGTGCCTGTCCTCACATAAAGACTCTAGTTTATACTTCTCGACCGGTAACGGATCATCCTGCTCAACCAGGTGAACGTGCAAGTTCTTGCCTTTATAGGCGGATATTTCATTGGTCCAAAACACCTTTTGCTTCTTTGATCCGCCCGCCAGATGCCCTAACATCTCAAGTACGTCGTAAAAATAATCTTTCTCTACCACACCCTGTCCCACGTTTTCCCGGGTCTCCGCCTCGACCTGCGACGGGAACAGGCCATCTTCCCAATCCGGTCCAAAGTTCCACCTCTTCCTGGTTTTACCC
>JBDRIH010000094.1:0-2099 GCA_043816025.1 Candidatus Omnitrophota bacterium
GCCTGCACACTATACGCGACGGAGCGGGTTGACAGGATTCGGGATGCCATCCTGAATTTGGAAAATAAAGACATCCGTGAAATGACCGCAATGCTGAAAGCGCCTGCCCCTTGATCGGAATTGGACCCAAGTTGAGGCCGGCGCGGACGAAAAAGAAGGCAGTTCAACGCAATGACCTATCTAAAAAAGGAGGAGTGGCATGAAAAAACGCATGATAATGATGATCACGGCAGTAAGTCTGTTTATCTTTGTCGGTTTAAGCCTTTCCGGTTTAAGTCCGGCTTTGGCGGCTGAAACGCAGCGTCTATCACTTGGCACTGCGGGGACAACGGGCGTTTATTACCTTTATGGCGGAGCCCTTGCAAACATTATCAGCAAGTATGTTCCGGATCTGCAAATAACTGCGGAAGCGACCGGCGGCTCCGTTGAAAATATCAAGCTGATCGGCAAGAAAGAGATTGCGATAGCAACGGTTGCTGCCGATGTGGTTAACGATGCCTTTTATGATTTCAAGAAATCCAAGCATTTTAAAGAAAAGATTGAACTCAGAGCGCTCTTCAATATGTACACCCAGCCGATTCATATCGTTACACTGGAAAACAGCAGTGTGAAAAACATACAGGATATGAAGGGAAAGCGCGTGGTTGTCGGCTCTCCCGGCTCCGGCACCGAGGTAAAGACCCGGGCGCTGCTGAAGATATTAGGGTTAGAGTACAATAGGGATTTTACTCCCGAGTTCCTGTCTTTTGCGGAAGGGGCTGAAGCGCTCCAGGATAGAACAGTTGATGCCTTTTTTCTGAGCGTGGCTTCTCCGGCGCCTGCGTTGATCAGTCTCGCTCTTACCAATTCCATCAGATTGATACCCCTGTCCGACGATGAAGTCGATAAGATTCAGAAAGCCTATCCTTTTCTCACCAGGACGATTATCCCTGGAAAGACTTACAAGGGCGTAGACAAGGATTCCCAGACCGTTTCCGTGCAATCCCTGGTGGTATGCAGGAGCGACTTGCCCGACGACATGGTCTACAATATTGTAAAAACCGTATTCGAGCACAAAAAGGAACTCGAGCAGATCCACAACTCCTTTAAAGAAACGACCCTGGAGCTTGCGACGCCTACGATAGCCCCGGTCCATCCGGGAGCGATAAAGTATTTTAAGGAAATGAAAGTTTATAAGGAGAAATAAGGATTGCAGCGCTGAGCCCGAGAATGTTCACCCTATTGTCGCTGCATATTTTGACCATGAGGCGCGGGGGCGTTGGTTTCAGTTCGGACGTAAAAAAGGGGGAGCGTCATGCCTGACGCTCCCCCTTGCTAAAAGTCAAAAAGGAGAATGGTATGAACACAAAAAGAGCGGTGGGCGGGGCCATTGTCGTTATATCCCTTCTTTTCACCTCTTTTCAGCTCTATACCTCCACCCACGGCCTTTTGACCGCGGTCCTTCAGCGTAGTATTCATCTGTCGTTCGTACTCATGCTCGTTTTTCTTTGCAGCCCCGCAATAAAAGACTCCCGCGCAACCCTCTTCATCGATATTCCGCTTACCCTTATCGCATTGGCAGGCGGCATTTACCTGTATATATCTTTTGAAGATCTCCTCTATCGCCTTGGCGAACCCAACCAATGGGACATTGTTTTCGGTTTCGGCACGATCCTCGTTCTTCTTGAAGCAACTCGCAGGGCCGTGGGCTGGCCCATGACCCTCCTTGCCATTGTCTCTCTTCTTTATACGTTTTTCGGAAGCTTTCTGCCCGAACCGTTTGGTCACTCGGGTCGATCCATAGAACGGATTATCTCTCAAATGTACCTGACTTCAGAGGGCATTTTCGGCATACCGCTGGGTGTCGCGGCTACCTACGTATTTCTGTTTATACTGTTCGGCTCCTTCATGGAAAAATCGGGGGTGGGAACTCTTTTCCTCAATCTGGCCCAGGCCTTTGCCGGAAAGTACCACGGAGGACCGGCAAAGATCGGCGTCATCTCGAGCGCAGCCATCGGAATGGTTTCCGGCAGCCCTGTATCAGATGCTGCCACGACGGGCGCCTTCACCATCCCGCTGATGATCAAAATGGGGTACAGGCCGACGCTGGCTGCTGCCGT
>JBDRIH010000095.1:0-7474 GCA_043816025.1 Candidatus Omnitrophota bacterium
GTTTCCGACCGCCAGACCACGTAGTCTATTTTAGCCCGTCCAATTTAAAGAAACTGCTTAAAAAAATAGGTTTTACCAAAATAAAAATTTCCGCTTGGCCTTTCTCAGACAATATGTATTGTGATGCCTGGAAGTAAATAAGTGCCTTTTTTCTTTGACTTTGTTTTTTTCACATGGTATATTTTGGAGTAAGGACCGATATATTAAAAAAATTATTGAAGGGGGAGGTAACATGAAAGCTATTGGTAATTTTCTGGCACTAATAGGCATAATACTGTTTATTTACACGGTGGTTGTAAAATTTGTACCTGCGGCAAGTGTCATCAGTCTTTCGAAGATACCTGTCTTAAGCAATTATGTATTCACCCCTGTCGGCTTGCTTTCAGGAACGGCCTGCATACTGCTTATCGCAGTGATAGCACTGCTCAAAGGAAAATGATACTCTTCTCTTGAAGAATAGAATTGAATAAAAAACCGCTGTACTGTATAAGTGCAGCGGTTTTTTTATAATCTAAACTGCGAGAGCTAGTGAAATCTAACCAGGTTAACGCGACGTGAGCTTACACCCTGTAACCTGGTTAGATTTCACTGCTGGCAGGTTAGATTTGGCTGTGCGAGATCAGACGGATATCCCCAGCGCGCGTTCGCGCCCTCCATCCACCGTTTATAAGCGTATCCAGTTCTTTTTGAGCGTTCCTGTGCCAGGGAGACTCCTCCAAGAGTTCCCTGGACATAACAGCCGGATGCACCGCCAGTTCAGTTACGCCCTCGGCGAGGTTCTCCATCATAAACGTAAGAATATCATCATCTATCCGTCCGGAATGAAAATGTCCCATAAAAAAGTCGTTGCTTTTCACCTGGGTGCCGGAAAATATCCCTTTTGACCTTAAAGTAAACGCTTTCAGTCCCGCATGGCGCAAGAGGTCCTTTAACGAAAACTGTTTCCTGATAACAGCCCCGTTTTCCAGCGGAAGCCTGATATACGGCACATCAAACTCCTCTGCCAGGGCCCGAGTGATCTTCAGGACTTCTGGGAACATGTGAATATGCTCGTGGCTGTCCAGGTGTGTCACTTTAAGCCCCTCGCCCTTAACCCTTCTTATCTGATTGGCCAGTTCCAGATGTATCTGTTCCGGTTTCAGCTTTTTTCGGAAATAAAGCGACATTAAATCCCAATAGTTCCCGACAAATAAGTCTTTATCCCGCAAAAGCGTCCTTATCTCTAGGCGCTGCTCGGTGCAGGGCGGTAAGTTTCCTGTAAGCGTAAGGTGGACCCCTACTTCGGTCTTTCCAAGATCATGCAACATGGCGCACGCTTCCTGGAACCGCCTGCCGCAGGCAAGCACGCTAACCCCGGTAATGGCGCCCGAAAGGTAACAGTTCCGCGCGGCTTCGTTTATCGCGTCTGAGAATCCCACATCATCAGCGTTTACAATTAAGGACTTCATGTCGGTTTCCTGCATACAAGAATCTTTACCTTTATCATGTCAACAAACGTGGCCCAGACGATCGGAAATCGCGCGATGTAGGATTTACCGCCGGATCGCTGCTTAAAGATGAGAGGAAACTGCCTTACCAGGCAGCCTTTCCTTTTGGCGTGCAGAAAAAGCTCGACATCGACAAAAGGACTGCGAGAAATAAATTCCACGTCTCTCACAACGTCCTTTTTGACGACCTTGTAACCCGAATTTATATCCTTTATATTAAGCCCGAACATCGCCTGTACGACAAGATTATACGCGCCTGAGATTATCTTCCTTCCTACTGTATCGCCTTTCTTAATCTTGCTGTATCCCGTAACGATATCGGCTTTTTCTATCAGCGGAAACGATGCCTTGATGTCCTCCATTCTGACCGGCATATCCGAATCCATATACAGTATCACGTCTTTTCCGGCCCTTTTAAAACCCTCCGCAAAAGCCCCGCCGAACTTGGTGTTCTTCTCCAGGCAGAAGAGTTTTATCGTTTTATCTGACTTAACCATCTCTTGCACAATGGCGCTGCTGTCGTCCGTTGAGGCGTCATCCACAACGACTATCTCGTAATCTTCAGTAAGCTCCCCCGCCAGGGCTTTTATAGTCTCTATAGTGTGCCTGATATTATCGCGCTCGTTGAACATCGGCAAAACAAACGATATACTTAAAGAATTCATTGTTTCCTTTTTTTTGTGTATTATCCCCCTTCGTCCGGCATGTTGGTAATCAAAACATACTTGCCGGAATGAAACAGGGGTTCGGATACGTTGTCGGGCCTGTTCTCCGTTAACTGGCGGTAATGCTTGCTCTGGATTATGCACCACACGCGTTCCTTTCTGGATACAAAATCCATAAGATCCGGATACGGATGTAAGTCCACAATATCGGTCCTGTCGGTATAAAAAGCTATCCCTCGGCGGTGATCATCTTCGCCACCCAGGGGTTCGCCGGGTTTTGAAACTTCTTTTACCTTGAAAGACAAGGCTTTACTGGATTCGAACTCCCCTATAATGGGCATAATGTATATGATCAGTGGCACGCATAAAAGAACGACCGCAAGAACGATAGAGGAAAACGAAAGAATCTTTTTATCGCACAGGAAGAGAACCACCGCCGCGCTCAACCCGACAGCAAAAACACCCGTCACCAGAATAGCACCGCCCGTTGCCTGCGCATATTCATGTTTCACTACAAAAAAGATTCCTACCATAGCCAGGATCCCAAATACCGCAAATATAATGTATGAAATGTTCATTGACTTGCGCACGCTTTTGTCTTCTGCGCCTCTTAAAACAAATCTCTCCCAGAACCTCCCCGTCACAAGGGCCATCACCGGAAAAAGCGGAAAAATATATGTAACCAGTTTCGTCCTTGAAAAAGAGAAAAATAGAAAAACCGTCAGAAACCATATAAGAAGAAATAGTCCCGGCGCCTTAAGGCGGGAGGACGCCTTCCTGTTTCTGTACATGTCCCATGCGCCCAGGGGCAGGAAAAGACTCCACGGAAAAAACCCGGCGATTATAACAGGTATGTAAAAAAGAGCGGAATCCCCTATCCTGTGTTCGGGTTTCAGGAATCTGGTAATGTTCTGGAAACCGAAGAATTCGGCGATAAAGACACTTCCATGAACCCGTATAACCGCAAGATACCATGGCAGGCATATCGCTATGAAAACAAGTACGCACCAAAATGTGGGAATGCCTTTAAAAGCCTTTTTCCACTGCCGGTTTAAAAGGACATAAAGGCCGACCACGACAGCGGGTATAAAAAGCCCTATGGGTCCTTTTGTTAAAACGGCTAGCGCCGCCATGGCGGAGGAAATCAGATAATGGGTTTTCTTGCCAGTCGCCTGGCCCATGAGAAAAAAAACGAGACAAAAGAGGATAAACGTCATAAGGGCCATGTCCGTGACACAGGCGCGGGCCAGGACGATATACTGCGCGCACGTGGCAAGGATAAGTCCGGAGAAGAACCCGCATAGCGGCGAGAATAAAAGACGTCCCAGAAAATAAACCCCCAGAACCCCCGCGATAGCGAGGATGACTGACGGGAACCTGGCGGCAAACTCACTGACACCGAAAACCATATAGCTGGCCACCACAAACCAGTAGTAAAGTACGGGTTTTTCAAACTGCGGCTTACCGAATATCGTCGGTGTAACCCATTCGCCGGCATTTAACATCTCTTTGGCCGTCTGGGCATAAAAGGTCTCATCCGGATCTGTAAGAGCCATGTCGCCCAATTTAAAGAAGAACAAGAAGAGGGTCACCGCTAATAGCAGGATAACAAAATGGAAATTGCGCATTACTCCGTGGCCCTTAGCGTTTTGACGGTTTTTGTGTAATTCATGACCTTTCCTCTATTATATTTGGGCATAACATAATATATAACATTCCCCGCTTAAGTCAATAAGTTTTATGAGCACGTAACTTATGAAACGAAGTGAACATAAGTTACTGTGCGAATTAAATCCCGAGCTCATCAAGGATGAGCGAGGGATCTCTACATGTTTTATGAGAACGTACACTGGTAACCGTTTAGTTTGAAGACGAAGCTGTCTTGTGCGATGGGCATGTTTGAGTACGGTACAAAGTTATCTCCCCCATGGGATAAAAATAATTTAAACTTCTTTGAACATACTACGCCTGAAGTACGATAATAAAAGAGATAACTTTGTAGCGCGCGCAAAATATGCCCATCACATAAGACGATACTTACGTGGGCTAAACTCTTACGTAAATTGTGCGGAGAAATCAATATAAGAGCGGAACTCACTTGACTTGATATCATAAAGCGTATATACTAGTTGCAAAAATGTATGATTATAATATGATATTACGCTAATCCTGTAGTTTAATATGTTCGATTTTTTAAAAAGAAAAAAAGCAAAACGATTCGGAGAGATCGCTGTAAATAAGGGGCTTGTTTCCGAAAAAGAAGTTGCCGAAGCCCTGAAGATCCAGAAAGAATACGACGAAAAACACGCGATCCACAAGAAAATCGGGGCTATCTTAACCGAAAAAAGGGTCCTCACCCCCGATGACGTCAAGACTATACTGGAAGAACAGAAGGGCCAGCTGGGGATCATGGCCTGGTTTTATGCATTGCTTCGTTTGAGCCGTTAACCGGAGGAGAAAAATGAAAAAAATTATTTCTTTATTGGTCATTTCTTGTTTTATACTGCCTCAACTAGCCTTTGCGGGAGCATGGACATTACCCAAAAATGGCGTATGGGCGGATTATTCCATAAAGGTCCAAGGGGCAAGAAAACAGTTCAACTCCAAGAGAGAATCGGTCTGGCTTCTACGAGGCGCCCAAACATGGGGGTGGTCAATGACCCCGAATGTTGAATATGGTATAACCGACTGGTTTACGGTGCTCGCAAAGATGGAATACAAAGAAGCCAAATACAAGGAATACGAAAGGCCTCCCGGCTGGGGACCTTATTCCGTAAAAAACCACGGCCTTACCGACGTGCAGGTCGGCGGTAAAGTAAGATTCCTGAAAGACCCGTTCGTGTTAAGCGGCCAAATCAAAGGTCTCATCTATACCGGTTATGACGACGCCGCCGGGCAACCGGGCTTAAGCGACCGCAACAACGCGCTGGAATTAAGAGGTATGGTCGGAAAAGTTTTTAATGTCCCTTTACCATTTTATGTGGGAGCGGAGACGGGGTATAGATTTAATAGCAAACAATTATGTAACGATGTACCGTTTTTTGTGGAGGGAGGCTTCTGGCCCGTTCGCTGGCTGCTCATAAAAAACGAAATAGACGGATACTGGTGTCATGACGGAACCGGAAACATCGAGAAAGAATACGCCATATGGCGAGTAGGACCTGTTATCCAGCTGCTTACGATATACCACATGATGAAGGGGGTTGACGTCACTTCCAAGGAATTTACCAGTGACGTGACCAGAGCGGGAAAATCACTTAACTTAGAGGTTTATTACGGGAACACTTTCTGGGGGAGAAATACCAATGACGATCAGGAAGTGATCTTAAAAATATCCGGGCAGTTCTAAAAAATTTAACGCTTTGTATCCAGTTCCTTCTGCATCTGACGTGTGGCTTCTTTTAACTGGCCGGCCGGATCGGCTCCCTTTAAAATTACCATCTGAATAGCGTAATTCACGAACCTTGTGCTTGAATCCCATGCCAGAACAGGCGGAGGCCCCTTGGCCTCTCTCGCCTGGCTTTCCAGTACCTTTTTAAACTCCTTGTCCATGGGCAAATTCCGCCACGTTTCCATGTTCGAAGGCAGGTAAGAGTCTTCCGTATCCAGCGAGGCTTCGTAGATCTTTATCTGGTTTTCCGTGCGAAATAAAAATTTTATAAACTCCCAGGCCTCTTTCTTCATCCGGGACCTGGAAAACACACTCAGTATCCTTCCCCCCAGAAAAGAGGTCCTCTTCCCGGATGGACCTTTGGGAAGCATGGCTATGGACCATTTCCCTTTTATCTCCGGGGCGCCTACCGTCAGGCTTATTATCTTCCAGTTCCCGGATATCGCCATGGGATAATCCCCCGTCCTTATGCCCTGCTCCAGAGGAACCTGCGTCTTTGGGACACCTTCTTTATAAAGCTGTGCGAAAAACTCCAGAGCCTGCGCGGCTTCGGGGGTATCGAGCGTGACCTTTTTGTGATCCTTGCTGTAATAATCTCCACCGGCCTGCCATAAAAACGGAGAAAACCCGATCCATTCGAGCGAACCCCAGTCAAGCACCGCCCCCTTATTCCGGCTTTTGAGATCTTTCAAAACAGTTAATAATTCATCCCAGGTTTCCGGCGGCGACGGTATCATATCCGTCCTGTAATACAGGATGCTCTCGGAGAGGTCAAACGGAATGCCGTACACTTTATTGCCCAGCTGTGTTGATTCCAGAATGCCCGGAAATATTTTCTTCTCAAGTCCGGCGACGTCTTCAGGGAAGATTTTTCTGAGATCTACCATAGCGCCAAGTTCTCCAAACTCCATACCCCAGGTAAGACCCATAGTCCCTATGTCAGGCGTGACCTCCCCGGCAATAGACGTAAGATACTTGCTGTGAGCATCCCCCCATGAAATAGCCTGGCATATCACCTTAACACCGGTCTCGTCGGTGAACTTTTCGCTTAACGCCGTTATGGTCTTGGCCTGGCCTTCCGACCCGACAAGCCACATCACAAGTTCATTTGTATCTTTTCTTCCGCCGCCGCAACCTGCACACGAAAACGCAAAAACGGCAGCCACTATTAATACGAATAATTTTCTGGTTATCACGCATCCACCTTTAAACGTTGGCAAAAATATCCTGAATCACCAGCGCTCCCGCACCCGCGGCGACAACATCTTCTCCGAGACTGGTAGGAAGTATCCTGGTGATCTTTACCGATTCTTCATAAGCCCATTTCCTCACCGACGTTCTCACGGCGGAGAAAAATATGTCACCCGCTTTTTCTATGCCCCTTCCTATAATGATGACTTCAGGGTTAAAAAGGTTGATTAAAAATCCTATCTTGACGCCGAGATAACTTCCCGCGTCTTCCAGGGTTTTTTTAGCAAGTTTGTCGCCCTTATCGGCAGCCTCGATAACAATATTAAAGTCGATTTTCTCCGGATCCCCGCCTGCCGCATCCAGCACGGACGACTTCTCGTCCGGGTGCTCCGCAAGATAAGCCTTTACCCTTGATGGTATCCCCAGATCTATCCCCCTCGAGCGCAGACAACAACCATAATCATAACTTGCCCAACATTTATCGGGACCGGTATCTTCGTCCGGGTAAGGCGGGTTAAGATTGAGCTCCCCGGCGCTTTTGGTAGCACCGTAATAAAGTTCGCCCTTTATAACAAGACCGCAGCTTGAATCGGAACACATAAAAATAAGATTCTCGGCGGTACTACCAGCACCGATACCCGACCACTTCTCCCCGAAAGCCGCCAGCGTGGCATCGTGTTCGATAAGGGGTTTAACGCCGAATTTATTCTCCAGTCGATCCAGCAGGTTCGTGTAACTTA
>JBDRIH010000096.1:0-14436 GCA_043816025.1 Candidatus Omnitrophota bacterium
ATATTGGGAAGGGCAGATGTCTGGTTTATCCATTCAGGGGGATGGTGTGCAGGATATTCGGTTTTTCCGCTTTAAAAGATAAATATGGGAACTTAAGATTGGCCACATGTTCGATCTTAAAGAAAAACCATCCGGATAAAGCCAAAAAAGCCCAGGAATTACTGGACTCAGGCTATCAAGCTCCCGTTATTACCTCTTTTTCTATGCGGATGAGGGGTATAAACCCTGATCTCGGCGGTAAATTACTGCCCATAAACCAAGCCATTAAAGCCGCGATGGAAAAAACCAGCTGGTTTTTTTTCGGTGAGGAAAAGTAAGATTAGGGACGTTTCCAAAAATGAACCCAGCCCTGTCCCCAAGAGGGACAAGTCTAAGAATAAAACAGGAGACAGGTCCAGGATAGGAATTTTTACAGGCCTGGGATTAATTTGAAAAGCGTCCCCAAGTTTTCTCTTAAAAATTTATTGCCGGCTAATCCAAGATCCGGATCCTACATTAGATAATGATGAAGTCGATCATATTAGACGCATATAACGTTATACATAGTATACCGGAGCTTTCGGTAAAGTTGAAAAGCGGTCTTCAAGAGGCTAGAAGAGCATTGCTTAATTTTATGGTGGACTGGAAACAGAGCAGAGGGTACAAGGGCGATATTTGCATTGTTTATGACGGCCGGGATGGTGTGATCAATGACGAAGGGTCGAAGCTCTGGGGTATTAAGTGTATTTTTACATCCTCAAAAGAAGAAGCAGATGATAGGATAATATCAATGGTACGGAAAGCGTCAAAACCCTCTGAAATAGTTGTTATATCTGAGGACGGGAAAGTGGTCAATGGATGTAAGGTGTACGAGGCAAATGTCGAAAGCCCTGCCTTTTTAAAACGGAAAAGAAAGAAAAAAAGTGATATGATAGAACCTCAAAGCAAAGGTTCATTGTCGAGAAGATCCGAAAAAGAAATAAACGAGCACTATAAGAAAGCTCTTGGGTTGGATTGATATTTCCGGTGGATTAATTTGAAGCGTGAGTTATGAATATTAAACAATTAGCCTTATTATTGGCACTATTGCTTATTCCAATCAGTAGTTATGCCGCACAAGACTACCTTCCGGTCTTAGTATAGGGACAAAGACAAACTTTCGATGTAGGATATATTCGGGTGAAAAAACCTATGGCACTTATAAGCTTACAAGAAATTTCATTGGACTTCGGCGGTCCTCTTATCTTCGACAATTTAAGCATGAAGATCGAGGCGGGGGAAAGGGTTGCCCTTCTCGGACGGAATGGCTCCGGGAAAACCACAATGATGAAGGTTATGGCGGGGGAAATAGAGTTAAACCAGGGCAACGTAGTATATCAGAAAGGTCTGCGCCTGGCGTATCTACCTCAGGAAGTACCCTCCGGCATTAGCGGGACAGTTTTTGACGTGGTACTGTCGGGTCTCGGGCCGCAGGTAAAGCTTCTGACCGATTACCACCATCTTACGCATCGTCTTCAAATCGAAAACTCAACCGAGCTCATGCACCAGCTAGATATACTTCAGGAAGAGATAGACAGCTCCGGAGCCTGGAATTTGAATAATCGTGTCGAGAACGTTATTGCCCAAATGAAGCTTGACCCGGAAAGCGATTTTGAAAAGTTATCCGGTGGACAAAAAAGGCGGGCGCTCCTTGCCCGCGCGCTTGTAGTAAGTCCTGATGTTATCATGCTGGACGAACCAACAAACCATTTGGATATAGATTCGATAGGGTGGCTCGAGGGTTTATTGAGAGGCTATCAGGGAACCGTCTTTTTTATTACGCATGACCGCACCTTTATGAGCAGCCTGGCTACCAGGATAGTCGAACTTGACCGCGGCAAGATCTTAAGCTGGGCTTGCGGGTATAAAACTTTTTTACAGCGAAAACAGGACGCGATGAACAATGAAGCGGCGTATTGGTCAAACTTTGACAAGAAACTGGCACAGGAAGAGATATGGATCAGGCGGGGTGTTAAAGCCCGCAGGTGCCGTGAAGAAGGTAGGGTCAAAGAGCTTTTGCGGCTGAGAGAAGAAAAAAGCATGCAGCGTAAACAGATGGGGCTTGTTCGCATGAGCGCGCAGAAGTCCGGCATTTCCGGGCACCGAGTGATAAAGGTGTCGAGCCTGGGATTCAGCTACGGTGATACCTGCCTTATACGTGATTTCTCTACCCAGGTCATGCGCGGCGATAAAATCGGAGTTATCGGGCCGAACGGCAGTGGGAAGACTACCCTGCTGAGGATCCTTTTGGGAACGCTCCCCCCGCAAAAGGGTAAGGTCCGGCAGGGGGCCAATCTAGAGATCGCCTATTACGATCAGTTGCGTGAAACGCTGGAGGAAGAAAGAACGGTCGCGGAAAATATCTGCGAGGGTAACGGTGTGGTCACGATTAACGGTAAGGCCAGGCATATCATAAGCTATCTTCAGGACTTTCTCTTTACTCCCGAACGTGCCCGCACTCAGGTCAGGCTTCTTTCGGGAGGTGAACGTAACCGCCTGCTGCTTGCTAAACTTTTTGCAAGGCCGTCAAACCTTCTCGTAATGGATGAGCCTACCAACGACCTTGATATCGAAACGCTTGAACTCTTGGAAGAATTGCTCTTAGGGTATCCCGGAACGCTTTTTCTGGTGAGTCATGACAGAGCGTTTCTTGACAATGTGGTGACTTCGACCATGGTGCTTGAAGGAGGAGGGGAAATAAACGAATATCCGGGCGGATACGGCGACTGGATCCTCCAGCGCAAAGTTAAAGCCCCGGAAATGACCCAAACGACGCAGCCGAAAAAAACCATTCCGAAAGATAAAGACAAAGACAAAGACAAAGATATCAGCCGCAAGCTTACGTTTAAAGAAAAAAAAGAACTAGAGGGGATAGAGGAAAAAATAGTAAAGCTCGAGCAGGAGCAGCAGTCAGTATTCTCTCTTCTATTGGATCCTGAAACTTACCGCAAGAATCCTGAAAAGATAGCCGAGGCTAAGGAGAGGTCCGAAAAACTAAAAGAAGAGATCATCTTGGCCTATGGCCGATGGGAGTATTTTGAAACCTTTCGCGAAAAAAAGAAATAAAATGAAATAGTAAAAAGAGGGACACAACCTAACCCGTTTATATACATAAAGTTAGTTTAAAAGTAACCCCGCAGGGCCGGACAAAATGGTCAAAATAACCCAGTTCGAGGCTCTCCCGGAGCAGTTATATGTACCCTTGTTCTTATCTCTGAATTGCCCAGTATATGGAATTACCATTAAATTGGGAAATTGAGCACGAAGTTTATACCTATATGATTAGAGCCCAACACAGAGATTAGATTGGTCCTATAGCACCTTTAGCCTCACCACTTCGATTCCCCCCAAGGGTTCTTGGGGGGATTTTTTTTACCCAAAAACCGAATCAGGACCAATGGAGATATTCAGGAGGGAGAGAAAAAACTTGCAAAAAACAACTCTGTAGTGTATACTGATACCAGATAGTATCTAAAAAAGGGCATCATATGGCAACAAAAAACACCATATTATCGAAGAAAGATGCTAGCCTCATAGAGGATCTGATAGTTAACTATGGGCGCATTGTTTCCTTTGACCAGGTAAAAGAGGTTTTCAGTAAAAAATATACTGAGACTTCCCTAAAAAGGAGAGTCTCATTTCTGACAAAACTTGGCTGGTTTGTGCGGCTTAAAAGAGGATTTTATGTAATTGTCACGGATATCGGTTCATTGTCTGCAAATGATATTTCTGTTTATACCATGTGTAAGGCTCTGAACAAAGATTCATATGTTTCTTTCGAAAATGCGCTGCAATATCACGGGATGTTCGATCAGATGCTTTCTGGTGTGGGTGCTGTTACGTTCAGCAGGGCCCGAAGATATAAAGTCAAAGAGATACAAATAAGGTTCTTTAAAATTAAAAAAGAACTATACTTTGGTTTTTCGGAGGAAAGAGCCGATATAGGATTGGTTAATATCGCCGAAAAAGAAAAGGCTTTATTGGATATACTGTACTTTCGTTCGAGTCAATATCACGCAAATCTTATCTGGGAGAAGCTGAAAAACCATAAGGGCATTATAGATTTTGAACTATTAAAACGTTATGCTTTAAAATTTAATTTAGGTATTGTAAGAAAGATCGGGTTTTTTCTGGATCACCTGGGGGTCGAAACCGAAGATTTAAAAAAAAGAGTTTCCGGCCAAAAAAGCTACAGTAAGATGACAAATAAAGCAAAAAACTTTAATGCAAAATGGAGGCTTTACGTTGAAGATAGCGTTATTGAATAAGTCCGATTTAAGCATTTTTAACAAACGGTCCCTTAAATACAATTTGGCTGATGCGGAAAAAGATTATTTTCTGGCTATAGTTTCTAAGATCATCTATGAATCGTCCTTACGTGACAAGCTGGTATTTAAGGGTGGCACAGCCATCCACCACACATATCTTCCACAAACAAGGTTCTCAGAGGACTTGGATTTTACGTCATTAGACAAGTCCATCACCCTGGAAGAAGTAGAAAAGGTTTTGGGGCCGCATGATTTTCTGGAAGTCAAAAATAAACATATGTCGGAAGCTACGATAAAGATCGAACGGCTTAAGTATACCGGTCCGTTAGGTCTTTCTAATTCGATCAAGATTGAAATAGATTACATGCAGAACGTGGTTTTGCCGGCGAAGTCAATCCCATATAAAAACGTCTGGAAAGTTGACACAAAAGTGAATGCGATGGACATAAGGGAAATATGTGCTGAGAAAATCCGTGCAGCAAGTGACCGCGCCAGGTATAGAGATTTTTATGACCTGGTACTGCTTTTTGATATGATGCAGTTCGACATCAAAGAAATAATAGAACTTATTAAACAAAAAGAGATTAGAAAGCCCATCACCCAAGAGTCTATGTTAAAGAATTGGGAAATAGCTAAGAGGGAAAGGGAAGAAGAGTATGCTAGAATTTACTATGCCGAAAATGTTAATGACAAGGAAGTTGAAAGCTTGATCCAGAAAATAGAAGTTAACGCAAGGTAACTCTGCCGCTTAATCAACTCAAGGAGATATCGCAGTTGGACGGGAGAAAAGCAGTCACAAGTATTTCAGTAATATCCTGGGCGCTTTACGACCTGGCCAATCAGTTTTTCGCTCTTATCATAGTATCGTTCTATTTCCCCCGCTGGATAAGTCTTGAAAAGAGAGTTCCCGAAATTTTTTACAGTCTGGCTTTCGGCGTTTCCATGTTTCTGGTGGCTGTTTCCGCGCCTGTTTTAGGGGCCGTAGCGGACGCGAGACAAAGGCGCAAGGCATTTCTGGTCTATTTCACACTCCTTTCTGTTGTTTTCACTATTAGTTTAAGCCTGCCGGTAAACGTATTCTGGGCATTGGTTTTTTTCGCCATTGCGAATTTTGGCTGTCAGGGGGCGATAGTCTTTTATAACGCCCTTATGGTAGATGTCGCCCCCCGCGGCAGGGCCGGACTTGTATCCGGTCTCGGGAGGATGTTCGGCTATACCGGGGCGATCCTCGCGCTTTATCTGACCAAACCGGTGATATTAAATGCGGGGTACAGGGCGACCTTCCTGATTACGGGTATTTTATTTTTTATTTTCTCTCTGCCGTGCATGATCTTTGTAAGGGAAACCAGGCATGAAGAAAGCCCCGGTATAGTCCGCTTTCTGGAGGAGAAGAGTTTTGCGGAAGTCTATAAAAAACTGAGAGAGACGTTCTCTAGCATCTGTAAAATTGAAGGATTTTGGGATTTTCTAAAAGCCTCTTTTTTCGCTCTTTGTGCGGTGAATACCATTATACTTTTTATATTCGTTTATGCCGCCAAGGTTTTCGGGCTTGAGGAAGAGCGGCTTATAAACCTTGTTGCGTTCTCCGCTTTATTCGCGATCGGCGGGAGTCTGGTAGCGGGCTTTGTGAGCGATCTGGTGGGATACAGGCGCAGCCTGGTGGGTGTGTTTTTCCTCTGGGGCGTTTGTATTATCGGAGGGGCGTTGCTCAGCCTTCGGTTTGTTTTAGTGCTGGGGGCGTTGGCGGGACTCAGCCTTGGTTCTACATGGGTGGTGCTGCGCGCGCTGGTGGTCAGGATCGTCCCTGAAGAGATGATGGGAAAGGCCTTTGGCCTCTTTAACCTGGTGAACTATCTTTCGGCTATCGTAGGGCCCGTTTTCTGGGGGTTTATACTTCTATATCTTTCCCGTCTGGGCGAGTGGGGATACCGCATGGCATTTCTTAGTCTGATCTTGTTTATTGTTACCGGCATCGTTTTCCTTTTGAAAATGGGGGAAAAACTAGAACGGATAAGAAGTGAGCAGATACAATAGATATGGATTTAGCATAAAATCTGTGATAATCTGAGGAAAGATGAAACGTTACGAACAGATCCCGCATACGGCTGATCTTGCCGCCAGGATTTACGGCCAAAACATACCCGAGCTTTTTGAGAACGCGGCATATGCCATGTTCGCTCTTATGGGAGACATCGATCGCTTGGAGCTTGAGGAAACCGTACTGGTGGAGGTTGAAGCCCCGGACACCGAGAGTCTTTTGGTTACATGGCTCAATGAGCTTTTATATCGCGCGTATTCCCGATCAGCCCTCTTTTCGGAGTTTAAGGTACTATCCCTTGAAGGAAACAAGCTTCGGGCGGAGGCAAAAGGGCAACGCCTGGGAGAAAACAAAGAGCGGCTTCGTTCGGAGATAAAGGCGGCCACGTATCACGATCTGGAAATAGAAAAGAGCGACGAGGGATATCAGGTGACGGTAGTTTTTGACGTTTAGCCGCAAAAGGAGCGGGTTATGACGCATGCTTTCACAGGTAAATTAGAAAAAATAGATGATTACAGGTGGCGTATCCCGAAAAGCTACATGCCTGGCATGAAGGTGCCGGGCATCATATATTCGGACGAGAAAATGCTGAAAAGCATCGTGAAGGATAACGCCCCCCAGCAGATCGCCAACGCCGCTTTTCTTCCGGGGATAGTAAAAGCGTCCATGGCCATGCCGGATATCCATTGGGGATACGGCCTGCCGATCGGCGGTGTTATCGCCACCGACATAGAAGCGGGAGGTGTTGTCACCCCCGGCGGAACAGGCTACGATATAAATTGCCTTGATGGAGAATCAAAGATCTTATTGAATAATGGCGCCTATATCAAGATAAAAAATTTCGAAAATATTTATAAGTCTAAAAATTTATCATGCATTAATTTTGAAAAGAAAAATAAAGAAGAAACTTTAATAAAAAGATTTGTAAAGATCAAGCCAACCAACCGGGTGTTTCAAGTTGAAACCTTGGACGGGAATAAAATTACTGCCACCGAAGACCACCCGTTCTGGACTCCTGACGGGATGGTCCCGTTAAAACATATCGGTATGGGTGATGCCGTAGCGGTCTATCCTTTTAACGGCGTTCCATACGAAGAGCCCAGCGATGAAATAATTGTAGATGAAAGCGATGTTAAAAGGTTCTTATTAAGCATAGAAAAGGATTCACGAGGTCATGGATTAGAGCAGATCATAAGACAACTCAAAAAAAGACAGCTTCTGCCGTTGCGATATAATTCGCCGCAACTGCCGAACATCCTGAAGATAATGGGATATAATTTTGGCGATGGGAACATATATTTCAATAGAAAAAGAGGACAGGGTTGCGTCTCGTTTTATGGTAAAGAAGAAGATCTCGCAAAGGTGCGTCACGATATAGTAAAAATTGGGTTTTTATGCTCAAGAAGCTATTCAAGAATTCGAGATCATGAAATAAACACACCATATTCAAAATTTAAGTTTACAGCCGAAAATTGGTTTTGCAAGGTAAGCGCAAGTAGCTTTGCGGCACTTTTAGTTGTTCTTGGGGCGCCCTTAGGGAATAAAACCAATCAATCTTTTCGAGTTCCACAATGGGTCATGAAAGCCCCCCTGTGGCAAAAACGGCTCTTTCTGGCAGGCTTTTTCGGGGCTGAGATGTCTTCTCCAAAAACGATGACGGGGCACGGATATAATCTCTATTGCCCCACCATATCAATGAATAAGCAAAAAGAATTTGCCGATAACGGAAGAGAATTTTTGGTGGACATCTCGAATTTACTTAAAGAATTCGATATCTCAACTAATAAGATCAGCCAAAGACAAGGGCATAAATGCAAAAGTGGCAGATTTTCGATTAGATTAAGGCTTATGTTGTCAAATAAGACAGATAATTTGATAAGTCTCTATTCCAAAGTCGGTTTTGAGTATAATCAACAAAGAATGATGCTTTCCAACGTCGCGGCACAATATCTTAAGATAAAAGAAGCGCAAATAAAGAAAAAAGAGTTTCTGGCATCTAGATCAAAGGAATTGGTTGCCGCTGGGCTTAGTATCGATTTGGCCCACAAAGAATTAAATTCGACCTTAGTAAATAAAGGTTTCGTAGAGAGGTCTGTCTATGAAGGGAGGCAGGGGAGACCTCGCGTAAGCCCGGATACGATAACCTTTAATGAGTTTTTGGAATATACAACACGAGGTATGGGCACCTCCGGGATGATCTGGGACAGAATTGAAGATATCCGGGAGATAGAATTTGATGATTACGTGTATGATTTTACGGTTGCTCATGAAGACCATAATTTTATAGCTGATAATTTTGTTGTGTCGAACTGCGGCGTGCGCCTTATAAGGACAGACCTTGTGGCCGAAGACGTCCGCCCGCATATTAAACACCTCGTTGATTCCCTTTATGCGAAAGTTCCCAGCGGCGTGGGTTCTATGGGCAAGATAAGGGTCGATGTCAATGAAGAGAAAAATATACTTCTAAAAGGCGCTAAATGGGCCGTTGATAGGGGGTACGGATGGCCGGAAGACCTTGACCACTGCGAGGAAAACGGCGCTATCGCGGGAGCAGACCCCTCAAAGGTCTCCGACAGGGCCTATCAGCGCGGGCGCAAGCAGTCAGGAACGCTCGGGTCCGGGAACCATTTTATTGAAGTCCAGGTGGTTGATGAAGTATACCGTCGGGATATAGCGGAAATATTCGGAATAAAGAAGGGCCAGATCACCGTGATGATCCATACAGGCAGCAGGGGGTTCGGGCACCAGGTATGCACTGATTATGTCGAAAAAATGGTGCGCCTCCTGGATAAGTTCAAAATAAACATTCCCGACCGCCAGCTTTGCTGCGTGCCCGTTAAAAGCGACGAGGGCCAGGCATATCTCGGTGCCATGCGATGCGCGGCGAATTACGCGTGGGCTAACCGCCAGGCGATCACGCATCTTACAAGACAGGTCTTTGAAGAGGTCTTCGGCCGGCCCGCCCGTTCGCTGGGTATGCAGCTCGTATATGACGTAGCCCACAATATAGCCAAAATTGAAAAATATGATATTGGCGGCAGATCCGTCACCCTTTGCGTCCATCGTAAAGGCGCCACCAGGGCGTTTCCTCCGGGGCATGCGGATATCCCGGAGGATTACAAAAAAGCCGGCCAGCCGGTCATAATTCCGGGGGACATGGGCAGGTGTTCGTATCTCTTGGCGGGGACAAAAGGCGCCGAGGAGACTTTCTACTCCACCTGTCACGGCGCGGGAAGGCTCCTCTCGCGTACGGCCGCAAAAAAAGCCACACGCGGACGCGCTATCGAGCGCGAACTTGCCGATAAAGGCATCATGATAAGATATGCGGGAAGGGACACGCTTCATGAAGAGGTCTCCGAGGCTTACAAGGATGTAAGCGATGTGGTGGACATCGTGCAGGGGGCGGGCATATCCGAAAAAGTAGTCAGGATGCGGCCGCTAGGCGTTATAAAAGGTTAAACGGACCGTACCAGTTGCATAATTCGGAAAGTCGTGATATATATAGTAACAAAATAAAAAAGGAAGACCCCAGATATGCTTGATCCAAAATTTATAAGAGAAAATAGCGATATTGTCAGAAAATCCCTGAAAAACAGGGGTCTTGACGAAGGTGCCGTAGATGAATTTCTTGAGCTGGACCGCCGCCGCCGGGAGCTCATCCAGAACGTCGAGGATCTTAAGAGCAAAAAAAACGAATCCTCAAAAAAGATAGGCGACCTTATAAAACAAAAGGTGGATGTCGCCGGCGCCAAAGCCGAAGTCAGGGAGCTTTCCGAAACGATAGCCCAGCTGGACGAAAAACTAAAGAAGGTCGAGGACGAGTACAGGTTCCTCCTGGATACGATCCCGAATATTCCCCACGAGAGCGTTCCCGTCGGGACTCGTGAAGAGGACAAAGAAGTAGTCAAAGAGTTCGGGCGTATTCCGGAATTTTCCTTTACCCCGCGTGATCATGTAGAGCTCGGCCAGATAAACAGTCTCTTCGATTTCGAAAGAGGCGCTAAAATAAGCGGAGCCTCTTTCCCCTTGTATGTCGGAGCGGGGGCCCGACTGGAAAGAGCGCTTTTCAACTTTATGCTGGACGTGCACGTCAAAGAACACGGGTACAGGGAGGTTTTTCCGCCGTTTCTGGTAAACCGTAAGAGCATGCGAGGAACGGGCCAGCTGCCGAAAATGGAAGAGGATATGTACAGGGTGCAGGAAGAGGACCTTTTCCTCATACCTACCGCGGAAGTCCCCGTTACCAACATGCATGCCGACGAAGTACTGGCCGAAGACGATCTTCCCATTTGCTATACGGCGTATACCGCCTGTTTCCGGAGGGAAGCCGGTTCATATGGTAAAGATACCAAAGGTCTTATCCGCGTACACCAGTTCGATAAAGTGGAACTGGTTAAATTCACCCGCCCGGAGAACTCGATGGAAGAGCTTGAAAAACTTCTTGCCGACGCGGAAGACATTCTTAAGCGACTGGAGCTGCCATACCGGGTTGCCGCGCTGTGCACGGCCGATATCAGTTTCGCGGCGCACAAGTGTTACGATATCGAACTATGGGCGCCGGGGACTGGGAAATGGCTGGAAGTTTCCAGCTGCTCGGTGTTCACGGATTTCCAGGCCAGACGCGCTAATATAAAATATCAACCGTCCGACAGAACGCAAAAACCAAGGTACGTACATACGTTAAACGGCTCCGGAGTAGCGCTTGCAAGGTTGGTCATAGCGCTTCTGGAGATCCATCAGAATAAAGACGGTTCTGTTACGGTTCCAAAGGCATTAAGAAAGCATTTCGGCGCCGACAAAATCGAACCGGGCATGGCCTGAACCAGTTATGTTTTTAAAAGCGGTTAGAACCCTTATAGGAATTTTGCTTATCCCTACTGCCATAGGCACGAGTATGGCATTTTATGCGCAGATCTCGGGGGTCGGCAGTTACAGCAGCGTGCTTAACGTTCTTGAGAAGGGTGTCCTTGCGTATCTGTTGTTCCACGTTCTGGTGATCCGGCCCGCGTATCTGTATGTACTGGGACACGAGTGTGTGCATGTTATTGCGACGTGGCTCTGCGGGGGGAAGATAGTTTCTTTTAGCGTTACTCCTTCCGGTGGGAGCGTGGTAACTTCCAAAACGAATTTTTTTATCGAGCTCAGCCCGTATTTTGTGCCCATTTACACTATTCTGCTCGGTCCGGCTTTTCTGTTTTTAAGGGCGGCGGGCAAGGGAAGCCCTTTTTTATCCGTCGTTTTCGTTTTTTTTGTGGGTGTTACGTTGGCGTTTCACTTTGTGATGACCTCTGAAGTGATCAGGCTCCGCCAGCCGGACATCGTAAGATCGGGCCTTATCTTTTCCCTTATCCTTATCTTTATATGTAACCTGGTCATTATTATGGCCGTATTCTGCCCTCTTTTCGACGACCTTTCGTTTGTGAGCTTTATAAAGTCTGCATGGATAAACTCCGCCGAGATCTACCGCGTGGCATATGCCGAAACAATAGCGTTCATAAACACCCACAAAACCTGGTAGATCTAGTTCGTCCCTGGCTTGAACCAGGTTCATCAAACAACGCTTGAACCAGGTTAAGCCAACAAGGTTGTGATAACCTGGTTCAGACTAAAGCTTTTCTAGAACATGGTTCACCCGAACACCTTTAAACCAAACCACTTACAAACCATTATTTTCCTTGACTAAATTTACCCATTATGTTAGAATAATAAAAATTTAAATGTGGCTACATTTGATACAATTCTCTTGTTGGGGATTGTCTTTTGTACCAGAAGAATGGAGAACGAGTAAAAGTGAAACGAATAGCAATGCAATTAATATGGGTATTAAGCATAATATCCTTTGCGGCGGGAGCTGCATACCTGGTAAGATTCTGATCTGCGGGGGCATAAGAATTCTTTCCAAACAAATACGGGGGTAAGGGAATGAAGGGAATGGAAAAGATAATTTTAATAACGTGGGCGTTAACATTGGTCTGTTTTGCCGCATATGCTACATATCTGGTAAAATTCTAACCATAACACTTTTTCAAGATCAAAGAGGGGCGGTCTGCACCCTCTGCCATATATTGTTTTTCACACATCCAGCCTGCTTTAATCTTTCTATACGCTTGTAATACCCTTAGCAGAGAGATACGATACATATATAAAAAAGCGCGGGGGTATTATGAATAAAATAATGAGCCTCTTGATAGCATCCGTCTTTATGTTCGCGAGCGTTTCCTTTACGGAAGAACCGGACGAGAGCGCCGAAAGCATGGAGTCCCTGATGTCTGTGGTATCGATCGACGATGCATCCCTGAGGCAAGAGGCAGAAAAGCTGGGTATCCCTGAAGCGGAAACAAAAAGATATGTAGTAGATATAAAATCCCTCAATAAGGAGTACCAGGCGGGTTCGTTGACCCGCACAGAATACATTGCCTTTAAACGGCAATTGATAGAGCGGTTAAAATAAAGAGGGAAAGCCCCCAACAATGGAGGCTGTTGTGAGTATAAAGAAAATCATAGGTCGTGAGGTGCTTGTATTTTTGGGGTGCGCAGCTGTTTGTATTACCTTTGGTATTTGTCTGGCGTTTATTGGCGGGTATTTTATCGAAAAGCTGATGTTTATAGGGTTTTTTATATTCATTTTCGGAACTTTTATTCTTTATGCAGCGTATTTAATCGTCCGATTCATTATCGGGGTCACACGGACATCGAAGGCGAAATAACCCACGAGTTTTCTAAAATCTTATAAAATAGTTTACATGTTGTTGACAACTTTTAAATTTTAATATATACTAAAGTTGTCAACACGTTTGGTTTGAGTTCTTGATTTGTTTACAACTTTTATATATAAAAGTTTACCAAAGTTGTAAACCTGAAAGGAAAGATCGTGGACGTCAAAAAGATCATCATACAGCATTTAGAAAAAAACGGTGAAGTGAAAGCCTCTGACATAGTCAAAGCCACGGGGTTTTCACGGGCTTATGTGAACAGATTTTTTCAGGAACTAAGAGACGATGGCAACATTGTCTTAATGGAAAAAGCTAATAGGGCGCATTATGTGCTTGCGACTAGAAAGGCTGTATTAAATGCTAAGAGAAAAGTGCTCGATATAACTTTAAATTTGAAAAATACAAATCTACACGAAGATAAAATTTTAGAGGAAATAAAGAAGAAAACAGGCATTTTTAACGGAATCAAGGAAAACGTTACGCACATCTTGGATTACGCGTTTTCTGAAATGTTGAACAATGCAATAGAGCATTCCAATTCACGCATGATTAAACTGGTCATCAAAAAAAATAAACATAATATTACTTTTATCATAGGCGATAAGGGTGTAGGTGTTTTTAACAACATAATGAAGAAGAAAAAGCTGAAAAACGTCATGGAATCCATACAGGATCTACTTAAGGGGAAACAAACGACCGCCCCGGAGGCGCATAGCGGTGAAGGCATATTTTTTACCTCTAAGGTAGCTGACGTTCTTGTAATACAGGGTTCTAATAAAAAATTAGTTTTTGATAACCTTCTGGACGATGTGTTTATAAAAGACATAAAGAAAACAAAGGGAACTAAGATAAATTTTTCCATCGACATAGGTTCAAGAAAAGATCTTTCAAATGCCTTCCGGCAGTATACCGATTCTTCGTTTGAATTCAGTAAAACCAGTGTAATTGTCCGTCTTTATAAGTGGGAGACACAGTATGCTTCGCGCTCGCAGGCAAGAAGAATTGTAAGCAGTCTCGATAAGTTTAAGAGGATTACCCTGGATTTCGATGGAGTAAAAACGGTTGGGCAGGGTTTTGCGGACGAGATATTCAGGGTATGGAAGACGAATCATCCTGATATTTCTATTGAAGTAATAAATGCGGACGAGAATGTAGAGTTTATGATAAAAAGAGCAAGGATTAAAAAATAGGAACACACCCCGTTTTTAACTTCTGTTTATGGCAATTCTCTCGGAGGGGTTGCCTTTTTTGTGTAAGGAAGACTTCTGCGAAATGACGTTTTCCGGCGTTATCGCGAGGAGCGGAGCGACGAAGCGATAACGAAAGAGTAAGGCATATGACAAAAAGAGCAGGATAGCGAACAATTGCCGAAAAATAGACACAGTTATCCTGTAAGAAT
>JBDRIH010000097.1:0-4467 GCA_043816025.1 Candidatus Omnitrophota bacterium
CTACCTCTGCCCTTGCCTGGAGTACATTCTCTGTCATTATTTCGAAATGGTCATCGGATATATTCATCTCACTCAATTTTGATGGCAACCCGAGCGATTTTAAAAAACTTCTAGTCCTCGTGATCGCTTCGTCGACTATCCATTTATCGTCTTTTTTCCTTTCGACGCCCCAGACATTTATGCCGTATTCCCGAAGCTTATCCGGACCGTACTTCTCGGAAACTACTTTTATGAAAGCGGGGAGAAGTACCGCCAGCCCCGCGCCGTGGCTGATATCGTATATGGCGCTTACCTCGTGCTCGATGGCGTGGCAGGTCCAATCGGATATCTTGCCCTTGCCGATCAGACCGCTTAAAGCCAGCGTAGAAGCCCAGAGTATATTAGCCCTTGCGTCGTAATCATCGCCGTTCTCGCACACAACACCTCCAAAACGGATACAGATCTTCAAAAGCGCCTCCGACAAGGCGTCCTGTGTTTCCGTATGAGGCACAGGGCTTAAATAATATTCAAAAACATGGGCCATGATATCCGCAACCCCGGCAGCGGTATGGTACCTGTTAACCGTAAAGGTATATGCCGGATCAAGTATGGAGAAAACCGGCTGGATCAGCGGCGAACTTAAGGCGAGTTTTCGTTTGGCCTCTTCTTCGGATATAACGGCGTTAGGGTTCATCTCGGATCCCGTGGCGGCAACCGTAAGTACCGCTGCCAGGGGCAAGGCGTCCTCAGGCATAGCGTCCGTCTCAAAGAAATCCCATACATCGCCTTTATATTTCGCCCCCACGGCTATGGCCTTGGCGGCATCTATGACGCTGCCTCCCCCGACGGGCAGGATAAAATCCACACCCTCTTTCCTGCAGAGTTCTATCCCTTCGTAAACGCTTTTAAGACGCGGATTGGGCTGGACACCCGAAAGCTCGACGTAATCTACGCCCGCTTTTTTGATCTCGGCTATAACTTCATCAAAGATGCCGCACTTCTTGACGCTCCCCCTGCCGGTAACGACAAGGACTTTCTTCGCGCGCTTTCTTATCTCTTCTTCAAGCGCTTTTATCCTGCCTCTTCCGAAATAAATTATGGTAGGATTATGAAATGTAAAGTTAAGCATATTCTTTACTTACTTTATCCTGCGGCAAAGTAGGTCACGTTTAACCTGTGCCTCGAAGAGGTAACGTAATCTACTTTGTTACTTTAGATGCCTGCTTCTTAGGCTGCTTTGTCCCGCCGGTTTTCGGGCATTTGCCCGTCCAGCAATAGAGACATAACTTTTCTTTTGGCAAGCCGATGGCTTCAACCATATCGTCGACTGTCTGAAACCTTAGCGTGGTTACATCCAGATCCTTGAGAATCCATTCCACCATCTTCCTGTACTTATCGGAATTGTGGTCAATGTATTCCGACACGTCTTCGATATCATGTCCTTCCAGGCTTCGAATGGCCTTGCGCGCGGAAAGTTCATTGATACTCCTTGTGGACAGACAAAACTTGCACGGGAACATCAGCGGCGGGCATGCGGGTCTTACGTGGATTTCCTTGGCCCCGTTTTCCCACAGTTTGGTCACGGTAAAGTTTTTTAACTGAGTGCCTCTCACTATGGAATCCTCACATATAACGATCCTGTTACCTTCTATTATGTCCTTTATAGGGATCAGTTTCATGGTAGCGATAAGGTCACGTGTATCCTGTGACGGGGGCGTGTAACTGCGGCCGTATCCTGGTGTGTATTTCACCAGGGGCCTTCTCAAAGGTTTGCCCGATTCCATAGCATACCCCAGCGCATGCGCAACTCCCGAATCGGGTATCCCGGAGACCATATCCACCTCAATATCCTTGTCTTTCCTCGCGAGACATTTGCCGCATTTTTCCCGCACCGTTTCCACATTAATACCTTCATAACTCGAAGCGGGAAAACCCGTATATATCCATAAAAAGGTACATATTTGCTCGTCCGCTTCTGCGGGTCTTTTCTGAGCCATCCCCTGCTCATCGATCAGAACTACCTCTCCGGGCTCCAGATATTTCACTATCTCGAATCTGTTATTGGGAAAAGCGCTGGTCTCGGAAGTAACCGCCCAGGCGCCTTTTCTTTTGCCGACGATAAGCGGTGTATATCCCAAACGATCCCTGGCGGCATAAACGCCGTCTTTGTTTAACAGCAGAAGCGAGCAGGAACCTTCTATCCTCTCGAACATCTTCTCGATGCCGTCGATCAGATCCTTTCCCTGGTTGATCATTTTTGCTATCAGTTCCGTCACATTGACCGTCTTCTTGTTCATCTCACTGAAGGAAATGCCCCCTTCGAGCAGCTCCTCCGCCAACTCTTCCGAGTTTTCGATAAGCCCGTTGGTAACGATACAAAAAGGTCCGAATCTCGAATTAAGAAATATCGGTTGTTCGTTAATGTCACTGATGACGCCTATGCCTTTGTTTCCGGTCATCCGCTTGCAATCTTCAAAGAACTTGGATTTAAACTGCGTCTGACTTATACTGTGTATCTGGCGTTGAAAATCCTCCCCCAGAATAGCTATGCCGCCGTATTCCGTCCCGAGGTGCGAATGATAGTCCGTGCCGTATAACAGTGTCTCAGCACAATTTTCCCTGGAAACTATTCCAAAAATTCCGCTCATTTTAATCCTCCATCAGGTCACGAAAAGACTTTTACTTGAAAATTTCGGCTCGCTCGTCAGATTCACTCCGAGCTTTCTCAGACCGGCTTCATCTCCCGGAGTGGGCATATGTGTTATGTGGACTTCACAGCCCTTGAGTTCTTTCAATTGTTCCATAGCCAGCTGCGCGGTAGGATTGGTGGCAGCGCTTATGCTCAGGGCTATCAGTGTCTCCTCCAGGTCCATACTCACGGTTTTGGCGCTTAAGATGTCTTCTTTAAGATTCCCAATCGATTTTATCACTTCCGGCGACAAAATATGTATTTTGTCGGGAATCTCCGCCAGTACCTTTATGGCGTTCAGAACGAGACTTGAGGCCGCGTGCATAAGCGGCGAGTTTTTTCCGGTGACCATAGAACCGTCTTTAAGTTCTATAGCCGCTCCGCAAAAAATCCCCTCAGCACCTTTTTGCTTTTTTTGGGCCTCTTCGGCGGCCTTGCCGGCCAGCTCGACCACCTTTCTGTCAACGGGCTTGATGTTAAGTTCCTCCATCAGAAGCTCGACTTTCTGGACGGTATCTTTATTGACAAAACCCATGACATACTCACAGGAGGATCTGAAATACCTTCTTATAACTTCCTGCTTTGCAGCCTCTTTTAGCGCTTCATCGTCAGTAATTCCAAAACCTGCCCTGTTAACCCCCATATCCGTGGGAGATTTATATATAGATTCGGCTCCGGTTATCTTCTCCAGTATCCTTTTAAGCACCGGGAATACTTCTACATCACGGTTATAGTTAACGGTCGTCTTATTGTACGCCTCCAGATGAAAGGAGTCGATCATGTTAAAGTCTTTGATATCAGCCGTAGCCGCTTCATAAGCTATATTTATCGGGTGTTTCAGCGGTATGTTCCAGATAGGAAAGGTCTCAAATTTAGCGTACCCCGGTTTTGTGCCCCTTCTATAGTCATGATACAGCTGGGAAAGACAGGTGGCGAGTTTCCCGCTGCCGGGTCCGGGACCCGTTACTATAACAAGCGGCTTTTTCGTTTCGATATAATCGTTTGCACCGTAACCCTCGTCACTGACAATAGTATCGATATCTGTGGGGTATCCCTTCGTAAAACGGTGAGTGTACACTTTCATTCCCCGGCGTTCCAGCTTGTTTTTGAATATTTTCACGGATGGCTGGTTATCAAAACGGGTTATTACAACTGCCGCCACGTCTATGTCCCATTCCCTGAGATCATCGATCAGCTTAAGCGCATCCGCGTCATAAGTTATCCCAAAATCGGCTCTCACCTTCCTTCGTTCGATGTCCCCGGCATAGATGCAAAGCAGAATATCAGCCTTATCCTTGAGCTGCCGCAGCAGTCTCATTTTGACGTTAGGATCGAACCCCGGCAAAACCCTCGAGGCGTGATAGTCAAAAATTATCTTCCCCCCAAATTCCAGGTACAGCTTATTGTCGAACTGTTTAACCCTTTCCAGTATGGCGGCGGTCTGTTCTTTTAGGTATTTGTCGTTATCAAACCCAATTTTCTTTACCATGACATTCCCACCTTCTAAATGTAGTTTACCAATTTATCTAACAACCGTCTCATCCACATTTTTATTGGTTTCTGCGGAGTATTTTTCGTCAAACTGGGCAAGATCTTCATAATAATCCTGTAGGGCTTTCGGCAAAACCTTTTTCTCTCGTATAGCCTGGATCCCTTCAATACTGGCTTCGGCAGCCGCCATCGAGGTAATATAAGGGATTTTCTGCTGCACGGCCATTATGCGGATATAGCTGTCGTCATATTTACTGCCGCGTCCCACAGGAGTATTGACTATAAGGTGGATTTCTTTATTTTTGATA
>JBDRIH010000098.1:0-3003 GCA_043816025.1 Candidatus Omnitrophota bacterium
GATGAAAAGGTAGTCCGGTTAGTGAGTTCGGAATACAAAGCAGTGGAGTCCAAACTTATAGGTTCAGGCGGCAAAGAGACCTGGACTT
This sequence comes from Candidatus Omnitrophota bacterium, assembly GCA_043816025.1. Lineage (GTDB taxonomy): Bacteria > Omnitrophota > Gorgyraeia > Tantalellales > Tantalellaceae > JBDRIH01. Next base: position 89 of record JBDRIH010000098.1, read on the forward strand.
TCAAGGCCGTTGGCGCGGGAAAGGCCGATATCTTATTTAAATATGTGCGCCCCTGGGAAAAAGACACCCCGCCCGCCAAAAAAGAGGCCTTTTCTATTGTGGTAAAATAAGCTTATGGACCATATAATTCACGCAGAGCGCACGCTATCCTTCTTTGAAAGATACCTCACCCTCTGGGTCATCGGATGCATCGGCGCCGGCATCGCGCTGGGTAAACTCTTCCCCCAGGCCGCCGTCACCCTAGACAGCATCTCCATCTACCAGGTCTCCATCCCCATCGCCATCTGCCTCTTCTTCATGATGTACCCCATAATGGTCAAAATAGACTTCGCCGAGGTGATCAAGGCAGGGAAGACCCCGAAGCCCGTCATCCTGACCCTCTTCGTCAACTGGTGCATCAAGCCCTTCACCATGCTTGCCATATCCACCCTCTTCCTGGGAGTCCTCTTCAAAGGCCTCCTGCCGGGCCTTGAAATAGTAAAGGACGGCAGCCAGGTAGAACTCTACCGCTCATATATCTCCGGGTGTATCCTCTTAGGTATCGCGCCCTGCACGGCAATGGTCCTTATCTGGGGACACCTGTCAAAGGGAAATGACGGCCACACCCTGGTAATGGTCGCCATAAACTCCCTGACCATGCTCTTTCTGTATGCGCCCTTAGGCGGCTGGCTCCTGGGAGTGAATAAGATGCCGATACCCTGGCAGACGATGGTATTATCCGTCCTCATATACGTGGGCCTACCCCTTGCCTTAGGATATAAGACCCGCAAGCTCATCATCGCCAAAAAGGGGTTCAAATGGTTTGAAAAGAGCTTCCTGCACTATCTGACCCCGGTATCCATAGGCGCGCTCCTTATAACCCTTATCCTTTTATTCTCCTTTAAGGGAGAGCTTATCATCAACCAGCCGCAGGTGATACTCCTGATAGCGATACCCCTATTTATACAGACCTGCCTGATATTCTTTATTACCTATCTCTTGGCCAGGTGGCTGAAACTTTCCTACCGCGACGCCGCCCCATCAGCGCTTATCGGGGCAAGCAACCACTTTGAGGTCGCCATCGCCACATCCACCATCCTTTTCGGCCTATCCTCCGGCGCATCCCTGGCAACGGTCGTCGGGGTCTTGATAGAAGTCCCGGTAATGCTTATACTGGTAAGGATCTGTCTTAAAACCAAGCATCTTTTTACACAGGGACTGGTCCCGAATTAGCGATATACGAAGTTGTACTTAGGGACCTGTCCCTAAACAAAAACTTGACATAAAATGTTCTCAAGATCAGCTAATAATTAAAAGCAATCTCCAGAAAGGGGGGGTTGCTTTTTTGGTTAGGAGGTGGTTTATGAAGAAACTTGTAATGCTTATAATGATGTTGTTAATTTTTTGCAACCATCTTTATGCGGAAGACAGAAAAAATGTATACTACATGGAGATCAAAAAAATACATTTCTTTGCGAATAAAACTTTAGGAGCTATTAATAGTTATGTTATCTTCTATGATAAAAACGGGAATCCCTGTTCTACAAATGGATATATACGTTTATATAGAAAACGGAAAGCTTATGTGAGAAAAACGGTAGTACCGAAGAATGCAATGTCTAGCAAGCAAATCGTCGTCCTCGTAGAAAAGAAAATATTCATTAAAAAAATAACATTTAAACCTGATAATTTTGAATATTTAAAGTTAGTCCGAGGCGATACAGTTTTTGCTTTACCAATTACCTTAGACTCTAGCGAAGTACAAAGCGGAGATATTCTTGTATTAGAATGGTGTACCTTTACAGTAGAGGAAAAAATTTTTTAATCTTAATTATACGAACAGACTTACTATAAGAAAAGAATACAATTTCCCCGATAATAAAAAACCATTTCGCCATCTGGACACTAAGGACATTGAAGGATAAATGAATAAAAAACAATTAATAGTTGCTTGCCTTGTGCTGGGGATATTTGCGTACACAGGCTACGAGATCCACAGATTATCCAACCGAATCGAAAGAATAGAAAATAAACTCGGCGGCTCCAAGAAGATAGCTTGTAACAAAAGAGATACCGTGGAGAAGGTGCGCCGCTCAGTGGTCCGTATCGTTGGCGGAGAGGGGGAGGGGTCGGGTTTTGCGATTAAAAAAGACGGATTTATCCTGACTAACTTCCACGTGATTGCCTCTGAACCGGATCCAAAGGTCATTTTACCCGATAACACTTTCGAGACAGGCGAAGTCATCATGGCCGACAAGGATGCGGATCTCGCCGTTATCAAGATCAAAAAAGGCCTTCCGGCGGTCAGGTTCGCACGCCTTGGCTGGATGCATCCTGCGGAAGAAATCTTAGCCATAGGGTATCCGCTCGGAGGCGGCCTGCCGGGTGAGTCATTTGTTATCCAGGGGTCATTCTCAAGAAGCGTGAAAGATAAGGAAAATGGTGTTGAATATCTCCTGACGGATATGACCATGGTTTCCGGAATAAGCGGTGGCCCGATGGTGAATATCTGCGGGGAAGTGGTGGGGGTTAATACCTCAGGGCTATTCTTAGGGGGGATGGGCATGGCTGTCTCCTCCGATTCCATAATAGAGAAGTACCGCCAGATGTCCGCCTCAAAAGACCCGCTCAAAGACGTAAAGAAAACAGTTTTCCAACCCAATAAAAACTCACTCGAAGCTATCAGGTGTTTTTACAATTACCTTAAAGCCCGGAAACTGGAAAAGGCCTTTGAGCTCTTGTCCGATAATTTCGTCGTGGGATACAGTTTTGAACAGTGGGCGCGGGGGTACCGTCCGCTTCTCGATACAAGCATCGTCATAATCAAGCCCGATAAAAAGATAGCTGACAGAATACACGTCAAGCTGTCCACCAAAGACTTTGTTGATGATGAAATCGTATATAAGTATTTCGAGGGTTATTGGGATGTCCGGCAA
>JBDRIH010000099.1:0-3202 GCA_043816025.1 Candidatus Omnitrophota bacterium
CCGTTACCTTCGGCCTGCCCAAGCAGGGTTTTTATGTCAAAGAAGGCCCCGCTGTCTGCGGCGAGATAATAGTCAAAGACATCGGCTTTCCCCGCGCACTCCTCCAACCATACCTCTAGATTTTTAGCAATCCATCAGCACGTAAATAAAAAGTCATATTCTTTCTTCGCGCAGGATTTTTTAACGCATTTTTCCGGGCAATACGTACTAGCTAATCCCGGGAAAGCCTTCCATACTTTATAAACACGAGGCTTTTCAAACTATTTTAAAGGGTGTAAATTAACTCGCACTCGATATCTAGGATATCAAGTGCTCAAACAGTAATTTACACTTTATCCTGGCAATTCGTTAACTCCTATCCAGGGAACCTTCTCATAGCCTTCATAAGCTTGCACGGTTTCCTTTAAAAAGTTGTAAAAATTCTAAAATCCTGCCATGCTCATCCAGAACATGACATTTTATCTGCGAGAAGAAAGAGATCTAACCGGCCAGATCTAACCAGGATAGATTTGTCAGGTTGGCAAGGGGTGTTGGTCTACTCCGTACAGGGAGCCTCCCACACCGGGCGGAGGGGCCCTGGTAGGAGTAGCCCAACCTACCTTGCCGCTGGCAGGTTAGAATAAGGGGATTATATGAGGGATGAAATAGTAATAAAGGATCTGAAATATCTCTGGCATCCGTATACCCAGATGAAGGATTGCGAGGAGATGCCCCCCATACCGATAGCAAGAGCCGAAGGCGTTAAGCTATACGACTGTGACGGTAACTTCTATTATGACACCATCTCCAGCTGGTGGTGCAACGTCCACGGGCATAACCATCCGGCCATAAAGTCCGCCATAAAAAAGCAGCTGGACTTGTTTGAACACGTTCTCTTCGCGGGGTTCACTCACAAGCCGGCCGTGGAACTGGCCCAAAAGCTCGTCGCTATAACGCCCGAGAACCTTACCAGGGTCTTCTTTTCCGACAACGGGTCTACCGCTGTGGAAACGGCGCTAAAGATGTCGTTCCAGTACTGGCAGAATATCGGGAAAAAGGGGAAGGACCGTTTTCTTGCGCTTGACAGGGCGTATCATGGCGATACTGTGGGGGCCATGAGCGTAAGCGGCGTGGATCTGTTTAACAGAAAATTCGCGCCGCTATTTTTTGAAACTTTTAAGGCGCCGACGCCATATTGTTACCGTTGTCCGTCCGGGAAAAGAAAGAGCGAGTGCGCGCTGGAATGTCTGCAGAGCATGGAAGAGATATTAAAGGAAAACGCCGAGGAGATCTCGGCCATTGTGATCGAACCTATCCTGATGGGGGCGGCCGGGATGATCATTTACCCTGCGGAATATTTAAAAGGCGTCTGGGAACTTTCCCGAAAATACGACGTGCATTTAATAGCCGATGAAGTCGCTACCGGTTTCGGCAGGACCGGGAAGATGTTCGCGTGCGAACATGCGGCCGTGGAACCGGACTTTATGTGTCTTTCCAAGGGGATTACCTCGGGGTATCTGCCCCTGGGGGCCACACTTACCACGGAAGGGATATTTAGAGCGTTCTATGATGATTACGCAAAGATGAAGACGTTTTATCACGGCCACACCTTTACGGCTAATCCGGTATCGTGCGCGGCCGCTGGGGCAAGTATCGATCTTTTTGAGAAGGAGAGTGTACTGGCGGGGGTGCCGGACATAAATTCTAAACTTAAATCTTTCCTGGAAGAGATGAGAACGCTTTCCATAGTGGGGGATGTCAGGACGATCGGCGTGGTTGGCGCGATGGAGCTGGTTAAGGACAAAAGAAGCAAGGAACCTTTCGGTCCGGACGAGAGGGTCGCCATGGAGATTTACAGGCGAGGTCTTGAGAACAATCTTCTGCTCAGGCCGCTGGGCAGCGTAGTCTATTTTTTTCTTCCGTTATGCGTAAAACCGGATGAGCTGGACGACATCCTTCAAAGGGCTCGAGAGGTATTAGTAGCAGTGGATAAAAAAGGTTTTTTCCTGTAAAATAGCTTCATATTATTAATACTATTTATATATTCATATTATGTATTAATGATCTGAGGTAACGGTTGTGTGACATGCTCCGTACAGGGAGGATCCACACCGGGCGGAGGGGCCCTGGTAGGAGCATGGCAAACAACCTCATAGTCGACTACCTGAGTAGTTACTATTGGATATGAGGAGGTGCAGATGGGTGTCAGGTCCGGCAAAGGAGACAAGGGGTTTACGGATCTTTCGTTCGAGAGACGCGTAAGCAAAGCCAGTGCCGATATCTGTGTGATAGGGGATCTGGATGAACTCAACTCTTATCTGGGGCTTATAAGGAGCAAGACAAAATCCCAGAAAGACAAGATCATCGTTGAGAGGATGCAGCGCGCCCTTACCAAGATAGCTTCGGAGATAACAGTAGGTACAGAAAAAAAGACAAAACTCGGAGCGCTTCTGACAAAAGATGACGCCGACTGGATCAAAAACGTCGTGCGCCGGCTTGAAAAAAGGGTCAAACTCGAGAGCTGTCTTTATCTCCCGGGGGAAGGGGAGTTTTCCGCCTTTTTGGATATCGCCAGGGCCGTCGCAAGAAGGGCCGAACGCAGTGTCGTCGGCCTCTTCCGGAAAGAAAAGGTCAGGAACGACAATATCCTGTCTTACCTGAACTGTATTTCCGATATTCTGTTTATTATGGCGAGGGATAAGGCGCAAACGCGCGGGGAGAGGAAAAAGGATGCAAGATAAGTACGATTATCTGGTTATTGGAAGCGGTCCAGCCGGGCACGTATCGGCGATAAAAGCCGCGCAGCTCGGTTTAAAAGTCGCCGTCATAGAGAAGGACGCAGAGATGTTGGGCGGTGTATGCCTCAATGAAGGGTGCATTCCGGCAAAATCGCTTTACCACGGCGCCAAAGTCTTTGACATCATAAGAAAAAGTCCCGAATTGTGCGGTCTCCAGGTGCAGCACGGAGCACTTGATATGGCCAAACTTGTCCAAATAAGCAGAGAGGCCGCCGGCCAGCTCCGCAAAGGTCTTTCCTTTCTTTTTAATAAAAACGGTATAGATCTTATTAACGGTGATGCGCGATTCTGCGACAACCTTACCGTGCGGGTATCAGCCCCCAGCGGGAAACACTTCAACGTAAAAGCGGACAAGTTTCTGGTAGCGACGGGGTCGACTCCGCGTAGTTTGCCGGGTGCGCCGTTTGACAGCAAGCGTCTTATAA
>JBDRIH010000100.1:0-2086 GCA_043816025.1 Candidatus Omnitrophota bacterium
AACTTTTCCTCCATCTTCATATTGTATATACCGCAGCCCACGATATACGCCCTGCCGGAAGGCACGATAACCTTTTTTACGAAAGTGCTCTTCCATGTGGAAAAGATGCTGCCGGGTTTCGGCCACAGATAATGCGTCCAGCTGGTCCCGCCGCTTCCCGAGGTCTTCCTGATGAACATCCTGACGATCGGCCTGCCGCGCGCGTCCTTCAGCTCGATCTGGTTCTTCCCTTCGATCGCGGGATCCGGGTGTATGACCATATTGCCATCTGTATCCAGGACAAAGATATAGGTGTCTCCGGCCTCCCACCGCTCTACCTCTTTTTTAAACTCCGGGAAACCGTTCTCGCCCTTCTCTTGAAGTAGTTTGGCCGCGTCCGTAACCACCCGGATGACCTGGACCGTATTCAACTTAAAAGCGGAAGATCCTTCTTTGGGATCGCTTCCTGTGTAAACACCACAACCTACCAGAAACCATTTGTCGCCGAATACGGCCTTTTTAACATAGGAGGATTTCATTGAGGGAATATAGTTACCTGGTCTCGGCCACATGTAATCCACCCAGCCAAAACCATCGGCCTTTACAGTCTCCATCATCTTCTTGAATGTTTCTTTACCGCCGGCATCTTTGATACTTAACATATCTGTGCCTTCGAGGCTTGGAAACGCGGGATCCACCAGATTCTTTCCGTCCGGGCCAATTACGAACACGTAGGTATCCTTGGATAAAAATTCTCCTGTCGGATCACGCAGATCCTTAAATGCCGCTTCGCCTGAATTTTCGATCTGTTCCACCGCCATATCGACCAGCTCAACCGCGAAACGTTTCTCCATGCGCGCGTCGTACAAGCCGCAACAGACTATGTACTTCTTTCCGGACGGAGAGATGACCGACCTGGCAAAAACGCTCTTCCATTCGGGAAAGATATTCCCCGGCTCCGGCCACTGGTAATGGAACCAGCCCTCACTCTTATTCTTGTGACCGACGGCTATCTTAATAAGTCCCGCCGCTATCGGTTTTCCATTCACGTCTTCCAGGCCTATCTGATTCTTCCCTTCAAGCGCCGGGTCAGGGTGTATGATCATGTTACCGTCCGCGTCTAGGACGAAGATGTACTGATTACCATGCCTCCAGGCGCTATCTTTTATTCTGAATTCCGGAAACGACGCCTCCCCTTTCTTTTCAATGAGACGGGCCGCGTCATTGACAAGATTGACAACATTTTCCGTCTCTTTATACTGATAATCGGACGATTGGGCGGCGCATGGCAGAACGATAGATAAAAGACCGGCCAGGAAAATCGTTCCGACAGCAAACATAACTTTCTTCATGCTGCTCCTCTCTGAAGCAACTTCATGCCGATTACGCGAAACCTCTACTTGGTGATGGTCATGTTCACCAATGTATTTGGAGCAACGGGCTCTTTGATGTATTCAACAGCCACCGGAGCTCCCATGGTAAGATCGAATATACTTAAAACGCTGCCGTGTTTCATTATCTTTGAGTTTGACGCGACGAAAAGAGGGATTTCCCTGTAAGTAATGGTTGGGTACAGAGCGAGCGACTTTACCGTGATGGTCGACTTGAAAGTATCTATCGCGTCTATTTTGCCTTCCGCGGCCAGAATGGTCTGAGCACCGAAGCTGACTTCGCAATGATTAATGGCCAATCCCCCCGCTGCGATTGTCAATACCAGGATAAGGATAAAATTTCTCATCATCTTCTCCGCTCCACGGGTACACTTCACATTTCTGATTGAGAGTTTACACCAAAATCATGCCTATGACAAGGGGCACTCTTAAAGGTGCCATCCTAGATGGGGACACCCTGAGCTAAAGGTATTCGATCATAAACGGGAACCCCTCTGTCTTATGCGGAGTTCCTGGCCGACACGGATAACGCTACTTCTGAGATTATTTATTTTCATGATATCATCGACCGTTACATCAAATTTTTTAGACAAGCCATAGAGCGTATCGCCGGCTTTAACCGCGTAAACACCATTTACCAGGGAAGGTTTGGGCTTGCTGTGAAGCGTCAGACTATAACCGACCAAAGGAGTGATATAATTTATGGGTACGGCGAA
>JBDRIH010000101.1:0-3954 GCA_043816025.1 Candidatus Omnitrophota bacterium
CGGCATCACGCTCAATGTCTTATACGATCTGGACATGAGGGCGTGGGGTTTCTGAAAGAGCGCCTCTAAAAAGCCACACCGAAACGGCTTCCTATAACATACGCGGTCGGTATTTTCGCGGTTCCCCCCGGATGAATGATAAGCTGCATGTCGGGCTGAATGAACATCCACTCAGTGATCTGTATCTTGTTCGTAAATTCCAGCATAAGCTCGTATTTGGGAGGATCCACGCTCAGGCCTAGCACGTCATTATTGGTCTGCTCCCTGTGGGTTATGTCCTGGCTCCACCTGCCGTAAGCGATACCGAACGCCGTGATGTCATCGTCCCGCCCGGGGATCAGACCCTTATAAAAAACACCACCGTCGAAAAAAAACGGAAACATGTTCGTGTCGGACGGGGCAAGCGTGACAATCCCGAAGGCCGTCAATCCCTGATCACTTGGGACCTCTTCTTCTGAGGCCGGTTTTTCGCGGTACAACATCTGGTCTGCATGGAAATAAAGGCCGTAATTCGCGTTGTGCTTCTGCGGAGCATTGCCGGACAGGACATACGCGGCGCCCGAGGCGTCGGAGTAGAGATCATCGAATCTGCCGCTGACGACAAAACCTCCCACTTTATAATGGCCCGGCATGCCGGTGGCGCCTTTCTCCGTGTTCGGCGTAAAAGCAAATTCCTGCATGGCCAGGATGCCCTGGCTGAGCCTCAGTGAGAAGTCCAGGCCGTAATACTCGTCCCGGCCCACCGCCGGATCGGCGTCATAAATACCCGTGGTCGCGTAAAACGTATCCGTCAGATGCACTTTGGAACGGACGCCCCATGTCGCGGTGGGGTATACGGGATACGCGAAGTTCAGCGGGATACTTATCGGACAGCCGTCAATGGCATTGTTAACATAAAGCCAGTATATTTCAGACTGGGCGAAATCATCGCCCGCCGCTATGCGTCCCGCGCGGATATTTAACTTGTTCTCAAAGAGCGATTGTTCCAGATAAAGTGAGTAGAACCTGAACTGCTCATGGCCGAAGATGCTGCTTGTGACGAATTTGTTTCCAATAACGTCCGTTGAAAGATTGCGTCCCGCCCTGTAGAGCCCGGAGACGTGGAACTGCAGGCCTTCCATGTCCGCCATCTCCTCTAAATCCATGTTGATATCCAGGCCCATCGAATGGTCGTACCGCACGCCGCGCGCCTTGCCGCCGGAGACGTTGCCGAGCACGTCGCATACGTACGTGCTTGCCACGGTGATGCCGGACTCATACATATCATCGCGCAAACCTCCCCAGGTGCCCGTCATGGTCTTTTGCGCGTATTCCGGGGGAGGCACTATTTCCTTAAAATATCTTCTCGCGCGGTATGCTTCCGCCGGAGAGGCTAGAAAGAGAATCAACAACAAAAAAACGGCAAAATTTACTACCGGGACGAATTTTTTCACTACCACTCCTCTCATTTTTAGCGGCCGATCCTTACCAGCCGCTTTCCGGACATAAGGTTTCTTTCTATCTTCTCCAGTGATATTCCTTTGGTTTCCGGCACAAAAAGAAAAAGAAACACAATAAACAGAAGGTTCAGACTCCCGTACAGCCAGAACGTATTAGCAGGGCCGAGAATGTTAAGAAGCGTAAGGAACGTCGCGCCGACGATCGCGTTACACAGCCAATTGGTCGCCGTGCTGGTGGTAATACCCAGATCGCGCCCGCTCAAGGGGTATATCTCCGAACAAATGACCCAGATGATAGGTCCGGTACTCATGGCAAACCCTATGATAAATACAAGAAGGGCGCCGATAGCGGCAAACTGTACCGCCTGGGAAACCTGCATTCCTATATGAAACATCAGACCAAGCGCACCCATACTGAGACCCATGACCACGAACCCTACAAAAAGGATGGGTTTGCGGCCGATCCGGTCGACAAAGGCGATAGCGATAAAAGTGGCCAGAACGTTGACTAGACCCACAAGCACCGTTCCCCACATCGCCTGGGTCGTGGTGGTGAACCCGGCGATATTGAATATCTTGGGCGCGTAATACATTATCACGTTCATGCCGGTAAACTGCTGCACCGCCTGGAGCCCGATTCCCAGAAAAAGCGCTTTACGGAACGCTCCGCTGCCGCGAAGAAGTTGAAAACCGCTCTGTTTGGTTTCGAGTGTTTTTTCTATGTCGGCAAGTTCCCCCTCGACTTCATCCGCGTGCCGCAGCTTGCTCAACACCTCCCGGGCGTTTTTCTTCCTGCCAGCCAGGACAAGCCAACGCGGGCTTTTGGGCAGGAGCAAAACCCCGATAAACATAAATGTCGCGGGAATGGCCAGCACCCCGAACATGGCGCGCCAATGCGCGCCATAACTTAGAAAGGTGTCGCTTATATACGCCATCAGTATCCCGATCGTGATCATCAGCTGGTACATGGATATCAGGGCCCCCCTGATCCGTTGCGGGGCCATTTCCGAAAGGTAAAGAGGGGCGGTAAAGGAAGCTATACCAACGGCCATACCAAGGAATAGCCTGATCGCTATCAGCATCATGGTGCTGGTGGCCATCGCGGAAAAAAGCGACCCCAGCGCGAATACCACCGCGCTAACCAGAAGAGCGTTTTTTCTGCCGAACTTGCGGGATATGAGGCCACTTATAAGCGTTCCTAACACCGCTCCGACCAAGAGGGAGCTCACAATAAATTCCTGAGCATTGGTACCCGCCTTGAACTGCTTAGCGATAAAGGGCAGTGCTCCGGAGATAACCCCTATATCTAGCCCGAAAAGCAAGCCCGCCAGCGCGGCCGTAAAAGCGACCACGTAAACCAGGCCCTTAAACTTTCTGGCCTCTTCCAGTTTCCCTGTAAGATGTTCTTCCATTCCGGTAAAATTATTGTTCATGGTCCACATCCTTTACATGATTAGGTCATTAAATATAATATACTCAATAAATATTAAAAATCAAACCCAATTGAAAAATATTGGAAAAACATTATATTCGCCGTATAATAATAGTGACCAACGCTTGAACCAGGTTCCAGAACTTCGTTCGATGAACCCGGTACAAACGCAGTCTAACCTGGTTAGATCTGTCAGGTTAAGCCGTTTCGGGTTAAAAAAAGGAAACCGAATTGAACATTCTAAAAGACCTCGGGATGCTGCTCGGCGGGTCGTGGGCATCGGGCATAAACCTTTATCTTACGATAGCCGGAGTGGGGATAGCCGGCAGGGCAGGGTGGGTAAGCCTGCCCGGAAAACTCGAGGTGCTTTCGCATCCACTGGTGATCTTTGTAGCGGTTCTTCTTTTTCTTGTAGAGTTCTTCGCCGACAAGATACCTTACGTGGATTCGGCATGGGACTCGTTCCATACCGTGATCCGACCCATCGGAGCGGCCATCCTGACATTCATGGCATTGTCCGAGATGGATAACCAGGCAGTTCAGCTCTCCTTCGCGCTTTTAAGCGGGACCATAGCATTGGACGCGCATCTCACAAAAGCTACCACCCGTGTGGCAATAAACACCTCACCCGAACCATTCACGAATATCGGGGCAAGCGTCTCGGAAGACGCGCTGGTTATAGTAGCGCTTTGGCTTGTCGCGACACATCCCGTGATCGCCGGTATACTGGTCATCTCGTTTGTAGTGTTCTCGATATGGTTCCTTAAGACCATGTTTCGCTTTTTTAAAAAAGTTTTCACCTTCGCGAGAAGGAAGGTAACCTCCGAGAAAACCTGATGTTAAAATTTGTAATCGTATAAACACGGAGGTATAATTACACCATGTTGCTTTTCTTAAACTTACCAGCAAAAATAGTGAGGCTCTTCGATTCTAACGCTTCTGCCAGTGAAGTCGCCGCCCAATTGAAGCAGAAAGCGGAAGAAGCTAAGCAAAGCTTCGGATTTTAGAGTACCATAACAGAAAGCGAGGTGAAAAATGAAAAAAGTAATAGCACTTATTCTGGTATTAACTTTCGCCATAGGC
>JBDRIH010000102.1:0-43089 GCA_043816025.1 Candidatus Omnitrophota bacterium
GGAGGGGCCCTGGTAGGAGCATGCCAAACGACTCTTACGTTAGCCGGGGAAGAAAGCCTTCCTATCCATTTTGTCTTGAAAACCAGGGCGGAATCCTCTATTATGTTATATATATGTTATATACTTGAAATATATTTAGGGGCTATGTTATAATACGCTACTTTAAAACGGTGCCCGCATAGCTCAGTTGGTAGAGCAACTGACTCTTAATCAGTGGGTCCAAGGTTCGAGTCCTTGTGCGGGTACCACAACAGGGCGGGTGTAGCTCAGTTGGTAGAGCATCACGTTGCCAACGTGATTGTCGTCGGTTCAAGTCCGATCACCCGCTCCATTTTTTATCTGTCTTCACCTTGCAGTATCGAGAGGAAAAATCATGAATATCACAGAACTGGTGAACGCCAAGGCGGTAACCGTAGGTCTTAAGTCACGCGAGAAAGAAGAAGTGCTCTCGGAGATGGTGGATCTGCTCGTTTCTTCCGGCAACGCTAAAAAAGCCGACAAAGACAGCATCTTAAAAAAACTGAAGGAAAGAGAGGTTCTGGGGTCTACCGGAATAGGCAAGGGCGTCGCCATACCGCACGCTAAATGTCCCGAAATTAAAAAGATGGTTGCCGCTTTCGGGATATCAAAAGCCGGCATCGATTTTAAATCCCTTGACGGGGAACTCACTCACATCTTTTTTCTTTTGATAGCTCCCGGGGAAACCCCCGGTCCGCACCTTAAAGCCCTGGCCAAGATATCACGATTGCTGGACGACAAATTTGTGCGTGACAGATTGCGGACGGGCGGAAGCACCCAGGAAGTTATGAGAATCATCAAAGAAGAAGAGCAGAAGAAGGTCTAATAGGAATGAAGAGCCTAAAGTGGTTATATCCGGGGATGTTGATTAAACGGTGGATATCTCTTACTGTTTTCGGCATCCTTATGATTTCCATGGGTTTTGTTATAGTTGTCTCCGAACGGAACACGGAAAACAAGGCCATAGCAGGTCTTATTATCATCCTGGGAGTCCTGTGCGTAATATTCGCGGTGAAAAGGATCCTAAAATCCTTTATGACGGTCTTGATGCCGGAGCCGGCGAGGAGCGATAATACGCTGGTAGATAAAATATACGAGAAACGCATTCTGGAGAAAGGGCCGAAAATAGTCGTGATAGGAGGAGGAACGGGGCTTTCCACGCTTCTGACGGGCTTAAAGCAAAAGACCAGCAACATTACCGCGATAGTAACGGTAGCCGATGACGGCGGGTCCTCGGGTCGCCTTCGTGAGGAATTCGGAGTTCTGCCGCCGGGGGACATACGGAACTGCCTGGTGGCGCTTGCGGATTCGGAAGATCTTCTTGGAGCGCTATTTCAGTTTCGTTTTACAGAAGGCAAGGAGTTGTACGGGCATAATTTCGGCAACCTTTTTATTACGGCCCTTTCCAAGGTCACGGGAGATTTTGCCCGGGCCATCAAGGAATCGAGCAAGGTCCTAGCGATAAGGGGGAACGTCTTTCCCGCTACGCTGCAGACAGTCAAACTGATGGCAAAAAGAAAAGACGGCAGGGAAACGGTGGGCGAAAGCCGGATCCGCGAGGAAAAAGGAAGCCCGATAGACCGGCTTTTTATTATACCGGGTGATTGCCAGGCGACGCAGGAATCGGTAGAAGCGATACGTCAGGCGGATGTGATTATTCTGGGTCCGGGCAGTCTCTATACGAGTGTGATGCCGAACCTTCTTATCGCGGGTATACAGAAGGAGGTAATCAGGTCCAGGGTGGCAAAGATATATATCTGCAATGTCATGACCGAATCCGGGGAGACCGATGATTACTCCGTCAGCGACCATGTCAGGGCCATCATAAAGCATACGCGTTCCGGGATAATAAACCATTGTATCGCTAATATCTCGCGTATCCCCAAGCCGCTTTACGAGAAATATAAACAGGAAAACAAGTTTCCGGTGCATATGGATGAAAACGACGAGAGATGGCTCAAACAGGAAAAAATAGTTCTGGTCAAAGCGCATATAGCCAGTATGAAAGAATTTGTAAGACACGATTCTTTGAAGCTGTGCGATGTGATTATGAATATTGTAAGCGAGAACAAGCAAAGGTGAGAATTACGTGAAGAAGGCAAAGTTCGCAATGGCGTTTCACTGTTACCAGCCTGTTTTTAACTTCGACAGGGAAATCGAACGTGCCTTCAAAAAAGCCTATTTGCCGCTTTTGAAAACCCTGGAAGAATTCCCCGGGATAAAAGCGTCCTTTCACTATTCCGGCAACATGCTGGAGTGGTTTGAACGCAGGCGTCCGGAGTTTATCGAAAAAATGAAAAAACTAATGCGGCGACGTCAAATCGAACTCATAGGGGGAGGCTGTTTCGAACCGGTCATGGCGCTTATCCCGGAACGTGACAGGAAAGAACAGCTGAAGATGAACGAGGAGATTATAGCCAGGATTTTCGGAACCAAACCCGCCGGGGCATGGCTCGCGGAAAGGGTGTGGGAACCGACTCTCGCCGATACGTTGGCTTCTGCCGGCGTAAAATACACGATCCTGGACGACTATCACCTGTTACAGGCCGGTGTAGAGGAAGAAAAGATATTCAGCCCTTACCTTACGCGGGGCGAGGAGGGTTCGGTTATACTTTTTCCGGCCCTGACCCGTTTAAGGTATTCTATGCCGTTTTGTTTGCCTAAGGTTACACTGGACTATATGAAGGCAGTCGCGGACAAAAACGGCGAAAAAGAAACATGCTTCTTTTTCGCTGATGACGGGGAAAAATTTGGCTTATGGCCCCACACATACTGGTGGGTGCATAAGAAAGGGTGGTTGAGAGATTTTTTCACGGCTCTGGAAGAGAACGCCGCGTGGCTTCAAACCGCCACATATTCCGAGATTATGAATACCGTTACGCCGGAGAATGTCGATAAAGTTCCGGAATCAAGTTATGCCGAGATGATGGAGTGGAGCGGCGGCGGTTTTAAGAATTTTCTAAAAAAATATCCAGAAGCGGAACGGATGCATAGAAGAATGATCTCGGTCAGTGATATGGTCGGCCGGATCGGGGCAGAGGCCAGCTCTTCCGCTTCTCAGGAGAGTATTCGCCAGGCGAGGAAGGAACTGTTCAAGGCTCAGTCCGGCTGCGCTTACTGGCACGGCACGTTCGGGGGGCTTTATCTTCCGCATCTCAGGTCCGGAGTGTACGAACATCTGATAAAGGCGCAGAATATTGTTGATGCGGCGCGAAACCGCTGCGATAGATACGTGAGGGCCGTCGAACACGATCTTGCTGACGGAAAGAGCGAAACCGACACTACCTGTTACGCTACTACAGCGGTTCCGCGGTCGGGGTTCCGAAATGTTTGTAGCGAAACCGTTCTTGGCAACAAGTTTGTGGACGTTTTTGTGAAGTCCTCCGGCGGAGGGGGAGTGAGCGAACTGGATTATAAACCGCTGAACGTGAATCTGGTAAATACCATGTCCCGTGTTAAGGAAGATTACCACAAAAAACTCACCGGGGCTTGTTCCGCGCGGACAAAAAAGGCCAGGGAGACGATAGCGCGCGGGGAGTTCGCGGATATCCATGACGTGCTTGGAGTCGGAGAAAGAGGCCTCAGGAGAATTCTGTCCTATGACGATTATCAGCGGGCATCTTTCCTCACGCATATTTTCGGGGATACCAGACCCTGGAGGGAAGCCGCAAAATCCCGTACAAGTAACAATAGTTTTTTGAAAGGTGCGTACGTATCCCGCAGCGGGAGCAAGGGGGATTTTATTACCTATGCGCTTTCGCGAAGGGACAAAGTTTTTATCGATAACGCCCGGCCGTTTGATCTTGAGGTGGTCAAGAAGATAACCGTTGGCGCGGGGCCGGCAGTAATGTTTTCACACAGTATCTTGAAACATTCCGGCGGGCCGCTTTTATTGAAATACGGTGTGGAATTTAATTTTCTGGTATGGGATAAAACCGTTATGTCAAGACCGCGTTTCACAAGGACGGATCGTTTTTCGCTTAAAGACAGGTACTCGGGGTTATGTCTGGATTTTTTTCTCGACAGGGAAGCTGCTGTTTTTATGCAGCCTATCTATACCGTTAATGAAACAGATTCCGGTCTGAGAAAAACGTTTCAGGGTATCTCTCTTCTGATAGGGGACCAGCAACGGCAGCGCCCTGGCGATGCAGGCGCGGCTGCGGTGAATATCACGATCGCTATAGGGTGACGGATGGAAGTACGAAAAGATATTTTTATAAAAAACAAGACTGGTCTCCACGCCAGGCCCGCGGCTATTTTTGTCCAGGTGGCAAATAAATACGAAAGCGATATAACCATAATAAAAGAAGATCAGGAAGTTAACGGAAAGTCGATAATGGGAATATTGATGCTTGCGGCCGAAAAAGGTTCTAAGGTAACCATTGTCGCCGAGGGAGAGGATGCGCCAGAGGCAGTGGAAGAACTGTCGGAGATTTTATTGCACGACATTGAACAGGAGACTCTTTGAAGATGAAAGAAAAAAAACAGCATCCTTCACGGAAGCAGATCCAGCTTAAGGGGATTCCCGCCGCTCCCGGGATCGCAATAGGTAAAGCGCATGTCGTTGGGACGGAGAGCATAGTGCCGAAAGAACGCCGCATCTCCGAGAAAGAGCTGCCTTCCGAGATCGCGAGATTCGAAACGGCTCTTGAACAGACAAAAAGAGAGATAATCGCGATAGAGAAAAAAATATCCCGCGAGATGGGCATAGAGCACGGAAAGATATTTAGCGCGCATCTTCTTGTTCTTGAGGACACCGTGCTTGTCCAGGAAGTCATCGTGAAGCTAAAGAAAAAGAAAATTAACATAGAGGTTGTATTCGCCGAAGTTCTGAACAAGTATGTAAGCGCGCTTTCGGAAGCCAAAGACGAATATTTAAGGGACAGGATTAGCGACATAAACGATGTCGGGAAAAGGATATTACGTAACCTGACAGGCATAGAAGAGAAAAGTATGGATGGGCTGGACGAGAAATCTATAGTGATCGCCTATGACCTCTCGCCGTCCGATACGGCAATGATGCACAAGGGCCGGGTTATAGGGTTTGCCACGGATATAGGAGGAAGAACCTCACACACGGCCATTATGGCCAAATCTCTGGAAATACCTGCCGTAGTCGGCCTGGAATCAGTGACGGACGTAATCAAGAGCGGCGACCAGGTGATACTGGATGGGACACACGGGACGGTGATAGTCAACCCCACAAAGGGCTTTCTCGAAAAATACCAAAAAGAGAAAAAGAAATACGCGCATCTCGAACACGAACTTGTCGAATTAAGGTTGCTACCGGGTGAGACGCTTGACGGCAAGAGGGTGGTCGTTGCCGGAAACATAGAATTGCCGGAGGACGTGGCCAGCATTATCTCGCACGGGGCGGAAGGGATAGGGCTGTACAGGACCGAGTATTTCTATATGAACAGGCGCGATCTGCCGAACGAGGAGGAACAGTTCAACGCGTATAAATCGGTCGCGACGAGGATAAAACCGAACTATGTGACAATCAGGACGCTCGACTTGGGAGGCGACAAGTTTCTTTCCCAGCTTGATGTTCCGAGAGAGATGAACCCGTTTTTGGGATGGAGGGCGATACGCTTTTGCCTGGCGCGGCCGGACATTTTCAAGTCTCAGCTCAGAGCCATACTGAGGGCTTCGGCTTACGGAAACCTGAAATTGATGTATCCCATGATCTCGGGGGTAGGGGAACTCCGACAGGCCAACGAGGTTTTGGAAGAGGTTAGGCAGGAACTCCGAAAAGAAGGTGTTAATTTCAGAGAAGACATTCCCGTGGGGGCGATGATCGAAGTGCCGTCGGCGGCTATCACCAGCGACACCCTGGCAAAAGAGGCCGATTTTTTCAGTATCGGGACCAATGATCTTATTCAATACTCGCTGGCTGTAGACAGGGTAAATGAAAAAATTGCGTATCTATACGAACCGGCGCACCCGGCGGTGCTGAACCTCATCAAGATGGTTATCGACAACGGGCACAAAGAGAATATATCCGTGGGATTATGCGGCGAGATGGCCGGGGATGTGTCGTTGACGATGATCCTGCTGGGTCTGGGGCTGGATGAGTTCAGCACTTCGCCTATCGCCGTGCCCGAGATCAAAAAGGTAATGCGTTCGATTAAATATTCTGACGCCAAAGAAATCGCGGAGAAAGCGCTGACGTTTACTACCGGTAAAGAGGTCCAGGATTATGCCAGAGACAGATTGCGCGAACTGGTTCCCGATCTAGCTATTGAGTTAACTGAATGATTTTATCCATATTATAGTGAGAAAGGACTGAAATGAAAGGACTGATATTAGCGGCGGGGTATGGCACCAGGCTATATCCTTTGACACTTGACCGTCCAAAACCTCTTGTGAAGGTTGGCGGCAAAACCATCCTGGAGAGGTTGCTCAGGAAGTTTGAAAAAGTAGGATCTTGCGATGAGATATACATAGTGACAAACGATATGTTCTACGACATGATCGTCAAATGGGTCAGGGACCGGAGTTTTTCCCTGAAATTAAAAGTTATCAATGACCTGACCAAGAGCAACGATGATCGGCTCGGCGCCATAGGAGACATTAATCTTGTTTTGGAAAAGGAAGAGCCGCAGGATGACGTGCTGATAATCGCGGGAGACAACCTTTTTGAGTTCGATATAGCGGATTTTATTTATTTTGCCAGGGGAAAAGAAAAATTCAGCGTGGCGCTTTTCGATGTTAAAGATCGCAAACTTGCTCAGAGATACGGGATTGTCGAACTTGATTCCACCGGCAAGGTCGATGATTTTCAGGAAAAACCTTCCAGTCCCAAAAGCACGCTGGCGTCGACCGGCATTTACTATTTTCCCAAGTCGAAGCTGCTTATGATGGAAAACTATATAAAGATGGGTATGGTAAAAGATGCTCCCGGTAATTTTGTTAAATGGATATCGGAAAACGACGAGGTTTACGGGTATGTTTTTACCGAAGGATGGTATGATATTGGGGATAAAAAATCCCTGGAAAAGGCCGATATAGAATACCGGCAAAAAGAGATGTAACTATACAGAAAAAAGGAGACGACGAATGAAACACAAATACCTTTTTACATCTGAAAGCGTGACAGAGGGACATCCGGATAAAGTGTGTGACCAGATATCCGATGCCATACTGGACGAGATCTATAAGGAAGACCCTTCAGGGAGGGTTGCCTGCGAAACCATGGTGACGACGGGTCTGGCGTTAGTGGCGGGCGAGGTAACGACATCCTGTTATGTGGATATACCGAAAGTGGTAAGGAAAACTATTAAAGAGATAGGTTACACGCATGCCGAGTACGGGTTTGATTACTTGACATGCGGGGTCATCACGTCTATCCAGGGGCAGTCTCCTGATATCGCCCTGGGTGTTGACACCGGGGGAGCCGGTGACCAGGGGATGATGTTCGGATATGCTTCCGACGAGACCAGGGAACTCATGCCCATGCCGATAGTGCTGGCGCACGCGCTGACGAGACGACTTGCCAAGATAAGGAAAGAAAAACTTGTCGATTATCTTCGTCCCGACGGAAAGAGTCAGGTAACGGTAGAGTACGATGACGGGGTGCCTAAACGGGTAGAAACGATTGTGATAAGCGCCCATCACGACCGGAAAGCCAAAATGAGCGATATACATAAAGACATGAAGAATCTGGTAATCAAAGAGGTCATCCCCAAGGCTCTGATGGACAAAAACACTAAGATCTTCATCAATCCTACCGGCAGATTCGAAGTCGGCGGACCTCAGGGCGATACCGGGGTTACCGGCAGGAAGATAATCGTCGATACCTACGGCGGTGTCGGCAGTCACGGCGGCGGGTGTTTCAGCGGGAAGGATCCGACAAAAGTAGACCGGTCCGCTTCTTACATGGCCCGTTACGTCGCTAAAAATATAGTGGCCGCGGGTATCGCCAAGAAATGCGAAGTGCAGTTCGCATATGCCATAGGCGTGCCGGAACCGGTAAGCGTTATGATCAACACTTTCGATACCGGTAAGATCTCCGAACCCAAAATAGTGAAACTGGTAAGAGAGAATTTCGATCTTACTCCCGGAGGCATCATAGAAACGTTAAAACTCAGACGTCCCATATACAAACAAACGGCGGCATACGGTCATTTCGGCAGGGATGGGGAAGGTTTTACCTGGGAAGAGATCAATATGGCGGATACCTTGAAGAAAAAAGCGAAGTAAAAGGAGAGGAATGTCTACAACTACACAGGACTATAAGATAAAAGACCTGGCCCTGGCTGAGTTCGGCCGAAAAGAGATAGAAATAGCCGAACACGAGATGCCGGGCCTTATGGCTGTTAGACAGAAGTATTCAAAGGAAAAGCCCTTGAAGGGCGTGCGGATCATGGGGTCGCTTCACATGACCATACAGACAGCCGTTCTAATTGAGACGCTTGTGGCGCTTGGAGCCAACGTAAGATGGGCAAGCTGCAACATATTTTCCACGCAGGATCATGCTGCCGCGGCGATAGCGAAAGCGGGAATTCCGGTATTTGCCTGGAAAGGGGAGACCCTGGATGAATACTGGTGGTGCTCGGAACAGGCTTTAAGTTTCCCGGATGGCAAGGGGGCGCAGCTTATAGTCGATGACGGCGGGGATGCCACACTCATGATGCATCTGGGGGTCGAGGCGGAGAAGGACGCGTCTATTCTGGATAAGACGCCGAGCGGCGCGGACGAGAAGGTGCTTCTTCAACAGCTAAAAGAGGGTTTAAAAACTGACCCGGGCAGATGGACAAATATGGTAAGCGACTGGCATGGTGTTTCCGAAGAGACCACCACCGGGGTTCATCGTCTTTATCAGATGATGAAAAAGGGTGAACTTCTTGTTCCGGCGATCAACGTGAACGATTCGGTGACAAAATCCAAGTTCGATAATCTGTACGGTTGCCGGGAATCACTGGCCGACGGGCTTAAAAGAGCAATGGATGTCATGATAGCCGGCAAGGTAGCCGTTGTATGCGGGCACGGAGATGTAGGCAAGGGATCCGCTCAGTCATTAAGGGGGTTTGGCGCACGCGTTATAGTGACCGAGATCGATCCTATTTGCGCTCTTCAAGCGGCAATGGCCGGTTACGAAGTTGCCACCGTCGAAGACACGCTCGACAAGGCCGACATATATGTGACGGCGACAGGCAACAAAAACGTCATTACTATCGGACACATGGAAAAGATGAAGATCAGGCGATAGTATGCAACATAGGACACTTTGATAACGAGATAGGGGTAGACGGTCTTGAAAAGTATCCGGGAATCAAGAAAGTAAATATTAAACCTCAGGTAGATAAATATGTATTTCCGGACGGCAAAGAAATATTTCTTCTCGCTGAGGGAAGACTGGTCAACCTGGGGTGTGCCACGGGTCATCCTTCATTTGTTATGTCCAATTCGTTTACTAACCAGGTCCTCGCACAGCTGGATCTCTGGAAAAATAAAGACAAATACGAGAAAAAGGTGTACACTCTTTCGAAAAAACTTGATGAAGAAGTGGCCAGACTGCACCTTGAGAAGATAGGTGTAAAACTCACAAAGATGACCGCCGAACAGGCCGATTATATCGGATATCCCGCAGACGGTCCTTATAAGGCTGAACACTATAGATATTAAATGGATAGACACAAGGCGGGGGGAATGGCTGAAACTATCAAAAGAATAGGCGTTTTAACTTCCGGTGGTGATGCGCCCGGGATGAATGCGGCTATACGCAGCGTTGTGCGTAAGGCTGTTTTTGAAGGGCTTGAGGTAAGGGGTATCCTGAGAGGATATGAAGGTCTTATAAGCGGTGAGATCATAGAGATGGATTCCCGCAGTGTCAGCAACATACTCAGCCGCGGGGGAACCATTCTCAAGACCGCCAGGTCCCGAGAATTTATGACCACCGAGGGACAGGCGAAAGCCGTGAAGGTTGTAAAAGAAAGCGGTATAGACGCGCTTGTAATCATAGGCGGCAACGGTTCGTTTCAAGGTGCGCTCACCCTTCATAAAGATTGGGGTATAAAAAGTATAGGTGTTCCGGGGACCATCGATAACGATCTGGGACATACGGATTATACGATAGGAGCTCACACCTCTGTGGATACGGTGCTGGATGCGGTTGACAAGATCCGCGATACGGTATCGAGCATGGAACGCATTTATGTGATCGAGGTCATGGGTCGTGAAGAGCCGTATATAGCGATAATGACAGGTCTGGCTGGCGGCGCGGAAGAAGTGCTTTATCCCGGCAGTAAGGTCGACGTGGAACAGATTGCCGCGGAGATCCAGGAAGCCGAAAAGAAGGGAAAGAGAAGCTGGATCATTATCCTTTCCGAGGGGTTTTCCAGCGCCCAGGTTATGTCCGAGAAAATCGCAAAAAAAACGGGGTACGAGGTCAGGGGTATAACGCTCGGGCATATCCAGAGAGGGGGTTCCCCAAACGCGCCGGACAGAATACTCGCGTCTGTGATGGGCGTTCATGCCGTTAGCGCACTTATGGATGGCCATTCCGGAAAGATGGTTGGTATAAGGGGGCGCACGCTTCATTTAGTACCATATGAAAAGGCCTGTTTTGAAAGGGATCAGGACAGAGAATTGCACGCACACCTGTATTCCCTCACAAAACTGCTTGCTAAGTAAACCATACAGGCTGCAGGCCTCAAGCTTCAAGCCTGTAGCCAGAAGCCAGAAGCCTTAAGCCTGAAACTATGAGAATAATAACCAGATATCTGCTTAAAGAACTTGGGGGCCCGTTTCTGGCGTCGCTGTTAATCTCGACCGTTATTCTTGCGGCCGGCAATATAATGCAAACCGCGGATATGGTAATGAACAAGGGTGTGGAACTCATCCAGGTAGTAAAGATATTCTTCCTGTTTCTTCCGTACGTGCTTATCTATACCATACCTATTTCTGTCCTTTCAGCGGTACTTTTAGGGTTCGGACGACTTTCGAGTGATAACGAAGTTACGGCGCTCAGGACGAGCGGGGTAAGCATATACAGGGTGGTACTTCCCGTGGTGGTCTGCGGTCTCATCATAAGCCTTTTGAACGTCCCATTGAACGACAAAGTACTCCCGCAGTCCGAGTTCGCCGCAAGGAAACTTTTAAAGAGAATAGGACTTAAACATCCCGCCGCCATGCTGGAAGCGGGTATATTCATCAAGGGATTCAAGGATTATATTATTTTTGTTCACGATGTGAAGGGCAATTTTCTTGAGAACATACGTATATACCAGCCCCGGGAAGGCAAGCCCACCCGCACTATAGTGGCGCGGACCGGAGAGATAATACCGCTTCCGGAGGAAAACAGTGTAAAGCTAAAGCTTGAGGACGGCACGGCCGATGAAATCACACCGGATAAACCTGATGAGTTTTACAAACTCTCGTTCAAGGATTATTATATGACACTCAACCTGGATAACGCGGTAGATACCAGTAATATCCAGAAAAAAACAAGAGAAAAAAATATTAAAGAGATTCTGAGGGACATCGGGGACCTCAGGCGGGACGACATAGACGGAATACCTCTGCGAATAGAGCTGCATAAAAAACTCGCTCTGGCGTTTTCTAATCTTGTCTTTGTTATCGCGGGTATCCCGCTGGCGATAACCACCCACCGCCGTGAAAAATTTATCGGATTTGCACTGGCAATGGTGCTGTTTCTTGTATACTGGGGTATTATGCTCGGAGGCATAGCCTTCGCCATACGCGGTATCATACCGCCGTGGGCCGGAGTATGGTCCGCCAATATTCTATTGTTTGCGACGGGTATAGGTATGTTTTTCCGCATTTCCAGGAAATAGCGCTAAAGGAAAAGATGAGAATACTGGAAAAATATGTGCTCAAGAGCTATGTAGCCTCGTTGTTTTTCTGCATTATCCTGCTTATAGTTCTAGGTGTTATAGGTGATGTCTTAAGTTTTCTGCAGGAGATTTTCGAAAACAACATACCTCTTGTCAGCATACTATCCTTCTATTTATATTTAGCGCCGTTCGCGTTTGTCAATATGGTTCCGTTTGCGTGCCTATTGAGCGCGGTATACGTGTTTAACTCGCTCAGCAAGAACCACGAGGTGACAGCCGTTGTTGCCAGTGGGCTCAGCCTCTGGGAACTCCTGAGGCCGGTCCTCTTTGTGACTTTTGTGCTGTGCCTGGCCACGTTTATAATAAACGACAGGGTAGTACCCTCGACCATGGAAAAAGCCAACCGCATACGTCAGGAAGAGCTCGAACAGGGAAATGACGAAACGAGTTCGGACATAGAGGATCTTGCCATATATGGTAAAGGCGACCAGATAATCTTTGCTAAATCGTTTACCCCGTCAACCAAAGTTCTTAAAAGCTTAATCATCCACCGACAGGATGAAAATCACGTCATAACCGAAAAGATTAGCGCGCGTCTTGTGAGATGGGAGGATGACGGGTTCTGGACGGGCGAAGATGTTATCATATTCAAGGTGGATTCTAACGGTAATTTTACGGGAGATCCCCTAATCTACAAAAAGAAACAGATTTTTATCAAAGAAACTCCGGAAGATTTTACCAACAACCAGTGGGATCCGCGCTTTATGAGTTTCAGGCAGCTCAGGAAATATTTAAATATCTTTAGCGTCGGTTCGCCTTCAACCGTAAGGCGTCTTCTTGTGGATCTTAATTACAAATTGTCCTTTCCCTTTACGGCTCTTATCACGGTGCTGGTGGGAGTTCCGTTCAGCATTGAGACCGGACGGGCGAGCGCTCTTATCGGCATGGCCAGGGGTATTATGATAGCCATGTTATATTTACCGGTAATGGCTATCAGCCTTGCTCTGGGAAAAGGCGGGGCACTCCCGCCCGTTGTGGCGGCGTGGCTGAGCAATGTCGTCTTTGCGCTTGTGGGGATATATTTCGTAAATAAAAAAAGCTGATCAGGTTACAGGCTGCAGGTTACAAGCTTCAGGCTACAGGCCTCAAGCTCCAAACCTGAAGCTTGCAGCCTGAGGCTTGAAGCCATTTATAACGTTCGCGCTAACGTGAAGGCGAATACCTCTTTGGCTCCGGCGCCGAGCAGCGTCACGGCACACGTATCGAGTGTCGCGCCGGTGGTCATTATGTCGTCCACCAGCAGTATGGATTTTCCTACAAGGTACAGCCGGTCGACTACCGTAAAAGAATTTTTCAGGTTTTTGATCCTATTTTTCCTTGAAAGGCCCATCTGAGGTACGGTGTTTTTTGTCTTGATGAGGGCATGGGAACAGACAGGGGCAGAGAACCGCCCGGACAGCGCCTCCGAGATAATCTCCGACTGGTTGTACCCTCTGGTATGGCGCCGGCTCGGGTGTAGAGGCACCGGGACGATTAGATCAACAGCCTCAGACGGGATATTGTTTTCGCTGAGAAATTTACGGATCATATCCTCAAAAACAATCATCATCTGCCGTTTTTCACAATATTTAAATTTTTTTATGCATTCTCTTACCGCATCTTCGTAAGGGCGGCAAGACCATATTTTCTTAAGATGGTCCGATGACTGGATCGCCGGTGAGCTTCCCGCCAAAATTACCCTTTGGCACCTCTGGCATACAGGCAGGGGGTAGGCGGCCAGGCTTTTTCCACAGGCGGCGCAATTTGTGGGTAAAAGGATATTTATACAGCCTCCTAATAATTCTTGAAGCATCATAATAATTCACTCCCGGTTGGGATATGTGTAGGACACATACCCCTTTATGGCACAGGTTAAATGTGCCCTACATATATTAGACACAAAAACGGGACAAATACTTTCACCTTTTCGGAATTATCTTGCTTTTATGTCTTATTCGGATACAATAAAAAAGGAATATTAAGTCAGCCGCAGAGGGGAGAACTATATGAGGAATGTGACTCTCTTAGACCTTTCGATGTTTACGCTCCGTCTTATAATCGGTATAATTTGTGTGGCTTATGGTGCGCAGAAGCTGTTCGGCACGTTTGATGGCATCGGACTTGAAGGAACGGCAAAGATGGTAGAAGGGTTAGGCCTGGCCCATCCTTATTTATTTGCGATGATCTGGGCCTGTATTGAGTTTGCCGGCGGCATTTTTCTCCTCTTAGGCATATTGGCCAGATGGTCCGCCGTAGCGATAGTTCTTACCATGCTTATACGCCTGTGGAAGGTAAATCTCGCATATGGTTTCTTTATTCAGAACGGAGGTATTGAGTATAACCTGCTGATAATAGGTGCATGCATTCCGCTTATTCTGCTGGGCGGGGGTCGCTGGTCTGTCTGGGATGTGTAACCCCTTGACCCTGTGAGTACATTCTGATAAAATAATTTTGACTCGTATATATTAACTTATAAGGAAGAGAGGTGTTGAGAAATGAAAGCCGTAGTGGATAACGATACGTGCATTGGTTGTGGTTTGTGTGCGCAGGTAGCGCCCGAGGTATACCAGATGGAGGGAGACAAGGCTGTTGTGACAGCGGATGAGATCCCTGAAGATAAGGTGGAGGATGCCAAAAACGGTGCTGATCAGTGCCCTGTAACTGCTATTACTGTTTCATAACGTACCTGTTAGTGGTATTTTGTTTGATTTTCTCGACCCCTTTTTAAGTTCTGCTTAATGCGGCTTTTGAGGGGTCGAGTTTTAAATAACCTGTTAGGTTACCAGGTGTGTGTGGCTACTCCGTACAGGGAGCCTCCCACACCGGGCGGAGGGGCTCTGGTAGGAGTAGCCACACACACCTGACCACTGGCAGGTTAGAATGGAGTATAAATGCGTATAATAAAAGGACTTGTATCTACTGCGCTTATATTGGCGCTTGTCGCTGTTTCGTTCTATTTCTTTTATATGCGTCCGCGGCGCGTGATCCCCATACTTGTCTATCACGCCATAAACGATGATAATAGTAGCTCGCTGAACGTAACAGCTGAGAATTTCTCCCGCCAGATGGCGTTCCTGCAAGGAAGCGGTTACTCCGTGATGCCCCTCGATGAGCTTGTTGACGGCATCAACAAGGGCATCGGCTTTATCCCCAAAACCGTCGTTATAACATTTGATGACGGTTATGAGGACAACTATCTGAACGCTTTTCCGGTTCTGGCAAAATACAGTATGCCAGCCACAATATTTATCATCACGGGTTATGTCGGCGTGCGAGAAGGTTACGTGAACTGGGATCAGGTTCGCCTTATGATAGAAAACGGCATAGATTTCGGCGCACACACGAAAAACGATGTATACCTTCCGTCGGTGGAAGATACGCGGCGCCTCTGGGATGAAGTTGACGGAAGCAAAAAAGACATAGAGATGGAGACAGGCAAAAAGGTTCGGTATTTATGTTATCCTATCGGCGGTTTTAACGAAAAGGTGAAAAGCGCTGTAAAAAGGGCGGGGTATAAAGGCGCCTGTACGACTAACAGGGGTTTTGACAGGCTTAACCGTGATGTGTATGAATTAAACAGGGTGAAGGTGACGAATTCGGATATGACAAAACCGTTTCATTTCCGGGCGAAGTTATCCGGGTGGTATAATCTTTTCAGAAGTTTAAAGAGCGGGGATTGAAAGTAGACATAAAGCTGCAAGCCACAGGCTTCAAGCTACAGGCCTGAAGCTTGGGGCCCGAAGCTTATAGCTAACATTTAAGGGTTTTATTATGGAGAAGAGTATAAAGTTTGATGCCAGATATCTTGAAGGATTTGTTTCGGAAAAAGACCTGGACGGTATCTTTCCGGAGGTGGAGAAAGCCCACGCGTTTTTAGTGGAACAAAACGGTCCCGGAAAGGATTTTCTTGGCTGGGTGGACCTCCCCGAGAATATAGACGAGGGACTTTTAAAGGATATAGACCAGACCGCTGCCAAATTGGACCGCGACTCGGACGCGATAATCATAATCGGTATTGGAGGTTCTTATCTCGGAGCCAGAGCCGCCATTGAGACGCTTTCCCCCGAGACGATCGGCAAAAAAATATTTTTCGCGGGGCATAACCTTTCAGGCGAGTATCTTGGCGAACTTCTGGATACTTTAAAAGACAAGGATGTCAGTGTTAACGTGATTTCCAAATCCGGCACAACCACGGAACCGGCGATTGCGTTCAGGGTTGTTGAAGATTTTATGAAGAAAAAATACGGCGCTGGAAAAATTGCCGACAGGATAGTATGTACGACGGATAAAAAAAAAGGGGCGCTCAGGTCGATAGCCGAGAAAAATGGTTACAAGAGTTTTATCATACCGGATGACGTCGGCGGCAGGTTTTCGGTTTTAACGGCGGTGGGGCTATTGCCGATGGCGTGCGCGGGTATCGACATAAGGGAGCTCATCGCAGGCGCGAAACAGCAGCTCGAGCGCAGTCAGAGCTGCGATCTTGACGATAATACAAGTTACAGGTATGCGGCTGCGCGAAATATCCTTTATCGCAAGGGCAAAAAAATAGAGATACTTTCCAGTTTTGACGACAGGCTGCATTATGTCGACGAATGGTGGAAACAGTTATTCGGTGAAAGCGAAGGTAAAGCTAAGCGCGGGATATTTCCGGCTTCATGTGATTTTTCAACCGATCTTCATTCTTTGGGCCAGCTGATCCAGCAAGGCGAGAGAAATCTTTTTGAAACGTTTCTGGTTATAGAAGAGGAAACAGAAAAATGCTTAATACCGCCCGCGGACGAAGATGCGGATAACCTGAATTATCTGGCCGGCAAGCAGGTTGATTATGTTAACAGAAAGTCTTACGAAGCAACGTGTGAAGCTCATTTCGAGGGTGGGGTACCCAACTCCACGATATTTCTCGGCGAGGAATCGGCTTTCTGTCTGGGGCAGCTTTTTTATTTTTTCGAGAAAGCAGTAGCCGTTTCGGCGTATCTGTTAGGGGTTAACCCATTTGATCAGCCGGGCGTTGAAGCGTATAAGAATAAAATGTTTAAGCTCCTCGGCAAGCCGGGAGTGTAAAGATGAAGGGCAGAAAAAAAGTAGGGCACGTTTAAACTTGTGCCACGAAGGGGTACGTGCCCTACTTTGAGTTGAGAACCAAAAACTAAATATGGAATTTGAGTTTACCTTTTATGCCATAGCGGCGGCTATTGCCAAACTTTTCGTTTTGATGCTTGTCGGATACATTCTCTACCGACTGAAGATCATCGACGATAAATTCACCGACATGCTTAGCCTTCTCTTGGTCCGCGTCGTGTTCCCGGCCCTTATAATCTCAAAGACGATCACTCATTTCAGCTTTAAGGAATATGCTTACTGGTGGTTTCTGCCGCTATGCGCCGTCGTGTTCTCTCTGGCGGGGATGCTGATAGGCATGGTTATCTATAAGTTTTTGAGGGGATTTAAGTCGCGAAAAGAATTTATATGCAGCTGCGCTTTTCAGAACTGCGGGTATCTTCCGATGAATCTGATATTGTTCGCGTTTGCCGGAGCCCTTAGCGACAGATTGCTTATATATACGTTCCTTTTTATCGTGGGATTTAATATAATGATGTGGTCGCTCGTGCCTCTTTTTCTGTCAGGAAGCGTGGGAAAAGCATTTAACGCGAGCGTTTTGTTTAATCCTCCGGTGATCGCGACGGTATTTTCGTTAGTCTGGGTGGCCCTGGCGGGAAAGGGCAGCATGCCCGCGCTTGTGGCGGACCCTTTGAGTCAGCTAGGGCAGGCAGCTTTTCCCCTGGCTATGCTGACTTTAGGGGCGTATTTATGCAGGTACAGAGCATATGACCCCCAGAATAAAGTGCCTATAATTGCCTGCGCGATAGCAAAGCTTTTAGTATTTCCGGCGCTCGTACTTGCGGTGCTTTCGTGCGTCCCGCTCGGACCTGATTACAAATTTTTCCTGTTTCTCGAAAGCCTAATGCCTGTTGCTGTATCTTTAGTAATTATAGGAAGTTACACCAAAGCAGATAACAACTTTTTTAGCGGTGTTATATTCTACACGCATATAATCGCGATTTTCAGCATTCCGCTCTGGCTGGCCGTTTTTAACTTGCTGCAAGGTTCTTGACTTATAGACATTGATAGGGTATTTTCATTGTTTATAGTTTAAGGGAAGAGGAAGATAACACGGTATCATGAAACTGTAATAGAAGGAGATAATGGTTATGAGGAAATTAAAGGCCGGTGACCTGAAAAAGATATGCGATCCTTCAAGTTTTCCGTTTAAAACCACGGAGGATTACGAATTTGAGCATGAGCCCCTGCATCAGGAAAGAGGGGTCAGCGCCATAGATTTCGGTCTTAACGTAAAAAGCGACGGATACAACATCTTTGTCTGCGGGGCTGCGGGTACCGGGCGCAATACTCAGGCAAACAAAGCTGTCAACGAGATCGCGGCCAGAGAAAAAACCCCCGACGACTGGATATATGTTTTTAACTTTACTCACGAGGACGAGCCGATAGCTATGAGGCTTCCCGCGGGAAGAGGAATAATATTCAAAAAAGATATGGAAGAGCTGGTAGGGGAACTAAAGGTCGAGATCCCCAGGTCTTTTGAAAGCGAAGATTACGAAGTGCGGAAGCACGACTTGCTCAAGGAATATAAAGAAAAAAGAGACGCCGCGCTGGAAGATGTCGAAAAAAAGGCCTTTGACGAAGGATTCGCATTGAAACAGTCCGCCACGGGCGTGATCCTTGTCCCGCGTATCGGCGACCAGCCAATGAGCGGTGAGGAGTACGAAAAACTTTCGGACGGGGAAAAGCAGAAGCTGGAGGAGAAAAAACACGAATTACACATCAAGATTGAACAGGCCCTGAGCGAAGTGCGCGCGATGGAAAAAACGGCCAAGGTAAGGATTAAGGAACTGGAAACGGAAGTCGGGCTGTTTTCCGTTAAACACATAATCGACGAACTCAGGTTCAAATACAGGGAATTCGAGGATATCGTCGAGTACCTGAACCACGTGCAGGAGGATATAGTAGAAGATATAGACATGTTCAAAGAGGAGGAAGATGAGGCTCAGCCACTTATGTTCGGACTCAAAGCCGCGCCCAAGAAAAGTTCATTTCTTAAATACAGGGTGAATCTTTTGGTGGATCACAGGCACTCCAAGGGTGCTCCGGTGATCCGCGAACCGAACCCCACTTATTATAACCTGCTGGGAAGGATCGAGTATGTGTCGCAGTTTGGATCCATGAGCACGGATTCCACCATGATAGCTCCCGGAGCCCTGCACAAGGCAAATGGGGGGTATCTCGTCCTTCAGGCGATGGATGTCCTGAAAAGTTTTATGGCCTGGGACACCCTTAAGAGGGTTATCCGCAACCATGAGATCAAGGTGGAGGACATAAATGAGCAGTTCCGGTTGATAAGCACGACCAGCCTCAAACCCAGGCCGATTCCTCTGGACATAAAGATAATCATGATCGGCCCGCCATGGCTGTATCAGATCCTTTACAAGTATGACGAGGATTTTCGCAAGATGTTTAAGGTCAAAGCGGATTTCGATATAGAAATGGACAGGGACACGGCAAAGGTCAAAAAATATGCCGCTTTTATAAAAGTCAGATGCGAGGAGGAAGATTTGCGGCATTTCGACCGGAAGGCGGTGGCGAAGGTTATAGAATACGGGTCGAGGCTTACACACGATCAGGATAAGCTCAGCGCGCGTTTCATGTATATCGCCGATATACTCAGGGAAGCGGATTACTGGGCAGGCCAGGATAACGCGGGATACGTCGACGCGCCGCATGTGGAAAAGGCCATACATGAGAAGATTTACCGGTCCAACCTTATAGAAGATAAGATCACGGAACTCATAAATAAGAACGTTCTGATGATAGATGTGGACGGATCGGTCGTGGGCCAGGTCAACGGTCTTTCCGTTATTGATATAGGGGAGTACATGTTCGGCCGGCCGTCGCGTATAACCGTCCGTACTTATATGGGCAAGAAGGGTGTCGTAGATATCGAAAGACAGGTGAAGATGGGAGGCAACATCCATTCGAAGGGCGTGATGATCCTTAGCGGTTATTTCGGCGAACAATTCGCTCAGGAAGCGCCACTGAGTTTAAGCGCGAGTATCTGTTTTGAACAGTCGTATGATGGTATCGAGGGAGACAGCGCCTCAAGCACGGAAGCCTATTGCCTTTTATCGTCACTTTCGGGTGTTCCTATAAAACAGTCAATAGCGGTTACGGGATCCATGAACCAGCACGGCTTGATACAGCCCGTAGGCGGGATAAACGAAAAGATAGAAGGCTTTTATGAGGTTTGCAAGGTAAAGGGGCTTACAGGGGAGCAGGGCGTGATAATGCCTGAACTTAACGTGAGGCACCTTATGCTGAAGGATGAGGTGATCGACGCCGTTAAAAAAGGAAAGTTCCATATATGGCCGGTATCCACGGTAGACGAAGGGATCGAAATACTGACCGGGAAAAAAGCCGGAAAGAAAGATAAAAGCGGTAAATATCCGGCCGGCACGATTAATTACCTGGCGTACAAAAAGCTGAAAGAATACTCAAAGAAGTTTACCAGAAGCAGCGCCCAGAAAAAAGAGGCAAAAGCGAAAACCGCCTCCGGAAAGAAAAAGCGTAAAAGGCAATAAGGCATGAACATATTATTAGTTATCGGCCTGGTCATACTGCTCGGCACGATCGGCGGCAGGATATTCAAAAGGTTAAACATGCCGCAGGTCATGGGCTATATAATCATCGGCCTCTTACTGGGGGAATCTTTCAGGGGGTTCTTAAGTGGCCCCATAATGGATTCCTTCAGACCCCCTCATAAGCCTGGCCCTGGGGATTATAGGTTTCATGATAGGCTCGGAACTTCATTTTGACCGATTTAAAAGGTACAGCCGTTCGATATATACAATACTTTTCGTTGAGGCCTTTCTGACTTTTTTCCTGGTCGCCATAGCGGTTATCGCGATTACCGGAAAAGTCTACATGGGCCTGATACTCGGCGCGCTTTCCTCCGCTACGGCCCCCGCGGCGACATATAGCGTTCTCGGGGAATATAAGGCGCGCGGTCCGGTAACGATGACAGCGCTTTCGATCGTCGCGCTCGATGACGCTCTGGCCCTTCTGATATACGGGTTTGCGATCGCCTTTGCCAAGACGCTTCTCGTTCATGAGAATATGTCGCTCGGGCTTACCATGGCGATGCCCCTGTTCCAGATAACCGTTTCCGTCCTGATAGGGATTATTGCCGGGTTTGTGCTGCACAAGATCGTTTCCAAGACGGGGGACAGGGAGCGCATACTGCCCTTTACGCTCGGGACGATCATACTTGTTGTGGGGCTTTCCATGCATTTCAAGGTAGACCCCATACTCGCGTCCATGGTACTGGGCGCGGTCGCTGCGAACCTGCAGCCTCTAGATAAGCAGGAGATGTTCGACATTATAAAGAGATTCAGTTCTCCCATCTTTATACTTTTCTTTGTCCTGGTGGGCGCGCGTCTTGACGCCAGAATACTGGTAAAAGGGGGGGTTCTGTTCCTTGCCGTCGCTTATATCATAAGCCGCAGTGTCGGGAAATTAGCCGGCGCTTATATAGGGGGGAAGATCTCCGGGGCGAAAGAGACTGTGACCAGGTATCTGGGTTTCTGTCTTTTTGACCAGGCCGGCGTGGCGGTTGGTCTGGCCATAGCCGCGTTTAATACCCTTAGTGGTTTGGGCGGCGAAGCCCGCATGTCGGGGATTATGATAATCAGCATTATAACAGCTACCACGTTTCTCCTGCAGCTTGTCGCTCCCCCGATGATCAAGTACGGTATAAAGAAAGCGGATGAGATGAATAGGAACATTACTGAGGAAGACGTTGTAGAGGCGCACAAAGTAAGCGATGTGATGGAAGCGGATTTTCCCATCATCAAGGAAAACAATAACCTGCATCAGGTGATAGACATCATGAAAGAAAGCGACGCGTATAAATTTCCGGTAGTAAGTGTGGACGGCAATTTTGTCGGGGTTATCTCGCTTGGAGATATACGCGACACTTTTTATGAGGGACAGATGGACCAGTTGATCCTTGCGGGGGATATCGTCCGGGAAGCTGAGACGGTAGTATATGCCGGTCAGGAGCTAAGAGTCGCGATGGAGGTATTCAAGGCGAAGAAAGTTGATTATATCCCGGTTCTGGAAAAGGAAGGATCCGGCAAACTTGTCGGTCAGCTGGAGTACCGGAAACTAATGGACTATATAACCAAGGAAGTATTGTTGAGACAGCATGAGCTTGATGTGTAGCATGTACCCGGGGACAAAAGAAAGAGAGACGAATAATATGAAAAGAATTTTTACATTTATATTCACAGCAGGCATGGCGCTGGTGCTTCTATTCCCGAGCGAAGGGGAGTGTCGGCCCAAGAGCAACCTTTGCGAGATGCTGAGCAGAAAAAGTGTCGTAAAAACATATGTTGCGGATATCTCGGATTCCTCAGGAAAAGCGAAAGCCGATCTAAAGCACCTTAAGAAAGCTCTGGAGGACGCCCTGGTTACCAGGATGACGATTCACTTTGAGCTGGTTCCGGCAAAAGAGAACGCGGATATCATTATAGAAGGCGACATTACCGAGTTTTTTTACACAACGGAAGATCCTATAGACATGATAGGTTCTTCTGTTACCTTGATCATGGATGTCCTCTCAAAGGCGAATTACGTCCGCATGCAGGCGATTTTTACCGTTACGGATGCCGCCACGAACAAACAGCTGTGGCGTGAGAAAATCAGGTCGACGGTTACGAACGAGACGATGACAGAGCAGCAAAGTGTACCCACGGCAAACGCGAGGATCGTCAAAATATTCATGCGCGATTGTTTCAGTAAGGCCAACTCTCGCTCAAAAATGTAAGAGCTCCCCAGTCTCAAATCTAACCAGGTTAAACTAAAAAACGGCCTTGATTCAGCAAACGAAGGACGGATGTGTGCATCCTGCGTGTTTCGCGATTCGCCTGTTATGTTTTATAGATTCAGGAGTAAGATTAGCAAAGAAGTGTATTTATTTTTATCCGATTGGCGGCAAATCACTGCAATGCTCGGACACACACATCCGCCCTTGTGCTGTGCGAGATATTTTATATCCCAGTTCCAATGCGGCAGATTAGCCCACGGAAGTACACCCTGATGTGATGGGTATGTCCGAGCACGATGTAAAGTTATCTTCCTCACAGGATAAAAATAATTTAAACTTCTTTGAATATACTGCGCCTGAAGCATGATAATAAAAGAGATAACTTTTACAACGCGCGCAGGATATGCCTATCACATCAGGTAGCTTCTTCTCTGGGCGAAACTGTTACAACTAATCTGGTTATATTTTTTACGAAAAAATTTGACTTTTGAAGTTTTTTAGTGTAACATATAGATAGATATAAATATGTCGATGTATTAGGGGGTTGAGAAAAATGATGATGGATAGACTCACCGTAAAGACACAGGAAGCTATCAGGGAGGCCATGAGAGAGGCGGTTGACAGGGCCCACCCGGAGGTGGATGTGGAGCAACTGTTATATGCTCTTCTCGGCGATGATGTCGGGATTGTTGTAAGTATATTAAAGAAGATAGGCTCCGATGTTAATAAACTGCGCACACAGCTTGAAGAAGAGCTTGCTAAAAAGGTCCAGGTAACAGGAAGCGCCGCGCAGCCGCATATGTCGAATAAATTAAATAAGGTTCTCTCCAATGCGGAAAAAGAAGCAAGACAGCTTAAAGACGAATACATAAGCGTGGAACATCTGCTTCTTGCCATGACGGACGATAAGTCCGGCGAAGGAGTTTCCGAGCTTCTCAAATCCCAGCATGTAACACGCGACAGCGTCTTGCGAGCTCTTCAGGAAATAAGAGGGAGGCACAAGGTGACCGACGATAACCCCGAAGGCAAGTACCAGGCACTCGAGAAATACGGCAGAGATCTTGTAGAGCTGGCCAACCTCGGCAAACTGGATCCGGTTATAGGCCGTGACGAGGAGATACGCAGACTTATCCATATACTCTCGCGCCGGACCAAGAACAATCCGGTGTTAATCGGTGACCCGGGGACAGGAAAGACGGCCGTAGTCGAGGGCCTGGCTCAGAGGATATCGTCCGGGGATGTGCCGAACGCCCTTAAGGATAGGAGGATAATAGCGCTCGATCTCGGGGCCCTGGTCGCGGGGGCTAAGTTCCGGGGCGAGTTTGAGGACAGGTTAAAGGCCGTGCTCAGAGAAATAAAGGAACGGGAAGGCGAGATAATACTTTTTATCGACGAACTTCACACCCTTGTCGGGGCCGGAGGGGCGGAAGGCGCGGTGGACGCCTCCAACATGCTTAAGCCCGCGCTGGCCCGGGGGGAACTGCGCTGCATAGGCGCCACCACGCTGGATGAATACAGAAAAGACATCGAGAAGGACAAAGCCCTGGAAAGACGCTTTCAACAGATATTTATCGGCGAACCTTCCGTTGAGAATACGATAGCCATCCTGCGGGGTCTTAAAGAGAAATACGAGGTACATCACGGCGTGAGAATATCGGATTCAGCGATCATAGCGGCGGCGCAATTATCCGACAGATATATCTCGGGCCGTTTCCTGCCAGACAAGGCCATAGACCTTATAGACGAGGCGGCTTCCAAGCTGCGGATAGAGATCGACAGCGTGCCTACGGAGATCGACCAGGTGCAGAGGAAGATCGTGCAGCTGGAGATCGAGAGGCAGGCCCTCAAGAAGGAAGAGGCAAGTGCCGAGGGTAAGAAAAAAATAGCCGTCGTGGATAAAGAGCTTAAGGATTTGCGCGATAAGCTCCAAAAGATGAAGGAGCACTGGCAGAAGGAAAAACGCTTCATTGATAAGATACGCGAGATAAAAGAAAAGATAGATAAAGCCAGGGCGGAGGAATCCGGCGCGGAAAAAGAGGGTAACCTGGGGAAGGTTTCCCAGATCCGTTACGGGACGATGGTCGCGCTGAAGAAGGAGCTCGATGAGGAAAGCAAAAAACTCGCGTTCGTTCAAAAAGAAAAGGAGATGCTTAAGGAAGAAGTGGATGACGAGGATATAGCCCAGATCGTCGCGCAGTGGACGGGTATTCCCATAACTAAACTTATGGAGTCCGAGGTTGAGAAGCTTATCCATATGGAAGACATACTCAAGACCAGGATCGTGGGGCAGGATCAGGCGGTTGGAAAGATCTCAGATGCCGTCAGGCGTTCCAGGAGCGGCCTGGGTGATCCCTCAAGGCCCATAGGGTCTTTCCTTTTTCTGGGACCTACCGGTGTCGGCAAGACGCATATGGCCCATACGCTGGCCTGGTTTTTGTTCAACGATCCGGAGGCCATGGTAAGGATAGATATGTCGGAATACATGGAGAAACATTCCGTCTCCAGACTTATCGGGGCGCCTCCCGGATATGTCGGGTATGAGGAGGGAGGACAGCTTACGGAAAAAGTGCGCCGCAGGCCTTACAGCGTCATACTTCTTGATGAGATAGAAAAGGCCAATCATGACGTGTTTAATATTCTGCTGCAGATAATGGACGACGGACGCCTTACCGACAACCAGGGCCATGTGGTCGATTTTAAGAACACGATTATAATTATGACCTCAAACATAGGAAGCGGCTTTTTTGCGGATAGAACCAACGCGAAAGAAGACATCGCCAGGGGTGTAATGGATGAACTGAAGAGACATTTCCGGCCGGAATTTTTAAACAGACTTGACGAAACGGTTATCTTCAACCGCCTGACGGAAGCTGACATTCTTAGGATAGTCGATCTGGAACTGTCAGGGGTCAAGGAGCGGCTAGCAGCGAGGAACATAACCCTAACGGTCACGGAAAAAGCGAAAAAAGAACTTGCGAAACGCGGGTTTGACCCGGATTATGGCGCGAGACCTTTGAAGCGCTTGATCCAGAAAGAAGTGCAGGACCGCCTGGCGCTTGCGATTCTGGAAGGACAGATCTCGGAGGGATCTAACGCTCGGATGGATTATGATGAAAAGAAAGACGCTTTTTATGTAAAAGCTTAATCTAAAGGGAGAACACAATGGCACGTGACGATTATTATTTCATACTTGGCGTAAAAGAGGATGCCAGCGAGGAGGCGATCAAAAAAGCCTACAGGAAACTCGCGCTTAAATATCATCCTGACAAAAATCCAGAGGGTAAAAAAGCGGAAGAAGAGTTCAAGAAAATATCGGAAGCGTATTACGCCCTGGGAGACCCGAAACGGAGGAAGGAATACGACAATCTTCGCAGGAGGGGGGCATATACCGGAGATTTTTCCTCTGACCAGGGTTTTGATGTCTCCGATTTTTTGAGGCATTTCGCAGGCGGTGGGGGCGGGTTCGCTTCAGGGTCGGTATTCAGCGATATTTTTGGCGACGTTTTTTCGGATAGGGGAAGCGCCGGGAGAAAGGGAGGTTATACCTATTATTACACCCCAGGCGGACAGACTAGAGGCGCGAAGAGGCCGGACGAAACTGAGACCGACACCGACATTAAAGCTGTCCTTCCGATTCCCGGAAAACTCGCAGAAAAAGGAGGGGAAGCCAAGTTCGATCTTTCCAGCGGCAAAAGCATAACCCTTAAAGTGCCCGCGGGCACAAAGAACGGCCAGAAAATGAGACTGCGGGAACAGGGAAAGAAATGTCCGTGTTGCAGGCACAAGGGCGATCTTATCGTCACGATCAGGATAAAATAGCGGAGGACGAAATGGGTGAGTACGATCTTGTAAAAATATTCAAAGCGCTTGCCGACAAAACGAGACAGGATATCCTGGAACTCTTAGGGGAAGAAGAGATGAACGTTACTGATATCTGCTCGGAATTTCGGACGTCCCAGCCTACAATATCGCACCACCTGCAGATCCTCAAAAACTGTGATCTGGTTAAATCTCGAAAGGACGGGAAAAACATTTATTATTACGTTAGGCAGGAGATGATCGATGACGTGTTCGGCAGAGTCGTCCGCAAGATGCATGTCCAGATTATAAAGAAGAAAAAGTAGAGACATATATATGATAAAAAAAGAGATTATTCTGGCGTCTGCCTCCGAAAGAAGGTCCCGCATTCTTTCGGATTGCAGGATAGCTCACAGGGTCGTTCCTAGTGGAGCCGAAGAAAGTCTGGAGAAAAATACCCCGATCTCCGAAATCGTTCAGATCAACGCCGAAGCAAAAGCCGATAAAGTTGCCACTATCAGCGGCGGCGGGCACAGTGCCGTACGGTCCATTATTATAGGTGCGGATACCCTTGTCTCATGTGGAAAGGATATTATTGGTAAACCTGACGGGGCGGGTTCGGCCCGGGAAATGCTTAAAAAGTTTTCCGGAAATGAGATAGAAGTGTATACAGGCCTTTGTGTTATGGATCTTGAAACAGGCAAAAAAGCCCTCGGTTTTGAAAAAAGCAGTCTTTCCGTAAGTCCGTTGACGGACCGTCAGATCGAGAGATATTTCCGCCTTTTAGGCCCGTATGACAAAGCCGGGGGGTTTTCCATCGAGGGCGCAGGGTCCATGCTTTTCGATAATATAAGGGGGTCATATTTTAATATCCTTGGACTGCCCGTGGGAAGGCTGAGAGAACTGTTTGAGCAGGTGGGTCTTGATATCCTGGATTATATCGACACCGTGTGAGCATACGAGGGCGAGCACAGAAGGAGCCGTGAGCCGAAGGCGAAACGCAAAATAGGTAAGAGTTTAGCCCACGGAAGTACCGTCTGATGTGATGGGCATATCCTGCGCGCGCTGTTAAAGTTATCCCTTTTATTATCATACTTCAGGCGTAGTATATTCAAAGAAGGTTAAATTATTTTTATCCCATGGGGGGAGATAACTTTACACCGTGCTCGAATATACCCATCACATCAGGCAGCTTCGTCTCCGGGCTAAACTGCTACAAAAATAGTGCTTGACAGGGTGTCGATATGTGCTAAAACAAGAACAGGTTAAAATAGAAAAAGGGAGTC
Organism: Candidatus Omnitrophota bacterium; assembly: GCA_043816025.1. Taxonomy (GTDB): domain Bacteria; phylum Omnitrophota; class Gorgyraeia; order Tantalellales; family Tantalellaceae; genus JBDRIH01. Next base: position 27,837 of record JBDRIH010000102.1, read on the forward strand.
GGGGGGCGGCCTCGAGTCGCATATCAAACTTAACCATTTCCAGTTCTGGATACTCTCGTCCCTCGAATGGCGGCTGGATAAAATTGACAAAAGATTAAAAGAAATATCAAAACAGCGTGCCGAGGGAGAATAAGAGCGCAGCCGGAGCTCTGGCGGGACAAAAATGTGTGAAGAACGGGTTATGTCTATGGCCATCGAGGAAGCCTCTGGAGGCATGGAAGACGGTCACGGGGGACCTTTTGGCGCTGTTGTGATAAGAGGCGAAGAGATCCTGGCTGTGGCGCATAATACCGTTTTGAAAGATAAAGACCCCACCCGGCATGCGGAAATAACTGCCATATCCATTGCGGCAAAGAAATGCGGAACGTATGACCTTTCCGGATGCGTGATTTATTCCACCACCGAACCATGCTCGATGTGTTTCTCGGCCATACACTGGGCCAAGATAGATCGCCTGATCTACGGAACGGATATAGAAGACGCTAGAAGACTCGGGTTCAACGAGCTGATGATACCCTCAGCCAGGATGAAAGAAGAGGGACGATCCACCGTCGATATTCGCGGCGGATTTATGCGCAGAGAATGTGAAGAGCTGTTAAAGCGATGGGAAAGTCTCCCCGATAAAAAAGTATATTAGGCACTTCCAGATTAACATGTCTTTTTCCAGAAATATTTTTGAAGAAAACGGAACAATATCCAAACACCTGTACGGCTACGAGATAAGACCGCAGCAGATCCAGATGGCCGAAGCCGTGGAGGAAGCGATAGACGGGCGGAGGAATCTTATCGTCGAAGCGGGCACAGGTGTAGGTAAGAGCTTGGCATACCTGGTACCTTTTATCAATTGGGCTGTACGGGAGGATAAAAGATGCGTTATCTCCACATATACAAAGGCCCTGCAGAACCAGCTTTTTATCAAGGACCTGCCTTTTTTAAGCCGGGCGCTTGATGTGGAGTTCCGGTATGCCCTGTGTATGGGATCCGCAAATTATGTCTGTTTGAGAAAAGCCCACAGAGAAAGTACTCTGGACCTGTTCGAAACTAAAAAACGGAAAAAACAGTTCGAGAAGATTATTGGGTGGCTGGCGGAATCTAAAACGGGGCTGGTAACAGACATGGATTTTGTTCCCGACAGAGCGGTGTGGGACAAGTTTTCACGCGAAGGCGATCTGTGTCTGGGCCGAAAATGCCAGTGGTATAACCAGTGTTTTTACATGAGAGCCCGTCAGAAGCATTCCCAGGCACATGTGCTTATAACGAATCATTCACTCCTTTTCACCGATATGATGTCGGAGGGGAAGGTCCTGCCGGATTTTCAGGCCCTGGTCCTGGATGAAGCGCATACCCTGGAAGACGTGGCCACAAGACATTTTGGCAAGGAACTAACCAGTTCCGGACTCCGGCACCTGCTGGAGAGTGTATCGGACCTGGTATCCGGCAAAATGATAGAGCCGGCTTCTTTGGTTGATGCTAGGGAAGAGATAAACAAAGTTGGAAAATGTGTAGAGGAATTACAACTCGTTTCCGATAATTTTTTTAAAGAAGTAGAGAATATTTCCGGACGGGAAGACACGGTAACGCAATTCGACAAGGATCAGTTTTTTGTCGGAGATATGAGTAAGCTGCTGGAGGCATTGGCACTGGCTCTGGTAGATTTAAGGGGGGCTCTTAAGGACCCCCAGAGTCGTGAATTGGCGAAAGCGTACGCCCAAAGGTGCGACAAGTTTTCATCCTCCCTGGATTTTATATTTACCCGCAAAAGAGAAGGATATGCGTACTGGCTGGAGGTAAGGACGTGGAAGAGTGGGACGAACTATTCTTTCCGCGCCGCGCCGATAAATGTAAGCGAAGATATGAGGACGTATCTTTTTGAGAAGATACGTCCTGTTGTCTTAACCTCCGCGACACTGTCTTCTTCCGGCGCTACCGCCGATTTTACTTTTATAAAAAGCCGCCTGGGACTTGATGACCCGCTGGAACTGGCGCTGGACTCCCCCTTTGATTACGCCAATAACGTTCTTATGTATCTGCCGCGCGGCATCACCGATCCGAAGAAAGATTTTGATGGGTTCAGGCGACAGGTAGGGGAGGATATCATCAGGATGTATGATATTATGGGCGGCAGGATTTTCGCTCTTTTTACCAGCTATGAGATGTTGAACAGAACGGCCGCTAATATCGCCGCCGAACGTGAAGATATCAACATATTAAAACAGGGAGATTTACCGCGTTATGTGCTTCTGGACGTCTTTAAAAAAAATCCAGACAGCATTCTTATGGGTACCACTACGTTCTGGCAGGGGGTTGACGTTCCCGGCAGCTCTTTAGAATGCGTAATAATAACGAAACTTCCTTTTTCCGTTCCGAGTGATCCCCTGAACGTAGCCCGCATGGAGGCCTTACGGGAGAGAGGGCTGAATCCTTTCAATGAATATCAACTTCCGCAGGCTGTTATTATGTTCAAGCAGGGGTTCGGACGTCTAATTAGGGGGCATTCCGACAGGGGGGTCGTTGCCGTCCTTGACCCGCGCATAAGAACGCGTTATTACGGCAGGCAGTTCATAAACGCGCTGCCGGAATGTAGAAAGACGGATGATATCCACGAAGTCGAAACCTTTTTCCAAGCCACCCCCTAACTTTCCGAATTTTGTTCAGCTGACGTAAGAGCCGTTTGCCAAGCTCCTACCAGGGCCCCCCCGCCCGGTGTGGATCCTCCCTGTACGGAGCATGTCAAACGACTCTAACCTGACTAGCCTGGTTTACTCAATAAGCTATTGGGTTGAAAACCAGGAAACGGTACAAGTTGCAAGTTAACGAGTTGTGTTAAAAAGGGGGAATGTGGTATTATATATCGTTTAAATTTAGGTATTTTATAGCACCAGTATAATACTATACTAACGCAAGGGGGTAAGTGATGACGCAGGGTATAACCGCAATAAACGAAAAAGTTGAAAAGGAAAGCGTCTTTGTAGAAGAGCTCTTGTCCGAGATGCGGAAAGTGATCGTAGGACAGGATTATCTTCTCGAACGGCTCTTGGTCGGACTTCTGGCGAACGGGCATATGCTTATTGAAGGTGTTCCGGGACTGGCTAAAACGATGTCCGTGAGGGTGCTTGCTTCAGCTATTGATACCAAGTTCCAGAGGTTGCAATTTACGCCGGACCTATTGCCTGCAGATTTGATAGGAACTCTTGTCTATAATCCGAAAGATGGTGCTTTTACAACAAAAAAAGGACCTATTTTTTCCAACATTATCCTTGCCGACGAAATTAACAGAGCACCCGCCAAGGTCCAGAGCGCGCTTCTTGAAGCCATGCAGGAAAGGCAGATAACTATCGGAGAAAACACCTTTGATCTCGATGAACCGTTTCTTGTTTTGGCTACGCAAAACCCCATAGAGCAGGAAGGCACCTACCCCTTGCCTGAAGCCCAGGTGGACCGGTTTATGCTGAAAATAAACATAGGTTATCCCAACAAGGAAGAAGAGCACAAGATACTGAAACGTATGGCGTTTACCGACAAGAAAATAGAGGTATCGCCCGTGGTTTCCCCGAAAAGGATACTTCAGGTCAGGAAGGTGGTAAACGAAATTTATATGGACGAGAAGATCGAAAAGTACATAGTGGATATCGTTTTTGCCACACGCGAACCTAAAAATTACGGCCTGAATGATCTTGAAGGGTTGATTGAATATGGTGCCTCTCCGCGCGCCAGTATTTATCTGACACTCGCCGCCAAGGCATACGCTTTTGTTCAGCGGCGCGGATATGTCACGCCGCAGGACATCAAGTCTATAGGGCTCGACATTCTGAGGCACAGGGTCATACCGAGCTATGAGGCGGAAGCTGAGGACAAGACGTCCGAGGACATAATAAAAAGGATATTTGAGGAAGTAGAAGTTCCGTAATGATTCCAAAAGAAGTAATTCGAAAAATACGAAGGATACAGATCACGACATCCCGAAAGGTAACCGATGTTTTCGCGGGTCAGTACCAGAGCGTTTTCAAAGGGGTCGGGATGGAGTTTGACGAGGTACGTGAATATCTTCCGGGGGATGAGATACGTTCGATCGATTGGAACGTTACGGCCCGTATGGGGCATCCCTATGTGAAGAAGTTTGTTGAGGAACGCGAGTTAACTATCATGATACTCCTGGATGTGTCGATGTCCTGTCGGTTTGGCACAGCCGGACGCATCAAGAGTGAACTTGCGGCGGAACTTTGTTCCGTTATAGCGTTTTCCGCCACCCAGAACAACGACAGGGTGGGCATGCTGACCTTTACCGATAGGGTGGAAAGGTTTATTCCGCCCAGGAAAGGCATCCGTCATGTATTGCGCGTTATCCGTGAAGCTATACACAACAGCCCGCAGGGTATTGGGACCGATGTGAATCATATCCTGGAACACCTTAATATGGTTGCCCCGCGTCGCACCATTACTTTCGTGATATCGGATTTTTTCGCGCCTGATTTCAAAAAAACTCTGTCGATAACGAACAAACGACACGATGTTATCGCCATTGATATTATCGATCCCGCCGAGTTGGAGCTTCCGGAGGCGGGGATCATAAAACTGCACGACGCCGAAACCGGTGTGCCTTATATTGTCGACACTTCCAATTCAAAGGCGAGGAAATTGTATAAAATTAACGCTGCCAGACGTGTAGACCAACGGCGCCGGCTGTTCCGGTCCGTAAATGTTGATAGTATCGATATACGTACAGACCAGTCCTATGTCGAACCTCTTATACGGTTTTTTCGCATGAGGGAGAGGCGTTTGGCGCGCAGGTAATTCAGGCTTTTGGGATATGAAACGTAGTTTTATTACATTACTGTTTTTTATGATGGTGGCCAGCGCTGCGTGCAGCGCGGATAATGAATTAGAGCGCACCATCGAGATCACGGCAAAGGCCGACAAGGCCCAGGTTCACGTGGGCGACAGGATAAAACTTGAGCTTTTTGTCGAAGGAGCGGCCGGGTTCGAGGTTGAGTTTCCGGAAAAACCGGAAAAACTGGGCGATTTTTCTTTTGTAAGGTCTTATCCGATTAAAACCGGATGGGGAAAGGCGCAAAAAAGAGGTCGCGAATACCTGGTGAGCGTGTATGACACGGGTACGCATGTTATACCCCCTATCCAGGTAAGATATAAAAAAGCGGACGAAGACCAGTGGAGCGTTCTGGAAAGCCCCCAGGTTCCGATAGAGGTGAAAAGTTTTCTAACGGGCGAGGATAAGGATATCCGGGATCTGAAAGGATTGATTGTTCTAGGTGGGGGACCGTTCCGGACGATCGCTGTTCTGATCTCGATAGTTGCCGTCGGCATTGCGGCATGGATATTATGGCGCCGAAAGAGAGAGAGAATAGCGGCTGAAAGAGCAAAACCAAAATCCGCGCAGGATATCGCTTGCGAACAGCTGAGGCAGCTTAAAGCTATGGATCTTCCGGGGCAGGGTAGGATCAAGGAATATTACGTAAGACTCTCGGATATCGTCCGTCATTATCTGGAAGGCAGGTTTTCCTTCAGAGCGCCCGAGATGACTACGGAAGAATTTATGGAGAGCGTGAAGAATTCGCCGGAAATGCTGAAAAAGCATAAGGAACTGCTGGGAGACTTTCTTTTCCATTGCGATATGGTGAAATTCGCGAAGTACGGGCCGACCCCGCTGGAGATGCTTGACAGTTTTCAATCGGCGCAGCACCTTGTCGACCAGACCAGCCTCACAGAAGAGGGGGAAGGATGATACGCCTGGCAAATCCCTGGGTGCTGCTTCTGTGGGCCCTGATACCGCCTGTGGTATATCTGGTCAGGATACTTCAGAAAAAAACGCAGAGCACGTTTCGTTTCTCCAACCGGGATCTGGTCGGTGACTTGAAGCCGTCTTTCCGCTTGATGTTAAGCGGCAAGCTTATTTACCTGCGTTCGGCGAGTCTGGCGCTGTTTATCCTGGCGGCAGCCAGGCCCCAAGCCACGATTGAACAGACGCATATCTATGTAGAAGGTATCGATATAGTTCTTACCGTTGACGTATCCAGCAGTATGCGCGCCATGGATTTCAAGAAAGGCGGCATGAGGATCAACCGGCTGGAGGCCGTAAAAGACGTAGTATCGGATTTTATACGAAAAAGACCAAATGATAGGATAGGGATGGTCGCGTTTTCCGCGCTTGCCTATACGGTATGCCCCCTTACGCTTGACCACGACTGGTTGGAAAAAAATCTTGAGAGGGTTAGGATAGGAATGATAGAGGACGGTACCGCTATAGGTACCGCTATAAGCGCGTCGCTCAACAGACTGAAAGATACCGAAACCAAGGAAAAGATCATCATCTTGCTTACCGACGGACGTAATAATGCCGGAAGGATAACCCCCATGGTGGCGGCGGAAGCCGCAAATGCCCTAGGGGTCAGGATATATACTATCGGAGCTGGGACAAAGGGATTCGCGCCTTATCCCGTCGAGGACATGTTCGGTAACATGGTTCTTAAGCCCGTCCAGATAGAGATAGACGAGGCACTTCTCGAGAAAATAGCGGAGACGACGGGCGGGGTATATTTCAGGGCAACGGATATCAAATCTTTAGAGGAGATATACGAACGAATAGACGAACTCGAAACGACCCCCATGGAAGAAACGGGATACAATATTTACAAGGAACTTTTTGGGTTCGCCCTTATCCCTGGCTTGATGTTGTTGCTTTTTGAAGTGGTGTTAGCGAACACGCTGTTCAGGAGGATACCATAGATGAAGTTCGGGGCCACGCACATGGCAGTATGGTTGTGGATCGTTCCGGGGATAGTTGTTTTTTATGTTATGTCCGGCCGGATCAGGAAGAAGGTTATTGAACGTTTTGCCCGGGAGAGGCTGCTGCCGGAGATCTCGAAGTCTTTTGACGCGCGGAAAAGGAAAATCAAAAACTCGATGATAGTGGTGAGCGTTTTTCTCATGCTTTTTGGGCTGATGAGACCGCAGTGGGGGTTTCAGTGGCAGGAAGTAAAACGGCAAGGACTTGATATAATGATAGCCCTGGACACGTCCAATAGCATGCTGGCCGAAGACGTTCTCCCGAACAGGATAGACAGGGCGAAGCTGGCAATAAAGGATCTTGTAAAGAAATTGCAGGGTGACAGGGTGGGGCTTGTGGCCTTTTCCGGTACGGCGTTTCTGCAGTGCCCGCTGACAGTGGATTATGACGGGTTTCTTCTTTCCTTGGATGACGTGGACGCCAATACAATTCCCATTGGAGGAACTTCTCTGTCAAAGGCGATATATACCGCGATGGCCAGTTATGAAGGCGGGAAAAAGGAACAAAAAATACTCATCATTATTACGGACGGTGAAGATCTTGAGGGAGGCGTCGAAAAAGCGATCGAGAAAGCCAGGGCCGCGGGCGTCAGGATTTTTTGCGTGGGCATAGGGTCGACCGAGGGCGAACTTATTCCCATAATCGACGAGAGAGGTAAACCCAGTTTTCTTAAAGATGTAAAAGGAAACGTGGTAAAGACGCATCTGGTTGAGGATCTCCTTCAGAAAATGGCTATCGAAACAGACGGAATGTATGTTCACGCGACCGGGGCGGAATTCGGTCTCGACCTTATATATGACGAAAAACTGTCCAAGATGGAGAAACAGGAATTCGAGAGTAGAATGGAAAAACGCTATCATGAAAGGTTCCAGATCCCATTGGCATTTGTGCTTTTGTTGCTTTTTTGCGAACCGTTGATCGGGGACAGGAAGAAGGGACTAATGTAGGGGTTTGATTTATCAAACCCGATAAAAAGGTTATGATGGGCCCGATGAATCGGGCCCCTACATTGTAAATTGTAGGGGTCGGATTTATCCGACCCGAATATGGACGACAAGATATGCTAATGACGAACTGGACGCAAATCAGAATAATTGGGTGTGTTGTGCTTATTGTTGTGCTTTTTTCAAGCACCGCCGCTGCCGCGTCCGCCACGCGTGAGATAAAAAAAGCCGACCGTCTTTATAAGGAAAAGAAGTATAACGAGGCCCTGGAAAGTTATGAAAAGGCGCTCTCGATAAGACCTGACGATCCGGTAGTGCAGTATAATCAGGCAGTTACCCTATACCGGAAGGGTGAGTTTTCAGGCGCGGAAAAAGCCTTTTTAAAGGCGCTCGCCACAGGCGAAGAAGATTTGGAGGAAAAAACTGTATATAACGCAGGGAACAGCAAGTATCGCGTTGGAGAGGGAATGGAAAAGGGCGATATCAAATCGGCCTTGAAGAACTATACCGAAGCTGTACAATATTATAAAAGGGCTATGGAGCTGACCCCGGGCGATAATGATGCTAAGTATAACTATGAGTATACCTTAAAAAAGATCCGTGATCTTGAACAGCAACAACAGCAGCAAGATCAGCAGAAAGACGAGCAGGATCAGAAGGACCAGCAACAGCAGCAAGACCAGAAAAAAGATCAAAAGGATCAGCAACAAAAGCAGCAAGAAAAAAAAGAGGATAAAAATAAAGAAAAAGAACAGCAAAAGCAAGACCAGCAGCAGAAAGAGGAACAAGAGGAAAAGCAGCAGCAAGAAAAGGAAGACCAAGAGAAGAAAGAAGAGCAGCAAGAGCAGGAGAAAGAACAGCAAGAGCAGCAAGAGAAAGAAAAAGAGCAGGAAGAGAAACCCGAACCTGCCGAAGGCGAGATGCCTGAACCTGCCGAAGGCGAGATGACGAGGGAAGAGGCCGAGATGCTTCTGGCGACTCAGGAGGAGGAAGAGAGCCAGATGAGGGCAGAGCAAAAAGAAGCAAAGGGGAAGGGCCGGCCGCCGGTTCTTAAGGACTGGTAGTTTTTCTAATGTTATGAGAAAGACACTTTTTATAATTACAATTATTTTCGCGATTACCGCAAGTGCCAGCTGGGGCCAGGGTACGAGGTTTGAGGCCACACTGGAGAGGGGCAATGTGTCCGTTGGTAACCCCATCTATCTTTATCTTAGTTTCTACGGTAGCCAGAACGTGGATCGTCCGGATATACCTTCTGTGGACGGATTAAAGATAAAATATGTGGGGCCGACCTCCAAGATGTCGGTTGTCAACGGCCAGGTTTCCCAGTCTATAACGTATACGTATCTGGTTATCCCCCTCAAGAAAGGTGAATTCGAGATAGGGCCGTTTTTTACCGCATTCCAGGGACAGATGTACAAAGCCGACGCAGTGACCTTGAGCGTCAGCGATACGCCGGGCCAGGTGACCCGGTCCGGGCCCGTCTTTGCGTCCGCTGCAAGGCAAGAGGCTACGAAGGCTCCTTACGTAGACGACAATATCTTCCTCGTCATAAAAATAGAGAAGAGACGGCTATATGTCAACGAGGTCGTTCCCGTCACCGTAAAACTGTATGTAAGCGGAATGAGTTTAAGGGATATAGAGTATCCCTCCTATGCCCATGAAGGTTTTTCGGCCGGAGTTTTCGAGGAACCGGAAAGACAGCGGGAGATGGCACGAGGGGCCAGGTATGATGTGCTTATCTTCAAACGGAATCTGTTCGGCATCAAGGAAGGTGACTATATTCTCGGACCGGCAAAGGTGCAGTGCAAAATGCTGGTCAAGAAACAAACTCCGAGAAGTTCGATGTTCGACAAAAGTATCTTTGACGATGATTTTTTTAGTAGCAGTTTTGGATACAATGCCTACCCGGTCGAACTTGAATCGGAAGAAATACCGGTTACTATTTTGCCGTTTCCTGAAGAGGGACGCCCGTTGGATTTTCAGGGGGCGGTAGGGGATTTTACCATGGATGTACATGCCGACCCGCCGAAGGTCAAGGTTGGCGATCCTATTACTCTTCGCATAACCATAAGCGGTATAGGTAATCTCGATACGGTTACCGCGCCGCGTCTTGCCCCTACCGACAAGTTCAAGACGTATGAACCTCAGGTTTCGAAAAAAGGCGACAAAAAGATTTACGAACAGGTGGTCATACCAAAGACCGATGATGTGAAAGAGATCCCGAAAGTTTCCTTCAGTTTTTTTAATCCATACCTGCAGAAATATGAGACCATACAAAAAGGGCCGTTTCCCGTGGAGGTGATGACGCAGCCCGAGGGTGCGGTGAAAATGGTTTCTATGCCGGGAGCGGAACAGATATTTTATCCGCAGGAAAAGCTCGGCAAGGATATAATCCATATAAAGGAAAATGTCGGGGATCTGCGGCAAAAGAGGCGTTTTCTTTACAATAGTTGGCTTTTCTGGGCGGGACAAGTCGCGCCTCTTGCGCTGTTTGCTGTCTTTTACGTGAACCACAGAAAAAAAGAGAGGATGATCAGAGACAAAGGATACGCGCGTTTTTTGAGAGCCCCCAGAAAGGCGAGAAAAGGCCTGATTAAGGCGAAGGCTCAACTGAACAAGGAAGATGTCTTGCCGTTCTACGACATCACATTCAAGACCCTGCAGGAGTATCTGGGTGACAGGTTCAACCTGCCCAAGGGTACTGTTACAAACCAGGTTATCGAAGAGCGGCTCAGGCCGGTCGAATATGATAAGGGAATACTTGAAATGTTACATGATGTTTTTTCAAGATGTGAGATGGCGCGGTACGCTTCTTTTGTCCCCGGTGGACATGAGGAGGAAGAGATGCTGGAAAAGGTTAAAAGGATAATCGATTACATGGAAAAGGTAAAGGTGTAGGAATGCTGAAAGTATGGTTTTTCGCGGTGATGTTTTTTTTGAGCGCGACATCCTCATCTCCGGCTCAGGATGCGACAGAAGCGGAACACATAAGTCCGGAACAGTTGTTCAGCCGAGGTAACGAGTATTATGAAAACGGCGAATACACAAAGGCCATAGACGAATATAGAAAGATACTCGATGACGGATACGAGAGCGGACCCGTATATTACAATATAGCGAACGCGTATTTTAAGTCCGGGAAGCTGGGTAAAGCCATATTGAGCTATAGGCGGGCAAGACGCATTATGCCGCGTGACGTTGACCTTGTTGCTAACTATAAATTTGCACAAGCGGAAATAAAAGGCAAAGTTGTCGCCAGGAAGGGGATATGGTCCTGGCGTCCTTTTAGATTATATTCACAAAATTTTACCATAGACGAACTTACATGGATGGCTTCCGGGGTATATCTATTGATCATCGCCGCGGGTTTTGTGCTCGTTATCAGGCCCACGCAAAATCGTTATTGGTTGAAAGCGACAGTTTTACTGCTGCTTGTCTTCATTCTGTTTAATGTCACCGTTATCTGGCTTAAGGTCAGTGCTATAAAAAGAGGCGCGGTTGTGGTCGTGTCCACAGCAGAAGCCCTGTTCGGGCCGTATGATTCCGCTACTAAATTTTTTACCCTTTATGAAGGGATGAGAGTTACCGTGCTTAAGACTAAAGGCGACTGGTATAAGATCAGGCGCGCGGACGGCAAGGTCGGATGGGTTCGCGTCAGCGAGGTGGAGAGGATATACAATGTCTAAAACATTAAGGGAAAAATTGCAGACCGATCTGGTGCTTCTGGATGGGGCTTTCGGGACGTACGCACAAGAGCTCGGCATGCGGGACGCGGATTTTAAGGACAAACCCGGGTGTATGGAATACCTCGCGCTTGTCCGGCCTGATCTTGTAAGCAAGATCCACCGCGACTATCTGGAAGCAGGCAGTGACGCGGTTGAAACCAACACTTTTGGCGGTAATGCGGTGAAACTGGCCGAATACCAGCTCGCCGAGGAGGTGTATGACATCAATCTGGCCTCGACAAAACTGGCGCGTTTTGCCGCGGACGATTTTAGCAGCTCATCATGCCCCAGGTACGTTATCGGTACAATGGGGCCTACTGGAAAGCTCCCTTCGTCTACGGATCCCGTCCTTGGCAATATCACGTACGAACAGTTGATGAAGGCCTATTATGATCAGGCCCTGGGGATTATCGACGGCGGGGCGGATGCCCTGCTTGTCGAAACCGGCCAGGACCTTCTTGAAATGAAAGCGGCCGTTAACGCCTCAAAAGAAGCCCTTAAAAGGCGTGGCAAGGATCTGGTGGTGATGGCGCAGTGCACGCTGGCCAATAACGGGCGCATGTTGCTCGGGACTGAAGTTTCGGCGCTCGTAACGACGCTTGCCTATCTGGGCGTCGATGTTATAGGTCTAAATTGCAGTACCGGTCCGGTAGAGATGGAAGGGGCGATCCGGTTTTTAAGCGCCAACTGTCCGGTTTTTATCTCGTGCGTTCCGAATGCGGGTCTGCCCGTTGAGATTAAAGGTGAAACGGTATATCCGCTTAAGCCGCGGGAGATGGCAAAGCTTATGGCGCGGTTTATCCGAAAATATCAGATAGACGTCGTGGGCGGATGCTGCGGGACCGACCCGGAACATATACGTCAGCTGCGCGATGTGCTGGGAGGAGTCAAAAAACGCAAACCGTCCGTGAATCATTTTTATGCGAGTTCGTATCGAGGTTTTGATATCGGTAAAACCTCGCGTCCGATAAAAGTAGGTGAACGCATAAATACCCAGGGATCCCGGAAGATGAAGGAACTTCTTAAAGAAGAGAATTACGACGGCATAATCGAGCTGGGAAAAGAGCAGCAGAAAGCGGGGGCTGAAATTCTGGATGTCTGCAGCGTGTTGACGGAAAGAGCGACCGAAAAAAAGGATATGGCCATTCTTGCCGGGCACCTGGCGGAAAGCGTGCAGGTGCCGCTTATGATAGATTCTACCGATGCCGATGTCATTGAGGAGGCCCTCCGGAAGTATCCCGGTACGGCCTTCATCAACTCTGTCAATCTTGAGGACGGCGGGGAAAAAGCGCGACGTATCTTTACCCTTGCTAAAGAACACGGTAGTTTTGTAGTGTGTCTGGTGATCGATGAACAGGGTATGGCAAAGACCGCCCAGCGCAAACTCGAGATAGCCGCGCGCTTGTACGAAATGGCTACCGGTGAGTATGGATTGGAGCCGCATCGGCTGCTTTTTGATATGTTGACTTTTACGCTCGGTACGGGTGAGAAAGAGTATGCCGCCTCGGCCGTGAGTACGTTTGACGCGATAAAAGCGGTAAAAAAAAGGTACCCCGGGGTACTTACCGTTCTGGGTGTGAGCAACATATCTTTCGGGCTTGCCAGAGAGGGCCGAAAGGTACTCAATATGGCATTTTTGAATCATGCAGTCCGCGCCGGTCTTGACGCGGCTATTGTGAATCCCGAGGAATTTACCGGATACAGGGATATTCCCGGGGCCCATCGGAGGCTTGCGGAGGATCTGGTGTTTGCGAGACGTCCTGACGCCCTCAGCCGCTTTGTTGAATATTTCGCGGTAAAAACGGCCGGCAAAACCGTCCCGCCGGCGCCGGCGAAAGAGACCCTTACTATTGAAGAGAAACTGAAAAACTGCGTATTTGACAGGGATAAAGTTAATATCATTCCGCTTATAGACGAGGCGGTGAAAACGTATCCCCCGGAAGATATAATAAACAATGTGCTTATGGACGCGATGAGGCAGGTAGGTGATAAACTCGACAGCGGGGAAATGGTGCTTCCTTACGTCCTGCAGTCAGCGGAAGTTATGAGGAAGGCGATAGAACATCTTGAAGATTTTCTTCCAAGGGGCACAGCCGGCAGGCGGGGTAAAGTGCTTCTGGCCACTGTTTTCGGGGATGTGCACGACATAGGAAAGAACCTTGTGAAGATGATTCTTGAGAACAACGGGTTTTCGGTCATAGACCTTGGAAAACAGGTCCCGGTCGAGAGGATTATTGACGAAGCGAAAAAAAACGAAGTGGATGCCGTAGGCTTAAGCGCGCTTCTGGTGTCGACCGCACGCCACATGAAGACCTGCGTCCAGCAGATGCACGAAGCCGGGCTTGATTACCCGATACTTATAGGTGGCGCTCCCGTAAGCGAGCGTTTTGCAAAAGAGATCTCTACGCTAGAGGACGAGAGCATTTATAAGGGCGGCGTTTTTTATGCCAGGGACGCGTTTACGGGACTGAAGATAATGCGGGCCTTGAAGGATTCCGCGGGTAAGAAGGAAACGCTGGATATGTATCGTGAACAGTTCGAAGAGCACAGGGGGCGGGCCGAAAAGGACAAAGGCGCGTTTGCTAAAATTTTTGGCGGAAAGAAAAAGCGACATAAAAAAATACCCGAACCGCCGTTTTACGGCGCCCGTTCCGTTTCCAATATCCCCGCCGACGAGATATTTTCGTATCTCAACGAACGTATGCTGTTCGACCTTGCGTGGGGGGCTAAACTTAAAGATAAGAAAGAAAAAGAACGTCTGATAGAGGAAGAATACAAGCCTCTGCTTCAGGAATTGAAGGAGGAATCTATCCGAAAGGGGTGGCTGGACCTGAAGGCCGTCTATGGATACTTTAAGTGCCGTGTTTCCGATACTGGCATGGAAATTCTGGATGAATCCGGCGAGGTCCTGGAGAAGATACATTTTGAACATTCAAAAGAGGCCACGGGCGTGTCGCTTGCGGATTATTTTTCTAACGGAAGCGAGGGATATGATATCGTCGCGTTTCAGGCGGTAACCGTCGGCGAGAAGGTCAATGGCGCCATCAGGAAGCTGAACGAGAAAAAAGAATTCACCCGCGCGTTTTTTCTTCACGGATTAAGCGTTTACCTTGCCGAAGCGGTAGCCGTTTATATCCACGACAGGATAAGGCGTGAATTGAAATTAAAAGAGAACCAGGGTAAACGCTACAGCCCCGGATATCCCCTATGGAAACGCATAGAAGACCAGGAGAAGATTTTCAAAATTCTGGATGTGGAAAAAAGGCTGGATGTCCGGTTGACCGAGGGCCATCAAATGGTGCCGGAGCAGAGCACTACCGCTATGATCGTGTATAACGATCGAGCGGAATACTAGAGAAACAGGAGGAGACGATGGAGTGTAAGAAAAAGCATAACATGAACAGGTGTAATCGCACGTATGAACCGTGTTCCAGGAAAGGTGTATGCTGCGATTGTATACAATATCACATGAGCGCCGGACAGGTCCCCGCGTGTTTTTTTCCGGACGATGTAGAAAAGACATACGACCGCAGTATCGATAACTTCATCAAAACGTATCAGGAAAGAGGAAGCTGGCTGTGAGTCTCTCACGCGGGTGGAGGAGTCCTGCTGGAGCGTGATAAATCAGATAGTTGGTGATAAGTAGCAGATTAGCCCACGGAAGTACCGTCTGATGTGATAGGCATGTCCGAGCATGGTGTAAAGTTATCTCCCCCAGGGGACAAAAATAATTTACACTTCTTAAAATACACTGCACCTGAAGTATGATAATAAAAGAG
>JBDRIH010000103.1:0-19082 GCA_043816025.1 Candidatus Omnitrophota bacterium
CTAAAACCCAAAAATACTTGACATTATGCACATAAAGTAGTACTATCTCCTAGATGAAACAACCTTTTAAAACGGTCCGGAGAGACCGAAAAAGGAGAAAAAGATGAACGCACTACAACCATATAAGCCTGCTTGTCATGTGACAGGGAGGCTTTTTTTATGCCCGAAAACGCGGGCACAAGGCTTATAAAATAAAACAAGGATAAAAAATGAACCTGAAAATAAAATCAAGGGTATTAGACGCGGAAGGGATAAAGAGGACACTGCGAAGGATCGCGCATGAGATCCTGGAGAAAAACCAGGGGATAAAGGACCTCGTGGTAATAGGTATAAGGGCCAGGGGGGCGTATCTGGCCGAAAGAATAGCAGCGAACCTGAAGGCAATCGAAGGAAACAGTGTCCCTGTGGGGGCGCTGGACATCACGCTGTACAGGGACGATCTTACCGAAATCGCGGAACAGCCCGTAGTGCACGCGACGGAAATAGATTTTGATATAACAAAAAAGAAGATCATCCTGGTGGACGACGTTCTCTTTACCGGGCGGACGGTCAGGTGCGCGCTGGATCAACTGATAGATTTTGGAAGGCCCGCAAACATACAGCTGGCAGTTCTTATAGACCGCGGGCACAGAGAGCTGCCGATAAGGCCGGATTTTGTAGGGAAAAACATCCCCACAGCACAGAATGAAAGCGTTGAAGTGAGGCTTAAGGAAGCCGATGACGCCGAAGAAGTGGTCACCCTAGTGGAAAAATGAGGAAGTAAACAATGAATAAAAAAGCTACCGCAAAATGGACTAAAAAACATCTTCTTGGGATAGAAGAGCTCTCGGGCGAAGAGATACGGCTTATACTGGACCAGACCGTAGGGTTCAAGGAAGTGTTGGAACGGCCCATACCGAAGGTCCCCACGCTGAGGGGCAGGACTATAGTGAACCTGTTCTGCGAACCGTCTACACGGACACGATCTTCGTTTGAACTCGCGGCCAAAAGATTAAGCGCTGACACCTTGAATGTCGTCGCGAACTCCTCCAGCTTTCTAAAGGGAGAGACCTTAAAGGATACGGCCAGGAATATCGAGGCGATGAAGATAGATATGATAATCATGCGGCACTCCTGCGCCGGGGCGCCGCATTTTCTTTCACGATGCGTCAAGGCCTCCGTGGTTAATGCCGGGGACGGGGCGCATGAACACCCCACACAGGCGCTGCTCGACGCCTTCACGATCAGGGAGAGGCTGGGAAAGGTAGAGGGGCTCAACGTAAGCATAATCGGGGATATCGCGCATTCCAGGGTCGCCAGAAGCAACATATGGGCATTAAACAAGCTGGGGGCCAAGGTTACGGTATGCGGCCCCAAGACATTGATTCCCGCCCAGATGGAGAAAATGGGAGTCAGGGTAACGTATAATCTCGGGGAGGCGCTGCATGGAGCGGACGTGCTGAATGTCCTCAGGATCCAGATGGAGAGGCAGAAAAAAGCGTTTTTACCGAGCATCAGGGAATACATAAAAAGTTTCGGGATCACTACGCAAAACCTCAAAAAATACGCAAAAAAAGAAGTTCTTATAATGCACCCGGGGCCGGTAAACAGGGGCGTGGAGCTTAGCCAGGATGTAGCCGACAGCGAATACTCGGTCATACTGGACCAGGCGACAAACGGTGTAGCTGTGAGGATGGCGGTACTCTTTCTTCTGAGTCACATAAAATGATAGAAATGGGGCAAAAGCACCAAAAAGAGGCATAAAAGATAGACAAAAGACCATAAAACTGGCGATAAATACGCAATAAGGGAGTAATGATACCAATTTTGATGAAAAACGGAAGAGCAAAGCGGATGATGAGAGGGTATATAATAAGAGTGGAATGGGTAGAAAGCATGAACAATAGCCCGATAATTGGAGCGAGAGCCCATAAAAGAGCCAAAAAACTAAGTAAAATGGAGCAATTATGCGTATTTTGATAAAAAACGGAAGAATTATAGACCCCCTGCAAAAAATCGACAAAAAGGGTGATGTGTTGATTGAAAAAGGCAAGGTTGTTCAAATAGGGGGGTCGATAAAAGCAAATGGTGCTGTGACTATCAATGCGGCGGGGAAGATCGTAGCCCCGGGGTTTGTGGACATGCACGCCCATCTGCGTGAACCCGGACGGGAAGAGGTCGAGACCATAGAAACCGGGTTGCGCTCAGCGGTCTATGGTGGGTTTACGACGGTTTGTGCTATGCCTAATACCGATCCTCCCTGCGACGGCCAGGCGCATGTGAGATTTTTGCTTGACCGGTCGCTGGAGGTCAAACTGGCGAATATACTGCCGATAGGAACGATCACCAAAAGGAGGGAAGGCAAACAGATAGCCGAGATGGGGGAATTAAAGGAAGCGGGTTGTCTCGCCCTTTCGGATGACGGCAGCCCCGTTGAGGATGCGGCTCTTTTGCGCAGGGCCCTTGAATACGCTTCCATGGTGGATCTTCTGGTGATCTCTCATTGTGAGGATAAAGCTCTTGCTGGTGATGGGGTTATGCACGAAGGATACTGGTCGACGGTTTTGGGATTAAAGCCGATACCAGCGGAGGCGGAAAGCACTATAGTCGAAAGAGATATTCGGCTGGCGGAACTCGCAGGGGCACGTATTCATATCGCCCATGTTTCAACGGCGGAAAGCGTGGAGATTATAAGAAGCGCCAAGAAAAGAGGCGTGAATGTGACCGCGGAGGTTACCCCGCACCACTTCACTCTTACCGATGAGGACGTGAAAACGTTCGATACCTGCATGAAAGTCAACCCGCCCTTGTGCTCGGCGGAAGACGTGAAAGCCCTCAAGCGGGCCCTCGCAGACGGGACCATAGATGTTATAGCAACGGATCATGCGCCGCATCTCGAAAATGAAAAAGAAAAAGAATTTGATTATGCTCCTTTTGGGATGATAGGGCTGGAAACGGCGCTTTCCCTTGCGGTGATGAAGCTTGTTGATGAGGGGGAACTGGACTGGACGGAATTGATCCGGAAACTGTCAGTGAACCCTTCTAAGATATTGAAGTGTGACAGGGGAACGCTGAAAAAAGGCGCGGTTGCGGACATAGTAATCATCGACCCAGAGGAGGAGTGGATTTACTCCAGAGAAAGCATTAAGTCCCGTTCGAGCAATTCTCCGTTTATCGGCTGGAAGATGAAGGCGGCGGTAACGGATGTTATCGTTGGCGGCAGGATCGTTCTTAAAGACGGAGAGATAGTCTGATGGTGAAGAAAAAAATAATACAGGCAAAAATAATTTCTAACCGTAAAATAGCGGCGGATCACTACGTGATAAGAGTAGAAGCGGCGCACCTGGGGAGGAACTCATCTCCGGGACAGTTTGTGACGGTCAAGGCAGAAGAGGGGACAACGGACCCTTTACTTAGAATACCTCTGGGGGTACACGCCGTCAGGAAGGAAGGAATCGACTTGTTGTACAAGGTTGTCGGGCCCGCAACAGAACTTTTAAGATCAAAAGAAAAGGGAGAAAAAATCGGCATACTGGGACCGCTCGGGAAGGGATTCGACCTTGCCTCGCTTTTGCGCGAGAAGGATTCCGAAGCCGTTATCGTCGCCGGAGGGCATGGCGTTGCTCCGCTGTGTGCTTTAGCCGAGACGATCATAAAGAAAAAGAAAAAAGTAGATTTTTTTATAGGCGCGTGTGCAAAAAAACATGTAGTATGTACGGAAAAGCTCAAGAAACTCGGAGCGCGTGTGTACGTGGCTACGGAAGACGGAACGAGGGGATACAAAGGATACGTAACGGGGCTTCTTCAAAAGCACCTAAAACGGAAAGGCCTTCGGCTTCGTTCAGGGCAAGCAAAAAACAAGACGCGCCAGTGGGTATACGCCTGCGGACCCAAGCCGATGCTTGCCGAGCTTGCCAAAGTGGTGAAGAAATATAATGTACAGGCGCAGGTCTCGCTGGACGCCTACATGGCATGCGGGATCGGTTCGTGTCTCGGATGCGCTGTCCGGACAAAAGACGGATATAAACTTGTCTGCAAGGACGGACCGGTCTTTGACGCACAGGAGATCAAATGGATCTGAAAGTAAAGATAGGCAAGACGATATTTAAAAACCCTGTATGGGTGGCTTCCGGGACATTTGGAAACGGAGAAGAATACCAGGATTTTGTTGATCTGGGTAAAGTGGGCGCTGTTATAGCGAAGACGGTAACTCTTAATGCCCGCGAAGGCAACCCGCCGCCGAGGATCGTAGAAACCTCTTCGGGCATGCTTAACTCCATAGGGCTTGAGAACAAAGGCATCGACCATTTTAAAAGAGAACTCTATCCGTTCTTGAAAAAAATAAAGACAAAAATAATAGTTAGCATCGCGGGTTACGGAAAAGAAGAGTTTACAAGATGTGCGGAGAAACTTTCTGGGAAAGACGCACCGGACGCGATAGAACTAAATCTGTCATGTCCTAATGTGGCTCATGGAGGGACGAAAGGTCTGTTGATTGCCCAGGATCCCCGCATGACGGAAAAAATAGTTTCGGCTGTGCGGCGCAAAACCGGCGGTGTTCTTATCGCGAAACTCGCGCCAAACGTAACGGATATCGCCGTTATAGCCAGGGCGGCGGAAGCCGGCGGTGCTGATGCCGTTTCTTTAGTCAATACCTATATGGGTATGGCGGTGGATGCGGAAGAGGCAAGACCCGTGCTGGGAAATCTGGTCGGGGGACTCAGCGGTCCGGCAATCAAACCAATGGCTTTGAAAGCTGTCTGGGATGTGTATAATAGTGTAAGACTACCGATAATAGGTATCGGCGGGGTGATGACCGGGCTTGACGTAGCGGAATTTATGTTGTGCGGTGCCAGGGCGGTACAGGTGGGCACGGCAAATTTTGTGAACCCCGATGCGCAGAACAGGATACTGGAAGAATTCAAGGCGTATCTAAAAAGGAAAAAAATACAGAAAGCAAGCGCACTAGTCGGAAAACTCCAGATCTAACCAGGTTAGATCTGGCAGGTTGAACCAGGTTAAGCCAACAAGGTTGTGATAACCTGGTTCAAAAGAAACAAAGTGGTGGAACCTGAGTCAGAAGGATGGGCACACCTTTAATCTCAAACACCGTGAAAGCTTACGAGGCGATAAGAAGGGGCCTTGACATGAACGTTAACGAGGTGGTCAAGAAAAGGGTACACTTGCAAAGCTAAAACGGCACACCGTGTGAGCATGGGAGGCTATAAGAAGGGGCCGTGAGCCGAAGGCGAAACGAAACGGTGCAAAATGGAAGCAAGAGAGAGGTTGATCGTAGCATTAGATGTAGATAATGTCCAGCGGGCGCTGGAGATGATAGATATCCTTTCGCCCGAGGTGGAGATATTCAAGGTAGGCATAGCCCCGTTCACGGATTTCGGGCATCGCATATTGGATAAACTGCAGTCCGCAGGCAAAAGAGTTTTCCTGGACCTTAAGTTTCACGATATCCCGAATACGGCAGCCGGTGCCGCGCGCGCCGCCGCTAAAAAAGGCGTCTTTATGATGAACTTTCACTGCCTGGGCGGAAGACGTATGTTAGAAGCGGGGGCAAGAGGTGCGAAAGAAGCCTCCTCCAGCGCAGGGCGCAAACCGCCCATTTTGTTGGGGGTCACGATACTTACCAGTATGAGCGAGGAAGACATGCAGGCTATAGGCTTTGGGGGGGACCTCCAGAGTAAGGTACTGGAACTTGCTAGAGTTGCCCGAGATGCGGGGATGAACGGCGTGGTGGCTTCGGCAAAAGAGGCCCGTGCGATAAAAGAGGAAATAGGAAAAGATTTTGTGATCGTAACACCTGGAATTCGGCCGGAATGGACCGCTTCGGGGGACCAGAAAAGAGTGCTTACCCCGCGGCAGGCGATTTCCGAAGGCGCGGATTATATCGTTGTAGGCAGGCCCATAATTCAGGCGGATGACCCGCTTCAGGCGGCACGCCGGATAATCGAAGAACTAAGCTGACCTTGAACCAGGTTCAACCCACATAAGATTGAACCTGGTTAAGTCAACAAGGTTGTGATAACCTGGTTCAGAAGTACGGGGGGCACCTTTAATCTCAAAAAAGGGTACACGTGCAAAGCTAAAACGGCACACCGTGCGAGCTTAGGAGGCTCGCACAGAAGGGGCCGTGAGCCGAAGGCGAAACGAAACGGTACAATATAGGGAGATGAGAGATGCAAGAGATGGAGATAATGGATATTTTTTCCAAGACCGGGGCATATCAGCAGGGGCATTTTAAATTATCCAGCGGGCTGCACTCGGGGGCGTATCTCCAGTGTGCGCTGATCTTGCAGAATCCGGTTCTTGCCGCGCGGCTGTGCGGCGTTCTGGCAAAAAAGTTCCGCGCGGACGAACCCGACATAATAATCGGCCCGGCGATGGGAGGCATTGTCCTGGCGTATGAGCTGGCCAGAGCCTTGAACTGTCAGGCTATCTTTACTGAAAGAGACGCACAAGGCCGTATGCAGCTGCGTAGAGGCTTCAAAGTCTTCCCCGACAGCAAGGTGCTGATCGCGGAGGACGTTCTTACGACCGGGAAATCGGTCAAGGAAGTCCTTTCTCTTCTCCAGGAAGACGGTATACGCCCCGCAGGCATAGCGTGTTTGGTAGACCGCAGCGCCGGAAGTATCGATTTTAATGGAATAAAATGTGAAAGCCTGATAAAATTGGATGTCCCCGCTTTTGAGGAAGAAAACTGCCCGCTTTGCCAGGAAGGGATACCTATCGTAAAGCCGGGATCCAGGAAATAAACAAGGAGAGAGCCATGGAGATGGATCTGAAAAATATAATAGAGAAAATAAAAGAAGAAGGGGTTTTCGAGGCAGACAAAAAAGCTGCCGAGATAGTCGAGGAGGCGTCGAAAAAAGCCAAAGATATAATACAAACGGCCCTGAAAGAAAAAGAAGACATTATAAAGAATGCCGCGAAAGAAGCCGAAAAACTTACGAAGAACGGGGAAGAGGCCGTCAGACAGGCCTCACGGGACGTTCTTCTCAGCCTGAGAGAAGACATAGTCGCGCTTTTTGACAGGCTTACCAAGAAGGATGTCGCCGAGCAGCTCTCACCCGATGTTTTGAAGGACATGATAGTCCGGCTTGTTGAAAGCGTCACAGAGCACAAACAGTTCGATATAGAGGTCCTCTTGAGCAAAAAGGACAAGGACGTGTTGGACCGGGTCCTTTTTGACGCGCTGAAACAGGAGGCAAAAAAAGGCGTGACGTTAAAAGTCTCCCCCGGCATAGAACATGGTTTCCGGATCGGCGAAAAGGGAGGCACCTCCTATTATGATTTTACGGACGAGGCGATAGCGGAAGCGTTCGCACTCTACCTAAACCCGAAAATAGCGGAAGTCCTGACTGCCGGTGCGAAAAATGCAAAATAAATACTATTACCTTGTAGCGTCCCTTCCGTTTCTTAAATTTGCCCAGGAACCGCCGATATCTAAAAGCGTTTTTTTAGCGGAATGCGAAAAATGGCTCGCGCCAGAGGACATGCGGGCGGTGCTTTCGATGGATCTGACATCCTGGGATGTCAGGGGCGAAGATACAGCAGTTATCAGACAGTGGAAAAACTTTGACCGGGCCCTGAAGGAGGACCTCTCGCATATCAGGGCCGCGAAAAAAAGCCACGAAGACTACAGGGCGCCCGAGGCGCTTAGAGGCGTTACGGAACTCGAGACGCCTCTAGCGATGGAACAGGCCCTGGAAAAAATAAGGTGGGATTTTCTTGAGGAAAAAAGCGCGGGATATTTTTTTGACGTAAACGGGCTGGCCCTTTATTTTTTGAAGCTACAGATACTCCAGCGCCTGGCGGGGTTTGACAAGGATAGAGGAGAAAGCACCTTTTATCAATTATGCGAGGTAATATATGAGCAAGCAGTCGGGTAGGATCGTCTCCATTAACGGTAACATGATATCGGCGAAATTCGAGGGCGATATTATTCAGAACGAAGTCGCGTATGTGCTAAACCAGGGGAGAAGATTAAAGTCGGAAGTTATAAAAATAAACGGCGACATCGCGTTCCTTCAGGTTTTCGAATACACAAAGGGGATAGAGGTCAACGACGCGGTCGAGTTTTCGGGACAGATGCTTTCTGTGCAACTGGGTCCGGGCCTTTTGACGCAGATCTATGACGGGTTACAAAACCCTCTCCCGGAACTGGCCGAGAAGTTCGGATTTTTTCTACCGGTAGGGGTGGAACTTAAAGCCCTTTCGTCCGACAAAGAGTGGGAATTTACCGCCGCTGCGAAAAAGGGAGACAAAGTTATCGCGGGCAGCGTTCTCGGTACCGTCCCCGAGGGTATTTTTAAACACAAGATAATGGTGCCTTTTAACCTGCGGGAAGAATATGCGATCGAGGACATAACGGCCCCGGGCAATTACAAGATAGAGGAAAGAATAGCGCGGCTGAAAGATCCGAAAGGCAAGACGATCGACGTGACCATGACTTTCGACTGGCCGGTTAAAATCCCCATAGAAGCTTACCGGGAGAAACTCGAACCCAAAGAATCTTTGGTCACCAGGGTAAGGATCATCGATACGCTGTTCCCGGTCGCAAAAGGCGGGACGTACTGCATTCCCGGTCCTTTCGGCGCGGGCAAAACTGTGCTTCAGCAGTTGACCAGCCGTTACGCGGAAGTGGACATCGTCATCATCGCCGCTTGCGGAGAGAGGGCGGGAGAAGTCGTCGAGACGCTCAGGGAGTTTCCCAGGCTTATAGATCCACGTACCGGGAAGACCCTGATGGAAAGGACGATCATCATATGCAACACTTCCTCGATGCCCGTCGCCGCCAGGGAATCTTCCGTGTATACGGGGGCTACGCTGGCGGAATATTACAGGCAGATGGGGCTTAACGTTATTCTCTTGGCGGATTCGACCTCGCGCTGGGCGCAGGCGATGCGGGAGATCTCCGGAAGGCTCGAAGAGATACCGGGTGAAGAGGCATACCCGGCTTACCTCGAATCCCGGATAGCAAGCTTTTATGAAAGGGCCGGTCTTGTCAGGCTTCATGACGGCGAAACAGGGAGCCTGACTATAGGTGGTACGGTAAGTCCGGCCGGCGGCAATTTCGAGGAACCGGTGACACAGGGAACGCTTAAAGTGGTCGGCGCCTTCCATGGCCTCTCCCGCGAAAGGGCCGAGGCAAGAAAATATCCGTCCGTCGACCCGCTGGAAAGCTGGAGCAAATACAAAAGTTTTATCGCCCCCGACCAGGTCGCGACCGCGAAAAAAATACTTTTCGAAGGCGCTGAGGTGGGGCAGATGATGAAGGTGGTGGGAGAGGAAGGCACGTCCATAGAAGACTTCGTCGTCTATCTTAAAAGCGATTTTCTCGACAACGTGTACCTGCAGCAGAACGGGTTTGACGCGATAGACGCTTCGACGGTGGAGGACCGCCAAAAATACGTTTTCTCAAAAATCGTTGTTGAGGTGTTAAGAAAGGAGTGCTCCTTTAAGGACAAACCGTCGGCGAGAAACTTTTTTTACAATCTGAGACACTATTTTATAGACTGGAACTATAAAAAATGGGAGTCCGAGGAATTTAAGCAGCAGGAAAAAGAAATAAACAAGCTGCTGAAAGGTGAACAGGATGAGGAAGGTATGCACTAGGATCTTAAGCATTGCCGGTAACGTTGTTACCGTCAAAGCCGAAGGAATAGCCTACGAGGAACTGGCCGAGATCACAACTTCAAGAGGCATATCCCTGGCTCAGGTGATCCGCCTTGACAGGGAGATGGTGTACCTGCAGGTCTTCGCCGGCGCAAGAGGGATCTCTACGGGGAACGAGGTGAGGTTTTTGGGGCACCCGATGAAAGTGGGCTTTACATCCAACATGCTGGGCAGGATATTCAACGGCAGCGGAAAGCCCAGGGACAAGGGACCCGTTATCTCAGAGGATATGACAGAAATAGCGGGGCCGGCCGTGAACCCGACGAAAAGGATCATTCCCAAAAGGATGGTCAGGACCAATATCCCCATGATAGATGTTTTTAACTCCCTGGTAGAATCGCAGAAACTCCCGATATTTTCGGTTTCCGGGGAACCCTACAACGAGCTCCTGGCCAGGATAGCGCTTCAGGCCGAGGTGGACATCATCATCTTGGGCGGCATAGGGCTTAAGTACGATCAGTACATGTATTTCAGGAACACTCTGGAAGAAGGCGGCGCTTTAAGCAGGGCCATATTCTTTGTCCATACTGCGGCGGACCCGGTAGTCGAAGGTCTTATGGTGCCGGACCTCGCCCTGGCGGTAGCCGAGAAGTTCGCTCTCGCCGGCAAAAGGGTACTCGCGCTTCTTACAGATATGACGAATTTTGCCGACGGTCTTAAGGAAATAGCCATAACGATGGAACAGGTCCCATCTAACAGGGGATACCCCGGAGACCTTTACAGCCAGCTGGCTTCGCGGTACGAGAAAGCGGTTGATTTTGAAGGAGCCGGCTCTATCACGATTTTAGCCGTTACGACGATGCCGGGAGACGACGTTACCCATCCGGTCCCGGACAATACGGGATACATAACCGAAGGACAGTTCTACCTGAGAAACGGGAGGATAGAACCTTTCGGGTCTTTGAGCAGATTAAAACAACAGGTCAACAAAGACACACGCAAGGACCACAGGGCCATCATGGACGGCATGATACAGCTTTACGCGCAGTACAAGGAAACGGAAGAGAAACGATCCATGGGGTTTAGGATGAGCGACTGGGACAAGAAACTGCTGAAATACGGCGGCCTTTTTGAGGAAAAGATGATGGACCTGGGGGTGAATATACCCCTGGAGGACGCTCTTGATAACGGCTGGAAGATGCTGGCGGAATGCTTTAAGCCCGAGGAGACGAATTTCCGCACGGAACTTATCGAGGAATTCTGGCCGAAAGCGTAGCAAGAACGGCCAAGGAAGCAGGGCATGATGAATCATGCCCCCTACATCGTTGGAGCTGTAGGGGCTCGATTCATCGAGCCCAATACAATTAAACATGGCGAAGATAAGGCTTACAAAAAACGAACTAAAAAAGCAGAAAGACGCGCTCAAAAGGTACAACCAGTATCTTCCGACGCTGCTTCTCAAAAAACAGCAGCTTCAGGTAGAGATCCTGAAGACACACCAGGCCCTGGAAGAGGTGAAGAGAGAAAAAGCATACGTCAAGGCATCGATATATAAATGGGTTGATGTTTTTGCCGAAAAAACAGGGATAGAGAAACTGGTCAGCCTGCAGGAGATCGTCACCCAGACCGGGAACATCGCCGGGATAGATATACCTATTTTTGACAAAGCGATCTTTAGAGAGGAAGAGTATGATCTCGTGCGCACGCCCCTGTGGGTGGATTACGGGATAGAAGCGCTTAAGAAGGTGATGACCCTGAACGCCAGGATGGAGATACTGGAAAAACAGGACGCGCTTGTAAGGGAAGAGCTGAGGATCACCACGCAGAGGGTTAATCTTTTTGAGAAGGTGATGATCCCGCAGTCTCGCGATAACATAAGGAAGATACAGATATACCTGGGAGACATGCAGACAGCGGCAGTTGTTACGGGCAAGATCGCCAAGGAGAAGATATTGAAAGGCGCACATTCCAGCCAAAGCGGTAATGACATAGGGTAGAAAATGATCGAACGGATGAAAAAAATCACAATCTTGGTTTCCAAAAAGGAGCGGGAGAAATTTATCTCCAGGCTGCGCAAGGCCGGCGTGCTCCACGTCAAACACGTTACCGCACCCGTCGCGCATGAGATAAATTTTGTAGAAGACAGGATATCGAAGATCGAAAAAGCCATCGCCACTCTATCCCCGTTCGCGCAAGAAGAAAAAGAGGACGCCCAGGCGAGCGACCATGAACGCGATGTGCTGATTTGCGCCAACGCGGTCGAGGACGCCTTCAGGGAAAAACGCGAGCTCCAGGAAGAGAGGCAGGAGACAAAGAAGCGCCTGCTGTGGTTCGATGCCTGGGGCGAATTCGACCCTAAAGACATCGCAGCACTTAAAGACAAAGGCGTGGGTGTACGTCTTTACCGTTTGAACAAACAGGAGTTCAAGAAGGTCAAAAAAAACCCCGACTGTTACGTCGCCGGCAAAGACAAGGGATATATTTATCTGGCGCAGGTGGGCATGGAAGAGGAAGAGAAACTGCCTTTTGAAGAAATGATCCCTCCACCGGAAGGGCCCGTGGCGATGGGCGAAGAGCTTGAGAAGCTTGGCGCGAGAATAGCACAGATAGATAAGCTTCTGGAGGAAAAAGCCAGAACGCTGGGTGCTATCAAAAGATGCAAACGCAAACTGGACAGGGAGCACGAGTCTTTGACTGTCAAGTTCGGGATGCAGGAAGAGACGCAGTTCGCGTACCTGCAGGGGTTCTGTCCCGCGAAGCGCGTGGAAAAAATAGTTTCCATGGCGAAGAGTCACGGGCTGGGATACCTCATAGAAGAGGCCGACGACCCGGATGAGACGCCGACGCTTATAACCAATCCCGCCTGGATAAGGATAATCAACCCGGTCTTCCGCTTTATGAACACACTCCCGGGGTATGGCGAGTTTGATATAAGTTTCTTTTTTCTGGTCTTTTTCAGTCTGTTCTTCGCGATGCTTATCGGGGACGCGGGGTACGGCCTGCTTTTTCTCGTGGTTACATTTCTGGCAAGGCGCAAATTTAAAAAGGCGCCACGGGAACCGTTCTTTCTGATGTACCTTTTAAGCGGTGCGACTGTAGTCTGGGGTGCCGTCACCGGCACATGGTTTGGAGCGGAAAGAATAGCAGAACTGCCCTTTTTTAATCTACTCATCATACAGAAATTAAACAGTTTCGCGGACAATAACCAGAACTTTTTGATGTATATCTGTTTTATGATAGGCGCCGTGCAGCTCACCCTGGCGCATCTAATGAAGGCGCTCAGGGTGATTAATTCCGCCAGAGCCCTGGCCCAGGTCGGGTGGATCATGATCCTGTGGGGCATGTTTTTTGCCGCGGGTAAATTTGTTATCGCCAGGGCTTTCCCCCCGTATGCGTGGTGGCTGCTTATCGCGGGGATGGTGCTCGTCCTATTGTTTTCAAACCCGCAAAGAGGACTCAAAGGGTTCTTTAAAGGCGTGCTTATCACTCTGGTGAATCTTCCCCTGAGCGTAATCGGATCGTTTTCGGATATAGTTTCTTATTTGAGGCTCTTTGCGGTAGGATACGCCACGGTCGTCGTCGCGGAAAGTTTTAATAATATGGCGCTGGCCGGCGGAGTAGAAAGCGTGATCGGGGGGCTGACCGCGGCGATAATCCTGTTTCTGGGGCACACGCTTAACATCCTTCTGGGTTTTATGGCGGTTATCGTACACGGGATAAGGCTCAACATGCTTGAATTTTCTAGCCATTTAGGTATGCAGTGGTCCGGTAAAGAATACGAACCATTCTGTGAAAAATAATAAGGAGGAGATTATGGTATCAGGTTTAGGTGATATGGGATTTTCACTGGCTTTCGCGGCTATCGGATCGGCTCTGGGCACTGGGGTCGCGGGTATGGCCGCTGTCGGGGCATGGAAAAGGGCCTTTATGCAGAACAAGGTCGCGCCTTTTATCCTCATCGCTTTTGTCGGGGCGCCTTTGTCTCAGACTATTTACGGGATGATATTGAGGAACGCCATAAAAAGTGCCAACCTTGCCCCAGAAACATATCCCTTTCAGATGGCGCTGGGTATGGCCGCGGGGCTGGCGATAGGGGCTTCGGCCTGGATGCAGGGGAAGGCCGGCGCGAGCGCGGCGGACGCCCTGGGCGAAACCGGCAAGGGGTTTGGTAATTACATAATGGTCCTCGGGGTCATCGAGACAGTGGCCCTGTTCGTCATGGTATTCGCCATGACGGCCCTTCCGAAGTAAGGGCGAACCAGATGAGAACAGGAACTCTCTACATCGTCAGTACGCCGATAGGAAATCTTGAGGACATAACGCTCAGGGCCATACGGATTCTGAAGGAAGCGGATCTCGTGGCGGCAGAGGACACCCGCAGGGCGAAGATCCTGTTTGACGCTTACGGGATCAAGGCAAAGGCCACCAGTTTTCACTCATATAATTTGGAGAGAAAAACCCCGCAGATTATCAGGGAGTTACTTGACGGTAAAAACGTCGCCCTGGTCTCCGATTCCGGCACGCCTGGCATTTCCGACCCCGGAAGCGTGCTGATAAACGAATGCATAAAAAGCGGCATTTCTCTGGTTGCGGTCCCCGGCCCCACGGCGCTTGTGGCCGCGCTGGTTCTCTCCGGCAGACCGACGCATAAATTTGTTTTTGAAGGGTTTCTTTCGAACAAGGCGGCGCGCAGGCGCAAACAGCTGGAAGGCCTGAAGCGCGAGGAAAGAACGGTAATAATTTATGAATCCCCGCACAGGATAGTAAAATTTCTGACGGATTTTCGGGATATCTTCGGCGATCGGGAAGTCGTCCTGGCGCGGGAGATAACCAAAAAGTTCGAAGAAGTCAAAAGGGACAAAGCCAGCTGTCACCTGGAGCATTTTTCGAAAAATAAACCGCGTGGGGAGTTCATTGTTATTTTTTAGTTGTTAAAATAATGGTGCGGCACTATAATTATAAATACTTTTAATTATAGGAGGAAGTTTGGAGACAACGGATCAGACGCTTGTATTAATAAAACCGGACGGATTGAAAAAATCCCCTGACCGGGAATATCCTCACGAGGCTCTCGGAGACAAAACTTGATATTGTCGGGGCGAAAATAGTAAAGGTGTCGCGCGAGCTTGCCGAAGAACATTATCAGCATTTGAAGGACAAACCCTTTTTCGAGGATCTGATAATGTACATCATGGGAGAATACCATAAAAAGAAAGTCATGGCACTTGTATACTGGGGCGAGGATTCCATAGAAAAGGTGAGGGAGATATGCGGCCAGACCAATCCGGAGGAAGCGGACTCCGTTTCGATAAGAGGCGCTTACGGCAGGATAACCACTAAGGGGGTTTACGAGAACGCCATCCACGCGTCTGCCAATAGAATAGACGCCGAAAGAGAAATAAAACTCTGGTTTGAACCGGAAGAGATAATAGTCGATATATACCCTACGATCGAAGCCGAAGAAACGCAAAAAAGGAGGAAGTGGGCCTGAAGCCAAGGCAGAAAATTATGATAAAATCAATGACCGGGTTTGGAAAAGGCGAGCAGAAATGCCCCTACGGAAAGATAACGGTAGAGATCAAAACCCTGAACCATAAAACCCTGAGCGTCACCTGCAACCCGTTTAACGGGTTTTTTCTTTTAGAGGAGAGGATGAACAAGGTCTTTGAGGGCAAGGTGTTCAGAGGTAAAGTCTTTGTGCGGATAACAAGGGAGAGCGCGGACAGGCAGAAAAACCTCCAAAAAATAGAAGTAAATGAGGACGTTGCCCGGGAATACCTCACAAAAATCAAGAAGATGCAGAAAAATCTTGGCATCGAAGGACGCTTGCAGATACAGGATCTAATAACCTTTCCCGGTGTCACTGAAAGCAGCGCCGAGAGAAAAGAAGATGAGATCTGGCCGTATATCAAAAATGCGACGACAAAGGCGCTCAAGCGATTGGTCGCTTACAGACAAAAAGAGGGACAGCGTCTGGCCGTGGACTTCAACAGTCGCCTGCGCAGCATCAAGGAAAGCATCCGGGTGATAAAAAAATACGAAAAACAAAGTGTTTCCGACTATCGCGAAAAACTGGTCAAATCCATCCGGAAGATTGCGGAAAATGCGGAGCTGGACAAAGGCCGCCTGGAAACCGAAGTCGCTTTATTCGCCAAGAACTGTGACGTGGCGGAGGAGGTTACCCGCCTTGAGGGGCACGTGACCGAGTATAAAGACGCCACGAAAAAAGTAAAAACAGATGTGGGGAAAAAACTGGATTTTATCGCCCAGGAGATGCAAAGGGAGGCGAATACCATAGGAGCAAAGTCGAGCGATTTCAGGATATCCAAAGCCGTTATCGAACTGAAAAGCGAAATAGAGAAAATACGCGAGCAGATCAGGAACATAGAATAAGATATGACCCGAAAGAAGGAGCCTCTCATAGTCATTGTTTCCGCGCCATCCGGCAGCGGAAAAACAACGATTATAAGTCGGTTGATGGCAAAGATGCCCGAGGTAAAGAGGTCCATATCGTACACGACGAGGCAGCCGAGAGAAGGGGAAAAAGACAGAGAAGATTACGCGTTCATCTCCCCAGAGCAGTTCAAGGACAAAATCGAAAAAGGGGAATTCCTTGAATGGGAAGAAAACTTCGGCAATTATTACGGCACTTCCAAGGGACAGTTCCAGGAAGCGGTTGAAAAGGGCGCGGATATAATCCTGAGCATAGACGTTAAGGGTGCCCGGGCGGTCAAAGAAAATTTTCCGGAAAGCATAAGCGTTTTTATCATGCCTCCGTCGGCTGAGGAGCTGGCGACGAGGCTCAAAGCGAGAGACACCGATCAGGACCAAGAGATCTGTCTGCGGCTGAAAGAATCCCCGCGAGAAATCGCGGCCGCGGATGAATATGATTACCTGATCGTCAACAAAGATTTGGAAGAGGCGGTAGAAGAGCTAAAGGCTATTATAAAGACCGAAAGAAAAAGCAGAAACAAATAACATAAAAAAGGGTGGAAACTATGAAAGAAATTTCACGGGACGAATTGATAGCGAAAACCGGCAGTATTTACAAACTGTGCAACGTAGCGGCGCTAAGGGCGATGGAGCTTAACAGCGGCATGAGAAAGCTGGTAGAAGCGGAACCCGGCGAGAAGGTTACCACCATAGCAATCAGAGAGATCTCCGAGGGGAAGGTCCGGATGAAACTGGTCACGGGGTAAAGAGATATGGGAAAGAACATACTTCTGGGGGTTACCGGCAGTATCGCCAGCTTCAAAGCGTGCGACCTTATAGGCCTCTTGCGGAAGAAAGGACATTCAGTGCGATGCGCCATGTCCGCTGACGCCAAATGGTTTGTCACGCCGCTGACGCTGGAGATACTTACGGGAAAAAAAGTAATCGACGATATGTTCCGCCTGCCCGAAAACAGGGATCCCGCGCACACTTCCCTGGCCGACGAAGCGGACCTGATCCTGATCGCACCCGCGACCGCGGACATGATCGGTAAGGTGGCCGCCGGCATATGCGACGACATACTGAGCTGCACCGTATGTGCTTCGGACTGTCCCGTGGTTTTTGCGCCGGCCATGAACGATAAAATGTTTAACAACGCGATCGTTCAGGAAAAGATAAAGTATCTTAGGGAAAAAGGATATCATTTTATCGATCCCGTAATAGGGCACCTGGCGTGCGGGAGAGAAGGAATAGGGCACCTGGCGCCGCTGGAAAAAATAGTCGAAGAAGCGGAAAAGATTTTAGCAACATGAAGCAGGTGCGCACAGTGCGAGATAAGCTGAAAAGGACGAAACAAGGTTCCTCCCTCGGCAAACTCCTGGTAACCGCAGGACCTACCATAGAGCCTCTGGATCCTATCAGATTTTTTTCCAACCGTTCCACCGGGACAATGGGATTTGCAATAGCCGCCGAGGCCCGGAAAAAGGGGTTTGACGTATGCCTTGTAAGCGGCCCCGTGCATTTATCTTCTCCTAAGGGAGTGGAAAGGGTGAACGTGCAAACAGCGCGCCAGATGAGAGACGCGGTGTCGGAACGGATAGGAGGGTACGATTGCCTGATCATGACGGCGGCGGTCTGTGATTTCAGGCCCGAGAAAGAAGCGCCCCAAAAGATCAAGAAACGGGAAACTTTGACCCTCAAACTTATAAGAAATCCGGATATCCTGTTGGAAGCGGTTCGGGAGAAAAACCTTGTGAAGGTGGGTTTCGCGCTTGAGACGGAAAACCCCATTCAGAACGCCAAGAAAAAACTAAGAAAAAAAAAATCTGGACCTGATCATAGTAAACACAAAAAGCACCGAAACGGATCCGTTCGGCCCCGGCGCGACACAATACACGATAATAGACGCCAAGGGTAACCTCAGGGAGCTTAAGGATATGAACAAGACACAGATGGCGGGTATAATAATAGAAGAGGTGGGGAAACTGTTGAAATGAAAAGGCGCGGCATGGGAGAAAAGGGTTTTACGCTAAGCGAGCTGCTGGTAGTTTTTGTGATAGTGATCATCGTGGCAGCCCTCATGACGCCGTTTATCCGCTACAGCAGCAAAAGGACCGAAAAAATTGTGTGCGCCAATAATCTGCAAAACATAGGACTGGCGATATATATATATGCCCGGGAACATAACGGAAACTTCCCCGCGTCGCTTAAGACGCTTTATGACGAACAATATCTGGCCGATCAGCAGCTGTTGGACTGCCCTGCGAGTAAGAATATAGGGACGCCAGAATCTCCGGACTATGTATATACGGACGGACTTTCGATAAAAGACCCGTCGCTACTCCCTCTTGTGCGTGATAAGGCGGACAACCACCCGCAGGGAGGAGGGAACATACTTTATGTTAACGGGGCGGTAGTTTGGAAGGAAGAGGTCGATTGACATTTTTAATTTATTATGATAATTTATCTGTTTGCTATAACCAGAAATATTGAATACAGTTACAAAAGAAAAGAGCATATTTTTGGCGCGGTGGCCGAGTAGCTAGGCAGCGGTCTGCAAAACCGCGTACACCGGTGCGACTCCGGTCCGCGCCTCCACTAGAGAATTCTGGGGCTTCGGCCGTCAGAATGGTTCTTTGGTAGTGTAAGGGGTGGGCGAGTGGCGGAACTGGCAGACGCAAAGGACTTAAAATCCTTCGGTTGAATAAACCATGAGGGTTCGACCCCCTCCTTGCCCACCACTAGGGAATTTTGGGGCGGTTAGCTCAGATGGTTAGAGCGCCACGTTGACATCGTGGAGGTCACTGGTTCGATCCCAGTATCGCCCACCACTTTTGAAATTCGGGGCTTCGGCCGGCATTTATTGGAAAATGCCGCCTTCGCCCCCTTTGGCTTCGCCAAAGGGCTTCATGGGATTCGCCGAATTTCTTTGGGAGGGTAACAAAGGTACCACAAAAACGCCAGATAAAAAAGGCCATCTCACCCAACATTATTGGGGGGGGCGAGGAACAAAAAAGGGTTAGAAGAAATACGAAAAAATC